>CAJUQM010000001.1 GCA_910588005.1 uncultured Oscillibacter sp.
AGCTAAGACACGGTTTAGGTGTTCTGTTGGTCCGTCAAATTGTTGAGGCGCATCACGGAACCATGGAAATTCTTAGTGAGCCGCAAAATGGGTATCAGACAGTTTTAGTTTTTCCCGGCGGGGAGACATAAGGAAACGGAGAACGCTTGCATACGTTCTCCGTTGCTCTTTATTTGGTTCTAATATATCAGCTCCGCAACTTGATTTTCATTGTAATGCATTTTCTCCCAAAAATTGGATTGGAAACAGCTTGTCCCATCGAAAATTTTAACAGGTTGTCTTTACACCATCGCCGCCGGAAAAGGCTTATCCTACCAACAATCCAGTGTTTTCAAGGCTTTCCGGTCTTGTTGCGCTTACGCCATCGCCCTATCCGCCGCCAAATCCTCTGTCAGATCAGCGATGACGTCTCCTGTGACCTGCATGGTAGAAGCCGACCAGGGATAGCCGGAAGCAAATTGAGGATACACACCCGTGGTGTGATCCACGAAATAGGTGTCAAATCCGGCAGTCCGGATCTGATCCTCTGACAGATTTCTGGTCAGTTGGTGCACAAGCGTTCCTACCATTTCCAAATGTCCCAGTTCTTCGGTACCTGGAAAGGGGTCAAAATGAACCCGTTTGAAAAAAGGACAGGCCTGTCTCAACTCGGGTAGAAAGATAAGGGTTTTCCATGCATATGTTAAAAAGAAGAGGGGGCTGCATGTGATGAGAGAACGAGCGCGGCTGATCCGTGTGGAAAATTTTCATATGATTTCTAAAGAGACCAACTGCAAGTTTTTATTTGAACATCAGCGGGCGATTCTGCTGGCATTAAAAGACAGCGGAATCCTGAGTGAAATACAGTACCATTTAGCAGAAGATCGGCTCAAAGGAGAGTTTGCGGCATTTATGTAACAGATTGGCCCTTTAAAACAACGGTCCTTCCCTTGGCGGAGAAGGAGCAGTTAGCAAAGAACCAAAGCCGAGATTGAGATAATTTGTTTAGTGGGGGAGATAATTTACAACTGATAGAAACAATCAGACGAATACACCCTTATGAAGAGCCGGCAATTCATGCTATTTCTTTGTGGCGGACTAGCTTTTTACGTCGGAACGCTTTGGTATTAAATCTCTGGATTTATTAGAGAAAGAGCGGTATCAAATGATACCGCTCTTTCTCTAATAAATCCGAAAAGCAGTTTACAGCCCATACATAGATGCACAATCCTGTTACCTGCTCTCTTTTCAGATTAGTGTTGCTACTGCTCTATTTTCAAAATCCTTCGTCAAAGTGACGAACCCCTGTGTATCAACATAGTGGCCCTCAAGCTGAAGGCCACTATATTTTCCCCCTTATGCTATTGTCCTTTTCCAAGTTTCCGAACCCAAATAACTATAACAGCAGCGGTTGCAATGAAAAATTCTGCGAATATAACCGGTTTTCCCATTATGTCCGTTTCGTGAAAAAGGAAGAAGTCATGCTCAACAAAGCATACTGCAAAGAATACCAGGTACACAGCGATTGAGTATAGAATACAAGCCCAAATCTGGTGCTGCCGTTGTTCACGGAAAAGCATCTGCTGTTGCTGCTTTTCCAGCATTTCAGTTTTCACGGATAAATCATCAATCTCAGATGACTTTAGCAGATAATCAGTTGTAACATCAAAAATTGTACTCAATGCCACAATCTTTTCCAATTCAGGAACGGCCTGCCCGCTTTCCCATTTGGAAATAGATTGTCTTGAAACATCAAGTCTCTCGGCTAGCTGCTCCTGTGTCATGCCTTTAGTCTTCCGCAAGGTCAAAAGCTTTTCTGAAAAATTCATAGGTCTTATACCCTCCTTGTTATGATGCTAAAATAATATTAGGATCCTCGATTGACTTCTATATAGTCCACTGAACATTTGCGCAACTAGCGGTAGCAATGCTGGAGCAATCTTAAAACACCTACATTTTTTGGCATACAATATAATATTTTCTTGCCTATTGCAAGAATAAGAATTGAGCCAGAATTGAGTCCACCGCATTTTGCGATGATTGTTATAGTTGTTGGGGGCTTTTGTGAAATCGCCGGAGTTTATAGCCGGCAACACTTATTTTAAAAGGGACGTTACCTATCTTATCTTGACAAGCTATGTTTTTTTTCCTATAATTATATAGAATATTTTGGAGATCTAATAAAATTCAAATGTTTTAAACATCGCTAAAAAACACTTAAAAGGACGGGGTTTTATCCTTTGGTGCTACAGTGGATCTGTCTGACAAATTAGATCATGAAAGGGCTGTTTTTTCGTATGTTAACTGCCGTCAGACGGATGAAAAGTCACATACTACTCACATAAGGAGTGAAAAAATGGAAAAGGTATTGATCGTTGACGATAGTCCTTTGCAAGCGATGCAGCTGAAGTCCATTTTGGATTCGGATTATGATGTCACCTGTGTCCACACACCAGAAATGGGGCTATCTTATGCCAGCAGCGGAGACTATTCTCTGATCTTGCTGGATGTGGTCATGCCAGGCATGGATGGGTTCATGCTCTTGAAAAAATTGCAGGAAGAAGTCTTTACCCAGCACATTCCCGTTATTTTAATTACGAGTCTTGCAGATATCGAGCACGAAGAGCGGGGGCTGACCTTGGGGGCGGTGGATTATATTGCCAAGCCCTTCCACCCATTGATTGTAAAGGCTAGAGTCAATACCCATATCAAACTCTACCAATACCGCAAACAGGTGGAAGACCAGTCTATGACGGATCAGCTGACTGGTGTAGCGAATCGCCGCCGCCACGATAGCTACAGTCTTTTAAGATGGCAGGAGGCTATGCGCCTGCACGTTCCGTTCTCTGTCTGCATGTTTGACATTGACAAATTCAAAGTATACAATGATACATTTGGTCATCCTGCTGGGGACAAAGTTATTGCTGGCGTGGCAAAGACAGCGGCGTCGTATCTGCAGCGGAGCACAGACTTTTTTGCCCGATATGGCGGAGAGGAGTTTGTCGCGTTTCTAATTGGGGAAGATGCCGTCAAGGCGTTTGATCACCTGAAAAAGGTCCGTCAGGCGGTTGAGGATCTTCATATTCCGCATAACCCATCAGTCTCCCAATGGGTTACGATCAGCATCGGCGGTGTTACGATGATTCCACAGATGAAAAATTCCTATGACGCATGTTTAAAAATTGCGGATACAATGCTGTATGATGCCAAAAGATATGGCCGGAACAGAGTTGTTTGGGCAGATGAAGCCATGAAACAGATGCTGGAAAAGTGAAGTCTCTCCAATATGCGAAAACAATAGGGGGACAGGAAGGAAGGTACGGTTGTGGGATTACTGAGCCTATTTAAGAAGAAATCCCAGATGGAACAGGCTGAAACCCCTGTTGAGACTGCGGAGACAGAGGAGTTTGAGATTTATTCAGGCATGCGGGTAGAGGTAACTACTCTGGACGGTGATCTGCTTTTTACCGCAAAGCTGATGGGCCTTCATGGAAATACAGCGGAACTCTATCAGTATTCTGAGGCGGAGATTTCCCAGGAAACCGAACCGCTCCATGTGAAAATACGTGGCTATCATGATCATGACCGGAAAGCTGTTCACATGGAGGCTACGATTTCACCAAAGCCGAAGCATATATGGCAAGTAGAGGATTTGGCCATCGCTAAAGTAGGAAATGACCGTGCTTTTTTCCGTCTGAATACCAACATTGACGCCACTGCCACCACATTTCAAGGGATTGGTATTGGAGAAAAACCCTGTAAGCTGTTGAATATCAGTGTCGGCGGGGCATGTATTGGCTCGGAACACCAATACCAGGAAGGTGATAAGTTCCTGCTGAAGGTCAAACTGCTGGAAGACCGGGAGGTCTCAGCAATGTTTTGTCAGGTGATTCGAATCATAGAAAAAGAGGATGCTAAGTTTGAGTACGGCTGCCGCTTTTTAGAGTTAAATGAGGCTGACGAGGCAAAAATTACTCAAAATATCTTTGCGGTCCAACGGAAGAAGCGTGGGATTTCTTAAATTGCGGTATATATAAAATTACTTCCTATCGGAGAAAACCATTTTTGAGATTTATGATGTCTTCATCCCCGGTGCGGCGTGTTATCGGCGCTGCACCGGGGATGATTTTAAAATTGGGGAAAATTATGCCCCGGCTGTGCATATTCTATGGCAGTATTCGAATCTCTCCCTGTGGCATTCCAGGGTCACAATGATGAAATTTCCGAAAAGGGTGAGGTATATGGTTCAGGTAGCGGCCTATTGCCGGGTATCGACTGACCGGGAAGATCAGGCCAACTCCTTTGTGAGTCAACAGCAATATTTTAAGGAGTATATTGAGCGCTGTCCAAGCTGGAACCTCTATAAAATCTATGCCGACGAAGGGATTACCGGCACATCCACCAAAAATCGGACCGCCTTTAATCAAATGATGGAAGACGCCCGCCAAGGATGCTTTCAGCTGATTCTCACCAAAGAAGTCAGCCGCTTCTCGCGAAATATTTTGGACACGATTTCCTATACCCGGGAATTAAAGGCACTGGGCATAGCCGTTGTATTTGCAAACGATAATATCAACACTCTGGAGCCGGACGCGGAACTGCGGCTGTCCATTATGGCCTCCCTTGCCCAGGAGGAGAGCCGCAGGACCTCCAGCCGGGTCAAATGGGGGCAATCCAGGAGGATGGAACAGGGCGTTGTCTTTGGAAGATCGCTCCTTGGATATGATGTAAAGGGAGGAGACTTGATCGTTAATCCAAAGGAAGCGGAGCTGGTAAAACTTATTTTCAGTAAGTATGGTTTGGAAAAAAAGGGCACAACTGTCATTGCCCGGGAACTTCGTGAGGCGGGATACCGCACTCATAGAGGAAATGTCAGGTGGTCGCCCAGTCATATTGTGAAGATCTTAAAGAATGAAAAATATGTGGGTGATTTGGTACAAAAAAAGACATTTACTCCTGATTACCTGAACCACGCAAAAAAGACCAACCATGGTGAGGAAAAGCTGGTGGTCCTGGTCAACCATCACGAGCCTATTGTGGACCGGGAGTTGTGGGAATTGGTACAGACGGAATTAAAAAAGCGCAGCCGGAGCGAAAAAAAAACCGCTGGGCATTCCAACCGATACATTTTCAGCGGAAAAATCAAATGCGGTCAATGCGGAGCCAGCTTTGTATCGAGAAAGAAAACCTACAGGAGTGGAACTTCCTACAGATATTGGAGCTGCTATACCGCCATATCAGAGGGCATCCGGCGCCTGGACGCAAACGGCTGCAAAGTGGGCTGCGACGTGGGAAAGACGCTTCGTGAGGAATTGGCCATGGAAATGCTGCGGCAGTCTCTCAGCGCACTGCAGCTGGACAGGGAAGAGCTTATACAAAAGATCACTGGTCTCGTTTTGGAGGTCCTTGAAGCGGGAAGAACAGATCAACAAGCCAGCCAAAGATCTTTGGAACATGACATTCATCTACTGTGCCAAAAAAAGGCGGATGCCTTAGACGCCTTTTTTTCAAAACAAATATCAAAAGAGGATTTGGACTTGGTCATTGCACGATATGGACAGGAGACGGAATTTCTGCGGAAAAAACTAACCGCGACGCAGGCGGAACAAGATAAGTCCGCCTGTGGGGCGGCGTCTCTTTGTGAGCAAGTGACGATGATTGTAGACGGTCGGTCTGGCAGCGAGGTCTTTTGGAAAAACATTCTCGATCATATGATTGTCCACAAAAATAAAACCGTAGAGGTGAGGCTACAGGCGCTGCCCCATAGATTTCAATTTACTCTTGAGCCTGCAAGTGCAAAATCCCTCTGCGAATCGACGTCATAGACAGACGTATGGAGGGAAATGGGCACATAACAACCCCTCTGTACCGATATCGGTCAGCAATCCCTTCAGTTCCGCATAGGGCATAGAATACCGCTGGCTCAAATACCGCAGCGACGCTCCCAGCTCGCCGTCCGGTCCGCCATATTGGCTGATAATGACCGCAGCCAGCTTTGGGTTGGTGTTTTTAATCTTTACTGGGTACTGTAATTTTTTCTCGTAGACAAACATCAGTCATTCCCTCCAAAATCCCAGGGCCAGGGGTCCTTCAGCCAAGCGTAACCATCCTCCGGGGTTAAATCGGTCTGGAACAAGGGGCCGCACATCTTCTGGTATTTCTCCTGCCCCTCTTTCAAGAGCTTGACGTAGGACCAGTATAGCTGCAGAGCGTCTTGATCCTGGGCATGGGTGGTCAAATAGAGTCCCAGTTCATCAACGGCAAAACTCAGCGCCATCAGTTCCACCAAAGCGGTGTTTGCCAGCTTGGTTTTGGCTTGGATCGCCGCTTTGAACGGCAGGTTAAGTCCAGGAAATAAAGTACCGGTTTCTAATGCCTCCATCCTGCTGTAACGCGCAGGATTGTTCTCCTGTGTGGGAATATAGGGAAACGCCAGCTGGGCGCAGCTGCCGCCAGGCAAGGTGCCTTGGCCAACGCCGCAGGCGGAGTTTTCTGGTTTATTCTGTTCAGGTTTTTCCATTTGTCATGGACGCCTCCTTCTCATGAAGCGCGCAAGGGAAAAGGGCCGGCCTTGATTCGCGCGCGACGCCTTACTGTGGCCCGCCGGCCAATGCGGGCCACATCATGCGTTCATTCCATTGTATGCCGGAATCCGGCATTTGGAAAGCAGGCAAAATTTTGGTTTGCCTTCTGGAGAGCAAACAGGTATAATAGTGCATAAGGGATAAGCTATTGAACATAGCCTCCATACGGAGGTGCTTTCCCATGATTATTTTGATTCGAAAACGGATTATTTTGCTGTCTGCGCTGTTTTGCTGCTTCCTTGTGGGGCTAGCCGCTATTTTTTGGTATGGACATACACCGGTGTCTCCGGTTTTTGCTCCGCAGGACGGCGTGCCGGTAACGGTGGTGGTAGATGCCGGACATGGTGGGGAGGATGGCGGCGCCACGTCGCCAAACGGCGTGGAAGAGAGCCGGCTCAATCTGGAAATCGCTTTGCGTGTGAATGACCTGCTGCGCTTTGCGGGACAGAGAACTCTGTTGACACGCAGTGAGGATATCACGATTTCCGATCCTGATTTGGCCACCGTCCGCCAGCGGAAAGTCTCAGATCTAAAAAACCGGGTAGCGCTGGTGAACGGCACGGAGAACGCCATACTGCTGAGTATACACCAAAACAGTTTGCCCTCTTCCACCGTAACCCACGGCGCCCAGGTGTTTTGGAACCGGCAAGAGGGCGCGGAGGTATTGGCGGAAATGATCCAGGATTCGTTGAACACATGTATCAATCTCGGAAACGAGAAACATCCCAAACCGATTCCAGCTACTATCTATTTGATGAAAAACATCTCAGCACCAGGCATTATTGTAGAGTGCGGTTTTCTCTCCAATGCGGATGAGACCATTCGGCTACAAGAACCGGCCTACCAATTAAAACTGGCCGCCGCTGTCGTCGGAGGATACCTGCGCTGCGCTGCGGGAGAGGAAATGCCATGAAGCAGAAAAATACGTTTTATTGCACAGAGTGCGGTAATGAGACAGCGAAGTGGGCGGGAAAGTGCCCCGCCTGCGGTGCCTGGAACACGATTGTAGAACAACCGGCGGGATCCCGCATGGCGATAAAAAGCGCAAAGACGGTTCGCCCCACATTGTCTGAACACCGCGCCTGTCCAGTAACGGAATTAAGTACCGGCGAAGAGATTCGCTTTCCCACCGGCATGGGTGAGCTGGACCGGGTATTGGGTGGAGGCGCTGTAAAGGGTTCTTTGGTATTAGTCGGCGGCGCGCCCGGTATTGGAAAATCTACACTCATGTTGCAGATATGCAGCAAATTGAGCGAAACATGTAAAATATTGTATATTTCCGGTGAAGAGTCTGAACACCAGTTAAAGCTTCGCGCCAAACGGCTGCAAGTGGAGAGTAAAAATCTCTATGTGATTTCAGAAACCAGCTTGGGCGGCGTGCTGGAATCGGTCGCTCTGGAGCAACCGGATATTTTAATTGTAGACTCTATTCAAACGCTTTACAGCGAATCTATAGATTCTCCAGCGGGCAGCGTCAGCCAGGTAAAAGACTGTACTATGGCCCTGATGCAGCTGGCAAAAGGGCAGGGGGGACTTACCGCCTTTGTAATCGGCCATGTAAATAAAGAGGGATCTATTGCGGGACCTAAAGTTCTGGAACACATGGTGGACTGTGTATTGTATTTCGAGGGTGACCAGCACACCTCTTACCGGATCCTGCGGGCAGCGAAAAACCGTTTTGGCGCTACGAATGAGATTGGCGTGTTTGAGATGCGGGACGAGGGGTTGACAGAGGTGGAAAACCCCTCTGAGATGCTGCTGTCCGGCCGTCCGGAGGATGCTCCAGGCACCTGTGTTACCTGTGTTATGGAGGGAATGCGCCCAGTATTGGCAGAGATTCAGGCTCTGGTAGTAACTTCCTCCGGAGGAAGTCCCCGCCGTACCAGTAACGGCTTTGATTACAATCGGACAGCCATGCTATTGGCTGTTTTGGAAAAACGGGGCGGGTTGAAAGTGTCTGCGTGTGACGCATATCTCAATATTATCGGCGGTCTGTGGCTGGACGAGCCTGCCGCTGATCTGGCGGCCGTGCTGGCACTGGCCTCCAGTTATTTGGACAGGCCCATCCCCAACGGCCTAGTGGCTATCGGGGAGGTGGGACTGACCGGGGAACTGCGGACCGTCAACCAGTTGGCCCAGCGGATCTCAGAGGTTCGGCGGCTGGGATTTCGAAAATGTGTCATTCCGGCTCACCGAGCGGCAAATCTGGGAACTTTCCCTGGTCTGAATTTACTGCCGGCTCGAAATATCGGTGAGGCGATCCGAGCCGCCTTGCGTCCGCTGGAATAAAATGAACGCAGGCGCCGCCCAAGGCAGGTACTCCGGCAGCAGCTGCGCTGTCCAGGGTGCATACACCGTCAGACTGATAGATACATGCGCTGGTACAGGGGATCAGACTCATGACAATCATCCGTTCTTTGTAGATTTATTTTAGCTTGACCCGCAAAAAAGGATTTCATGCAGAGAGGGGAGCCAGATCTGAGATTATCGCCGGTTTTTTATTTGGAGCAGCGTGCGAAAGGAGGAGATGAAATTGATTTCAAACTTTGAATTGATTATGTTTTGTTCTCTGATTGCGATTGGTGCAGGGGTAATTGCAGCAATATTTAATGATAAGAAAAAGAAATAGACATATCCCAATTCGGCCTTGTGTTCCTGGTGTATACGCCAACAAATCATGGTAAAAGGAAAGGAGTTGCGGTGTCAGAATACGGAAGAAAGCTAATGTATGAAATTATGATGATATATAATGGAGACAAAAAGCGATATTCCCAGATTGTACTCCAACAACGTTTTTCCTAAAAGAGACATTTAAGTCATTTAAATTGATAGATTGACAGCGTTTTGATATGGTGGTAAAATAAAAAAAGTCTGTTGATATGCGTCCGTAGCTCAGCAGGATAGAGCGTCCGCCTCCTAAGCGGAAGGCCAGCGGTTCGAATCCGCTCGGGCGTACCAGCTCAGAAATTTTCTGTCTGACACGAATCCCGCCTATGGCGAGGCTTTCGGGCTGGGCAGAAAATTTCTTCGTTTTTGTCTTTGATTCACGCCATGGAACTTTGGAAAACGGAGAATGAAAAATAGAAGTGTTCCGCTAAACTCTGTAAAACCCAGGAAGGGAGGAATTTGCGGGTATCGTTGCAATTGAACAAAATAAAAATTTTGTTCAATTCAGGGTGGTAAAAACTACTATCTTGCACCCAATACCCACAAAAGAACAACATGACCGACTACCGCACAGAAGCTCCACAGATTCTGCGGGATTTTCTCTCTTATCATGAAAATGTCAAAGCCCACTCAAAGCGTACGGTTGATGAGTATTTTCTGGACCTGCGGAATTTCTTTCGCTACATAAAACAGATTCGCAATCCAGCCTTGGCGGAGAAATCTCTGGATGAGATCGATATTATAGATGTTGATCTGGATCTGATTTCCGGCGTTACTTTGACGGATATTTACGGCTATATGACCTATCTCAGCCGTGAGCGTGCCCAGCATCCAAACAGCCGCCACTCGGACTACGGTCTCAACGCTGCGTCCCGTGCCAGAAAAATTGCCACTATCCGGTCCTTTTATAACTACCTTACGAATAAAGCGCACTTACTTCGTGAAAATCCTGTCAAAGATATGGATTCACCCAAATTGAGAAAATCTCTGCCAAAATATCTGACATTGGATGAAAGCCTCAATCTTCTATCCTCAATCGACGGAAAAAATCAGGAGCGGGACTATTGTATCTTAACGCTTTTTCTCAACTGCGGCCTGCGGATTTCAGAGCTAGTTGGCCTCAATCTCAATGACATTCAGGCCGATGCCCTGCGGGTTCTCGGTAAAGGCAACAAAGTCCGGATCATCTATTTGAACGACGCCTGTCAGGATGCCATTGCCCGCTATCTGGCCGTACGGCGGAATATTACCGGTCGGCACGCTAACGCCTTGTTCTTATCCACGCAAAATGAACGGATCAGTCGTTCTACTGTTCACGCCATGGTAAAAAAGCGTTTGGCTGCGGCTGGATTGGATAGTACGCAATATTCCTCTCACAAGTTGCGGCATACTGCCGCTACCCTAATGCTCCAAAACGGCGTAGATGTGCGAGCGGTTCAGGAGGTTCTAGGTCACGACCATCTGAATACCACTCAAATTTATACCCATATTGACAACGAAGCTCTGCGTATTGCCGCAAAGGCAAATCCCTTGTCACATGTAAAAAAGCCAAAACGTTCAACAGATATATAAAAAAGTCACCCGCCCATTTGAGACGGGTGACTTTTCCTTTTCCGGCTAACTCACCAGCAGATTCATCCAATTGAAACTGGCACGGGTAGGTATGATTCCCAGACGCCAGATCGACACATCCGTAATACCCAGCAATTTGGCAGCGTTCAGCTTCACCTGAATGCTGCTGCTGTCATCATACCAAGTAAAATAACGCTCTCCGCCCTCTACAGTGTAGATTGCGTAACTGGTCTGATAGCTGTCTGACCAGCCGCGGATAGTATCCGGCTGTTCCAACCGTTTGTACAGCGTCTCATTGGATGGATAGACCGGTTTTCCTGAGACCAGCCGTTCGTTTTCGTCGATCTGCCAAGCGATATTTTTGCAGCTGAATCCCAATGCGATATTCTGGGGATTTGGAACAGCGGAAACGACCGCCGCCAGGGACATAAACACCTGATCAATAGGCGCCGGGGCAATGTTTTTATAGTATTCCGTCCCCTCAAAACCAGAGAGATCCCTGGCATCATAGTCATAGGCCATCAAAATCACATGATCCGCCAGTCTGGCAATGGCGCTGTAATCATACCCGTCATAATAGGGACCGGAGGATAAAACCGGGGAAACACAGACGTACAGCGTCTTCCCCATACTGTGAACCTTCTGACTCAATTCCATCAAAAAAGCAGTAAAATCATTCCTGGAGACCGATCTCAGTCCTTCAAAGTCCACCGTGACACCGCCATAGGGATTTTTTCCTGTCTCTCGATAGGAAACCGTCAACTCACGAATGATCTCGTTTACCGCCTGAGTCCGCCCCTCCGGACTGGCTAATAAATCCCGAAGTCCTCCGCCGTCCATGTAGACATTGAGGTGCAGCCGTTTTCTGCCGTCCTCAAGATAAGCAGAGATCTCCTGATATCCGGTTGGAATATAGTACTCATTGCCGTTGACTCCCGTTGTCGAGAGTCTGGCGTGTTTCCCATCCCAGGTCATCCGGCTCCATCCCACACTTACCGCGTCCATGTAGTCAGTAAGAGATATCTGATTGTAGGAGGAAATCGCATAAAAGCCGTGAACCCAGTCTGTTTTTTTCTGGAGCTTCTCATAGATCCGCACCAGCATCGCCGCCGCCTGTGCGCGGGTTGCGCTATTATCCGGAGAGAAGGTACTGGCGGACGTACCGTTGGTCATGCCAATGGCATAGGCCACAGAGATATAGCCTTTACGGATCGTCACATCCGTAAACGGCAGGCTGCCTCTCTTCTCGGCCAAAACGGCGGCGCTTTTCAGCCCCAGTGCCCGTACCAGCATCTCGGCCATTTCACCCCGTGTTATCCGGGCATTGGGCCGAAAGGGAATATTAGTCTCTATCACATCATTTTTTACGGCGTAATTGATGGCGCTCTGATAAGTGCCGGGGAGACCGGCTGGTAATTCCATGGCCGGGGTGACGGCATTTTCCGTTGGAGAGGCAGGCCAGTTCATCATTCGGCTCAACACAGTCACAAACTGTGCGCGCGTTATCGGATCTCCATAGCCAAATCTGGCAGCGCTGTAACCGTTCATCAATCCATATTGCAGGGCTTTTTCCACTTCTACTGAAAGAGTGCCTCCGGCAGGAAGATCAATATAGGCCGCCCCTGCCGCAGGTACGGCCAAAACAACGGTTAACGACGCCGTCAGCAACCATGAAATTACGCGTTTCATAGGGCACCCTTTCTTTCTCTCATGTCTCTTCTACTTCCTGACGCTTTTGAAAAACATTATAAAGCAGTATAGCATAAAAAATTGCGTGATAGGTGAATTTTCTTTAAAAAATTCCCCAAAATTCAAGTCCCTATGGCCACATAATCCCAGTAATGTGCAAAAAACGGATATTTTGATATTCGTAAGTTGCCAGCGGACGGTTATCGGCATCATAACTGTGGGCGGCAATGAGAATATTCTTGGGATCCGGGTGTTCTCCCACAGATACCACAATTGGTGAATGCTGAAAAGATTCTCCCTTAAAGGACAGCTGAATCAAGTCTCCAGGCCGCAGATCTTCTATAGCGCAGGCCTCTCCAACCGGTCCAATGGACGGCCCCTGGCGGGTCAAAAAATCGTAAAGGTATGGAACGCCTGTCCAGGCCGGCGCTTTCTGATTGGCATCAATGTAGTACCAACCGACGTTCGGCGTAAAATTCATGACGCCGCTTCCCGCATAGATACATTGTGAGGCAAAGTTGGTACAGTCTCCGCCTAAATTCTCGTAATCGTAGAAACGAGGATTCCGTCCATAGGCCCATTTATGGGCATATAGGACTGCGGCAGCACGGTTATAATTCTCAAAAAAACGCATGGTCTCCCTCCCTTTTCCCTCCATCCTATGCAGCGGATGGAAACAAAGCCACAGCTTTCAAGTAAAGCGCCGCAGTGCCGGACTGTAAGGGATGAAAGATATTGGGAGTTAGAGCAGAACATTGTAAAAACCGGAGGCGCTTCTGCGCCTCCGGTTTGACGGAGAATTTTTTAGAACGCTTTACCATCGCAGCCCAGAACGTGGATCAGCTTGTGCTTAACCAGTTCCTTGATGTTGGCACGGGCGGGTTTAAGATACTCACGGGGATCAAACTTGTCAGGATGCTCGTTGAAGAACTGGCGGATTGTTCCGGTCATGGCCAAGCGCAGATCAGAGTCGATATTGATCTTGCAGACAGACATGCTGGCGGCCTTACGCAGCTGCTCTTCAGGGATTCCCACAGCATCAGGCATCTTGCCGCCATTGCCGTTGATCATCTTTACGAACTCCTGAGGAACGGAGGATGAACCGTGGAGCACAATGGGGAATCCGGGCAAACGCTTGGAGACCTCTTCCAGCACATCAAAGCGCAGCGGAGGAGGAACCAGCTCGCCCTTTTCATTGCGGGTGCACTGAGCAGCGGTGAACTTATAAGCGCCATGGCTGGTGCCGATGGCAATGGCCAGGGAGTCGCAGCCAGTTTTGGTGACAAACTCCTCCACTTCCTCGGGGCGGGTATAAGAGGAATCCTCAGCAGAGACCTGCACCTCATCCTCCACGCCGGCTAGAGTACCCAGCTCGGCCTCAACGACAACGCCATGGTCATGCGCATATTCTACGACCTTCTTGGTCAGCTCAATGTTCTCGGCAAAGGGCTTGGAGCTGGCGTCGATCATAACAGAGGTAAAACCGCCGTCGATACAGCTTTTGCACAGCTCAAAACTGTCGCCATGGTCCAAGTGCAGGCAGATGGGCAAGCCGGTTTCAATGATGGCGGCTTCTACCAGCTTCATCAGGTAGGTATGGTTGGCATAGGCCCGGGCACCCTTGGAAACCTGCAGGATCAGAGGGGCGCTGACCTCTTTGGCGGCCTCGGTAATCCCCTGGACGATCTCCATGTTGTTGACATTGAAGGCTCCGATGGCGTAACCGCCGCTATAGGCCTTTTTGAACATCTCTGTAGTGGTTACCGGCTTCGTATAGGTCATAACAATCATCTCCTCATTTTATTGCTCCCACCTTTTCTCACCCTGTTTCCCCAAAGTGAAGAAACTCCCTTCAAAGTGAAAAATCCAGTGTTTAAAAAGGCGAAAACGTTTTTCTTCCTAGATAATATCACAAAAAAATTAAAATGCAAGTATTTACAATTCTTTTTTTCAATGATATGATAACAGCACCATCTATTTTTTTCCATCACAATCAACAAGATAAATTTTTAGGAGGTTTTTCCCATGAGTGAACTAAAAGGCGCCTGTATTTTCGGCCAGTCCGGAGGCCCCACTTCCGTTATCAACGCCAGCGCATATGGTGTGATCCGCGCTGCGCTGGACAATCCCAATATCACCCGGGTGCTGGGAGCGGAGCACGGCATCAAAGGCGTACTGAATGACCGTCTGTTTGATATGGGACAGGAGGACCCCGCCGAACTGGAACTTCTGAAGTATACCCCCTCCTCTGCCCTTGGCTCCTGCCGGTATAAGATTGCGGATCCGGATGTGGATGACACGGACTATAAGCGCATTCTGGAGATCTTTAAGAAGTACGACGTCCGTTATTTCTTCTATAACGGCGGCAACGACTCCATGGATACCTGCAATAAAATCTCCAAGTATATGCAGAAGGTAGGCTATGAGTGCCGTGTGATGGGTGTCCCCAAGACCATTGACAACGACCTCTTTGGCACAGACCACTGCCCCGGCTTTGCCTCCGCCGCCAAGTATATCGCAACCAGCTGCATGGAGGTCTATCAGGATGCCCGGGTCTATGATACCGGCATGGTCTGCATCATTGAGATCATGGGCCGTCATGCCGGCTGGCTGGCCGGCGCCGCTGCTCTGGCCACAGCTTATGGCGCAGGCCCGGACCTTGTATACCTCCCCGAAGTAGATTTTGATATGGACCGCTTCCTGGCCGATGTGGACCGTATTTATAAGGAAAAGGGCAACTGCATGGTGGCCGTGTCCGAGGGAATCCACTATGCCGACGGCGCTTTTGTCTCTGAGGCCAAAACCAGCGCCACGGATGGTTTCGGCCATGCGCAGCTGGGCGGGCTTGCCTCCCTGCTGGCCGAGGCGGTAAAGCAGAAGACCGGCGCCAAAGTCCGTGGTATTGAACTGAGCCTGCTCCAGCGCTGCGGCGCCCATCTGGCTTCCGAAACCGACATTGAAGAGAGCTTTATGTCCGGCAAGGCCGCCGTGGAGAACGCCGCGGCCGGTATTACAGATAAAATGGTCGGCTTTGAGCGCAGCTACGAGGGCGACCGCTATGTCTGCAAGACAAAGCTCCTGAATCTGACCGATGTAGCCAACACGGAGAAAAAAGTACCTCTGGAGTGGATCAATGAGGAGCATAACGGCGTAAAGCAGGAATTCATCAGCTATGCGCTGCCCTTGATTCAGGGTGAGCCGAAGCTCCCGAAGCAGGATTCCCTGCCACGCTTTGCAAAACTCAAAAAGGTATTGGTAAAGTAAAAAGTAAGTAAATTTTCAAAAGAGGCTCCTGTCCCATGAACAGGAGCCTCTTTTAAATATAGAGGTCTCTATCTGTTTTTCTGATAAATGGTCCACAGACCATCCATCAGCAGATACTTATCATAGATAATGGGATTCCTGCAATAACGTACAATCACAGGAGCGTTTCCCCCAGTGGCCACCACGCTTAACTTCTGCCCCGGAAATTCTTCCCGAATACGGTCAATGACTCCGTCCAGCATTCCGGCGGTACCGTAGACAATACCGGAACGCATACAATCCTCTGTCGTTTTACCGATCAGGGACTTTGGATGCTGGAGGGAGATGTCCGGCAGCTGCGCCGCCCGCCGGCTCAAGGCCTCCAGCGATACGTTTACGCCGGGCAGCAGCAATCCGCCCTCGTAGTTTCGCCCTTGGGAGATCACGCCGATGGTCGTGGCAGTTCCCATATCGATTGTAATAATAGGCGGCGAGAACTTCTCCAGCGCGGATACCGCATCCGCCACAATATCCGCTCCTACCTGGGTCTGCACAGGCATGCGGATATTCAGACCTGTTTTGACGCCGGGGCCTACCACCATAGGCGGCCGACCCAGCAGACGGGTTAAGGCCTTTTCCATCATAAAGTTTAAGGGAGGTACTACGCTGCATAGAATTGCTCCACTGACCTCGGTGTAGTGAAAGCGGTACAGCATAAAGAGATTCATCAGGTCTACGCTGATTTGATCGGCGGTCTTCCGGCTATCGGTGTCCAAAGAAGCCAGGAATTTTAGATTTTTTCCTTTATCAAACAGTCCCACAGAGGTGTTGGAGTTGCCCACGTCAATCGCCAGCAGCACAGCCATCATCTCCTTACGAAAACAATTTTCTATGTTTTTATCATATCATGATTTTTCCTCTCTTGCAAGCCTTTGGGAAGAAGGTCCGTTTAAGAAGAATATTGCGGGAAAATGACTTTGGCACCTCTGCCAAAGGATTGATTGCCGGAAAGCCGTGTGATAAAATGGTTGCAGCTTCTAGGGCTTGTTTGAAAATTGGCGGAATGCCGGATTGAGACAGATTTTTTCGTCAGGCAAGGCGATTTTCCGCAGGAATCCTGACGGATTTCAAGGAAAATCAACGAAGTCCTGGTGAAAAAAGATGCCCAGAGACGGCGTTTTGTCATTTTTCATACAAGGCCTAATATAAGGCACCGACATACACGAAAACCCAAGGAAAGGACGTGCTGTATGTTTTTTTCGGACATTGTCTCCCCTGTTGGAATGCTGCGCCTGGCCTCCGATGGAATGTCCATCACGGGACTCTGGCTGGAAAAGCAGAAATATTTCGCCGCGGGATTGGATCCGGAAGCGGAACCGTCGCCGGATCTTCCAGTATTTCACGAGACAATCACTTGGCTGGAAGCTTACTTTACAGGCAAATATCTTCCATCCCTGCCGCCTTTAGCCCCCAGGGGAAGCGAATTCCGGCAAGCGGTTTGGAAACAACTGCTGGAGATCCCTTACGGACACACCCAGACCTATGGGGAGTTAGCGGAAAAATTGAACTCCTCCCCCCGGGCAATTGGAAACGCCGTGGGACACAACCCCATCTCCATTTTAATCCCCTGTCATCGGGTTTTGGGTTCTGGCGGCAGCCTGACCGGTTATGCCGGCGGCGTAGAGAAAAAAAGATTTCTCTTAAATTTAGAACAGGCGGGTTTGCCCCTAGAAGGAACGGCAGCGATTTTGCCGGAGGCAAAAACCTCTCTTCACCCTCAAATTTCCAAACCGGCCGAGGAGGCAGCGCCTGTCGCGAAAAAATATCCCTGTCCCTGCTGTGGATTTCTGACGCTCCCTGTTCCAAGAGAGGATGCTCTCGCTTTTATATGCCCGGTTTGCTTTTGGGAAAACGATGTGTTTGACTGCGATGTAGATCAGCCGAGCGATGAAAATCACGGTATGACATTGAATCAGGCCCGGGAATCCTTTCAAGAATCAGGGGCAGTCCGGCGAGAATTCCGGAAATACGTTCGCCGGCCACTTCCTGAAGAATTTCCATAAAGAGATACCGCCGGGAAAACCCGGCGGTATCTTCTAATTTATTGATATATTTTATCTTTATATTAGAGTATAATGCAGATCAATCCACCACTGCCTTCGTTGATGATACGGGTTAACGTCTCCTGGAGCTTCTTACGAGCATCCTCTGGCATTCGTTTCAGCTTAGCCTGGAGATCGTCATTTACCAACTCATGGAAGCTGCGCCCAAAGATATTGGACTGCCAAATTTTGCTGGTATCCCCCTCAAACTCCTGAAGCAGATAGTTCACCATATCCTCAGATTGCTTCTCGTTGCCTACAATAGGCGAGACCGCGGTCTCAATATCCGCCCGAATCATATGGATACTGGGGGCGCTGGCTTTTAGCTTTACGCCATAACGCCCGCCTTGTTTCATAATTTCCGGCTCTTCCAGCGTCAGCTCACTGATTCCTGGAACAACTATGCCGTAACCTGTCTCTCGCACATCCCGCAAGGCCTCGGCTACCTTGTCGTACTCTGCCTTCACCGCCGCCAGGCGGGTCAGCAGGCTCATAAGGTCGCCGTCGTCTCCCACCTCAAATCCGGACTGTTCCGAGAGCGTCCGGTAAAACAGCTCTCTGGGAAGGCTCAGTCTTGCCTTAGCTACGCCCGTACCCAAGTCAATGCCAGTGATCTTTGCCTCACTGATGTTCTCGCAGCCATCCAGCGCGTTGATCACGCCCTCGATCTCCCGGATGTGCCGCAGCTCCGCCGTTCCCTGGCGAATCGCGTCATACAGCCCTGTTTTGATGGGGTGGTCCGCAGGCAGAGCATCCACCCAGGATGGCAGAAAGAGGTCAAGCTCCTGCATGGGAAACTCATAGAGAACGGCCTTTAGAATATTTGTCACATCGTCTTCATTTAAATCCAGACAGTTCACCGGGGCGCAGTTTACCTCATACCGGGAGGCAATGTCTCTGGCGATGGCCTCCGCCCGGTCGCTTTTCGGGTCTGCGGAATTCAACAGAACGATGAAGGGTTTGCCCAATTCCTGAAGTTCCCGAATCACCCGCTCCTCCGCCTCCAGATAGTCCTCTCGTGGGATATCGGAGACCGTACCGTCAGTGGTGATGACAATTCCGATGGTAGAGTGTTCTGTAATGACCTTCCGGGTGCCAATTTCCGCCGCCTCGGTCATAGGAATCTCATGGTCAAACCAAGGAGTTGTAACCATCCGGGGCGCGTCATCCTCAAATTGCCCAATGGCTCCCCGAACCATGTAGCCCACACAGTCGATGAGGCGGACAGAGAACGCGCCTCCCCCCTCCATCTGGATCTGAGCGGCTTCCTCGGGCACGAATTTTGGCTCTGCCGTCATGATCGTGCGGCCCGATCCGCTCTGGGGCAGTTCGTCCCTGGCCCGCTCTTTGCGGTATACGTTTTCAATGTTGGGAATTACCTGCGTTTCCATAAAGCGTTTGATAAAGGTGGACTTGCCTGTGCGCACCGGTCCCACCACACCGATGTAAATATCTCCTGCCGTGCGGGTGGCGATATTCTGATAGATCGTGGTATTCATAGCATCCCGTCCTTTTTCCGCTCCATATTCATGTTCCACTCTATGTCCGGAGAATCCAAAGTATGACAGCCCGTCTTTTTTTAGTGAAAACACACAAATTAAACATAAATTCTTCCCGTTGTTTCCGGTTGATTTTTGTATTTACAGAAATAATTTAGCATGATAAACTGCTAATGTATTAAACGGACGGACAGCCGTCCGAATTTGGAGGATGAGCAATGAAACGTATGAAAAAGATTTTGTGTCTGCTGCTGGCACTGGCGACAGTTATCTCTCTAGCTGCCTGCGGCGGAAAAAAGGACGATGCCCCCATCGGCGGAGCGGACGGCCCCACCGACATCCAGGTGAGCGACAGCGACCTGGCCTATGTCAAGGACAAGGGCACCCTGATTGTGGGCATCACCGAATTTGAACCCATGGACTATCAAAATACGGCTGGCGAGTGGATCGGCTTTGACGCCGACATGGCCAAGGCCTTTGCCGAAAGCCTGGGTGTAAAGGCCGAGTTCCAGGTCATTGAGTGGGACAACAAGGTCTTCGAGCTGGACGGCAAGACCATTGACGTGGTGTGGAACGGCATGACCCTCAACGACGAGGTGAAAAGCGCCATGGAGTGCTCCAACGCCTACTGCAACAACACCCAAGTAGTGGTGGTTCCCTCTGCCAAGGCCGCAGATTATCAGAACAAGGAGAGCCTGTCGGGCTTGAACTTCGCCGTGGAGTCAGGCTCCGCCGGTCAGGCTCAGGTGGAACTGCTGGGTGAGAGCTACACCGAGGTCCTGGATCAGGCCACCGCCCTGCTGGAGGTAAACTCCGGCACCGCTGACGCCGCCGTTATTGACTCTCTGATGGCCGGCGCCATGGTGGGCGAGGGCACCGGCTACGCCAATTTGACCTACACCTTCTCCCTCAACGAGGAGGAGGGTGAGCAGTACGGTGTGGGCTTCCGGAAGGGGTCCGACCTGGCCGCCGCCCTGAACGACTTCTTCAAGGCCAGCTATGCCGACGGCTCCATGGTGACCTGCGCCGAGACCTACGGCATCCAGGCCGCTCTGGTCGAACAGTAAAGAAATCAAACCGCAGACAGAGAAACGCGGAGGGGAGATCTGCCCCTCTGCGTTTCCCATCTGTTAAAATCAACGACGAGGTGGGAGAACCGTGTTTGAAACCGTCCTTGGCGCCCTGACCATGGGCTTTCTCCAGACGCTGAAACTATTTGCCGTCACCCTGATCGGAGCCATTCCCTTGGGGCTTGTGGTCTCGTTCGGCTCCATGAGCCGCTTCACCCCTCTGCGGTGGCTGACCCGAACCGTGGTGTGGGTGATCCGCGGGACACCGCTGATGCTCCAGCTCCTGATCATTTTCTTCATCCCCGGCCAGCGGCTAGGTTCCAGTCCCTGGCCCAGCGGAGAGTCCGGCCGCTTTCTGGCCGCCGCCATTGCCTTCATCATCAACTACGCCTGCTACTTCTCCGAGATTTACCGGGGCGGAATCCAGAGTATCCCAGTGGGACAGCAGGAGGCCGGTCTGGTGCTGGGCATGACAAAAAAACAGATTTTCTTCAAGGTGACGCTGCTGCAGATGATTAAGCGCATTGTCCCTCCCATGTCCAATGAGATCATCACCCTTGTGAAGGATACCTCCATTGCCCGCATCATCTCCCTCCAGGAGGTTATCTGGGCGGGCTACGCCTTTTTGAAGGGTTCCCACGGCTATTCCGGACTGACCTGGCCCCTGTTCTTCACCGGCGTGTACTATCTGGTGTTCAACGGCGGTCTGACTCTGCTCTTCGGCAGGGTAGAGAAGAAGCTGGACTATTTCAAGTAAGGGGGACAGCCGCATGTCTATTTTGGAAGTACATAATATCGAAAAGCACTTTGGGGCCACCCGTGTGCTGGAGGACATCAGCTTCTCTCTGGAGCAGGGCCAGGCCCTGGCTATCATCGGTTCCTCCGGCTCCGGCAAAACCACCCTTCTGCGGTGCCTGAACTTTCTGGAGACCCCGAACAGCGGCTCCATCTCTGTCAATGGCAATGTGATCTTTGACGCCGCAGACCCCGCAACGCAGCTGGAGAGCGAGATCCGGAAAAAACGTCTCCACTTCGGTCTGGTGTTTCAGAATTTTAATCTCTTTCCACAATACACCGCCTTACAAAATGTCACCTTGGCCAGGGAACTGCTGGCCAAGGAGCGGGGCGGCGAGAGCAGGGACCACATTTTGGAGGCCGGAAAGGAGCTTCTTGCCCAGATGGGCCTTGCGGACCGGGCGGGCCACTATCCCCACCAGCTCTCCGGCGGACAGCAGCAGCGCGTTGCAATCGCAAGGGCTTTAGCTTTACAGCCAGACATCCTCTGTTTTGACGAGCCAACCTCCGCCCTGGACCCGGAGCTAACCGGCGAAGTTCTGCGGGTTATCCGGGGATTGGCAGAACAGAAAACCACCATGATTATTGTCACCCATGAGATGACTTTCGCCCGAGATGTCGCGGATCAAATTATCTTTATGGATGGCGGCGTCATTGTGGAGCAAGGGGATCCCCGGCAGGTTATCGACCATCCCAGAGAAGAACGGACCAGGCAATTCCTGGCTCACTATGAGGAAAATTGATAAAATATAGAGAGTTGAACGTGCAGGCATCCGATTCTCGGAGCCATCCGTACGTCCAACTCTCTATATTTTATGTCCGCTTCCTCGGGATCAACAGCAATTTTTCCCGTGGAATATTCTGCTCATCCTCCAGCTGGTTGGCCGAAAGAATCGTAGGAATTGTGGTGTTATATTTTTTTGCCAGATCCCAGGCGGTCTCCTGCTTTCCCAAGCACCGCAGCACCAGAGACGGAGCGCCGTTTACCTCCTTGGGGGATTCGATATCCAGCTTTGCGGCGGCGATACAGATCTTTTTCACTCTGGAGGTAGCTTCAACCCGAAAATCTACCGGGAAACGCACCTCAATGCCCCGGTCTCCTAGACTGCCCTGTACCTCGTCGGCACAGACGGCGCGGGCAGTAATTCTGCAGTCCTCCGGCAGCTCCAGCTGGCACACCACATCAATGCACCGCTCTGTTACCAGAGGCACGCCGCCCTCATCCAGATATAGCGCCTGAACAGAGGCCCCTGTGCGAAGCGTCACCCCTTCCCCGTCACGGCTGACAGATACCGCCCCACAATTAGCCGATAGGGACAGGATGGACTCTGCCACCACGCCAATCTCCAATACTTCCCGAACAGTCTGGCGGCGGGTCATATTCTCGCAGAAACTGGTCAAATTTAACGGCGCAGCCTCATAGGTCACATCGTACGCGGTGGAATATAGGTCGTTCAGCAGGGTCATCTCCTGTTCCGCCCGCAGCAGCGCCGTAGCGTGAAAATACAGAGTTACCGCGATCTGCCGCCCCTCATCATCCGCGCTGTCGATCTGGAAGTCTGTGCCGGTGAGCTGCAGTTGCACGGAAGCAGCGGCGCCTT
Organism: uncultured Oscillibacter sp.; assembly: GCA_910588005.1. Taxonomy (GTDB): domain Bacteria; phylum Bacillota; class Clostridia; order Oscillospirales; family Oscillospiraceae; genus Oscillibacter. Next base: position 22,802 of record CAJUQM010000001.1, read on the forward strand.
CAGAGGCCCCTTCCATCTCCATAATCTGGGAGAAAGGCAGCTCGGCGGAGGACGTGCAGCAGCGGCCCTCTGCCGTACGGTACAGCAAGCCCACATTGAACATTCCCTTAAAAATCAGCTTGCTCCCCACAATTTTTGCCTCGGTCACAACACTGCGCACTTGGCTGGTTAGAAGTTCCTCCGCCCCATCTCTTCCCGGGGAGAGATTCATCTCCTCTGAGAATGTGTAGTCCTTCTCCGCAATATGGGTCAACAGAATGGCATGCTGCTGTTCCTGCCTCTTTTCCACGCAAAGCTTGCTCTCGGTCTCTATGTCTGTACAGAATTCCAAAGGAATTCGCTGATAACCGGTAAAACGGGTCACTAATTTGCAATGGGTAAAGACTTTTCTGGGATTCAGCATTCTGGTTTCCAGAAACTCTGTGTCGGTCTCCGCCGTCAAATGCGTGCATCCCGCCATGGCGCGGCTGTCGCTCTCCACAGTAAAAGGCATGGCAAACTCCAGCGTACGGATCCCGCCTTCCCCGTCCGGAGTATACAGCACCGTTACACGAACAGTGCCGGAGACCTCCGCTTTTCCATCCCGCAATTCCCGGCTATGAAGAAATATGTTTCCCTCTGTTTTAATAATCCGCGCAATGTCCGGGCAATAATCCGGCACAATGGTCTCCGTCGTTTCTTCCTGGGTCAACGCCAGCTCCCCGCCTATTTCATAGGTCTCAAGTCCGGCCCTTTTCAACTCTAGCTCCATACAAGCCCTTCCTTTCCCGGCAGTTCATGTCCCATTCTATGAACTGTCAGTCCGCTTTATGCCATTGCCACGGTGCTTTCCTTCCCAATAAACTTAACTTTTGACTTTGAACAGCCTGCGCAAAATACCCCGCAAAGCCTTAGGGGATTTCCAAACCACGATATTCATGCCCAAACTCCTTTCTACCGCTTGCAGCAGGCAAGACCACACGCAATCAATAAAAATGCCACCAGCAGCATCAATGCCCCCACGGGAAAGATGGCCGCGATCAGGATTCCGGCGCCCAGCGCCACCGCGCAAATCCCCAGAATCAGACCGCCGCCCGGACCTCCATTACACATGCGTCCCGCCTCCTTTCCTGCTAACAGTATATCCGCAGAGTCTGTCCGAGGTGCGGCAATATAAAAAGGCCGCTGGAGGTCTTCATCTCCAGCGGCCGCAAAAAAATCCATTTTAAAGGTTTTTTTAATCAGTATAATGGCATTATTTTCTTCCCTTTACTGCATTCCACTCCTGTAAAGACTTTAATTCCTCATGCAGCCGCAGATAACTCCTGTGACGGCTTACCTGGATTTTTCCACTTTGTACAGCCTCCAATACAGCGCACCCGCTCTCTTTGGTATGGCTGCATCCTGTAAATTGACAGCTGCCCAGATACGGTCCAAACTCCAAAAAGGTCTCAGGCAGGTGTTTTTTCAGCTCTAAATTTAATTCATTCGTCTCAAACGAAGAAAAACCTGGAGAGTCCACCACTTCGGCTCCGCAGCCCAGCTTATAGAGTTCCACATGACGCGTGGTATGCCGGCCCCGCCCCAGAGCTTGACTGACCTCTCCCACCTGAATATGGAATTGTGGATCTAACGCGTTTAAAATACTGGACTTTCCAACACCGGAATTTCCTGTAAAGGCAGATAGCTTTCCAGAGATCAGAGTCTTTAGATCCTCGATTCCCTCTCCTGTCACCGCGCTGATCCGAAGGGTGGGAAATCCAGCGGCACAATAGATCCCATACAATTCATCCGCCTGGTCTAAATCACATTTGTTCAAAAGAACCACTACCTGGCATTCCTTCAGCGCCGCAATGGCCGCAACCCGGTCAATGAGAAATGGATCTGTCCTGGGAACAGCGGCAGACGCAATAACCACCAACTGATCGATATTGGCGACAGCGGGCCGGACAAAGGTGTTTTTTCTAGAACAAATATGTTCCAGAAATCCCTCGCCATTGCCCAGCTCCCGGACCGCCACTCGATCTCCCACCAGAGGGGAAATTCCGTCTTTACGGAATTTCCCCCTGGCGCGGCAGGTGAGAATCCGGTTATCCACATCCACATAATAAAAGCCGCTGAGTGCTTTTAAAATTCGTCCCTCCGCCATCATACACCAAACATAATATCTTGGTCGTAGATGATCTCACCGTCCAGATAGGCTGTCACGTGGACCGTTCCGCTGCCTTCCAGCTCCAGGAAGTGGCTTCCGGGCCTGCAATCTATATTTTCAGCGAAGATACAGTCACTGTCTTGATAGATTTGCAGGTAACCGCTGTCATGGACTGTCGGAATCGGAATCGTCAAAGAATAGGTCAAGATTGTCCCCGCTCCGTCCTCCGGGCCGTTACTGACGACTACGTTGACTTTTGTGCCAGGAGCAACTTCTCCAGAGGCGGGATCCTGACTGATGATCAAACCCTCATCCACTTCTGTACTGGCGTCATAGGTGATTTCGCCCAATTCCAGGCCGCCCAACTGCAGCATGCTCCTTGCCACATCCACTTGGAGATTTTTTACGGAAACAACCGTAACCGGCTGAGGACCCTTGCTGAGAACCACATAGACCGTATCCCCATTTTTCAGCTCCGAATCCTTGGCAGGTTCAAAGGAGATCACGTGGCCCTCGGTGACCTCGTCGCTGTACGCCCGCTCCTCCTCCATAATGGTCAAATTGTACTTTGCCTTTAGATCCTGCATCATCACTGTGACTTCCGCCATAGAGCGGTCCTTTAAGTCGGGCATAACACCGGTCTCTTGACCAGCGCTGATCCAAACAGTGATCACCAAGCTATCGCCCTTGCGGTTCTCACCTGCAGCCGGCTCTTGCTTGGCAATCTCTCCCGGCGCGTACTCATTGGAATAGAAGGTCTCCTCTCTGGTAACGATGGTAAAGATATCTTTGATCTCAGGCATCTCGTTGGCACTGGACAAGGTCTCCCCCAAGAGATTTGGCACAACGTATTGCTCCGGCGCTGCCGGGCTGAAAGAACTCAGAATGGAGCGGAACATCACACCCGCCAATGCCAAAGCCAACGCGCAGGCCACAACAACCAGTGCTATGCGCCCTTTGCTGGCACCGGACTCCGGCTGGTCGTAGTCATCATAATCCCGGCGGCGTTCCCGCTCTTTTTCCCGCGCTCTGACAGGGGCAGAACGATGGGAAACCACAACGTTGCCTCCGTTAGACCCGGCGGTCCGCAGCTTCGTAGTGGGTTCGTCTACCTCTTCAGGGCGTAGATCCCGCATCTCAAAATCCAAACTGGCACCGGGATTCTTGCGGAAAGACTCCAAGTCCTGAATCATCTCCTCGGCAGAGCCATACCGCCGCTCGATATCTGGAGCCATGGCTTTCATACAGATCAATTCCAGCTGTTCCGGAATCTCCGGGTTCACCTCTCTGGGGGCCAGCGGAATAGAACTCAAATGCTGGATGGCCACAGACACAGCGGAGTCCCCCTCAAAGGGCAATCGTCCTGCCAGCATCTCGTACAATACCACACCGGCAGAATAGATGTCGCTGCGGGCATCGGTTCTGTCTCCCCGCGCCTGCTCCGGCGAGATATAGTGAACGGATCCCAGGGCCTCCTGCGTCAAGGTCTGGGCAGAGTTCTCCAAACATGCGATCCCAAAATCGGCCACTTTTACGCTGCCGTCCCGCAAAACCATAATATTTTGCGGCTTAATATCACGGTGGACGATTCCACGGCTATGGGCATGGGAAAGCCCCCGCATGATTTGCGTAATAAAGTGCAGCGACTCTCTCCAATTTAAACGGCCGCGTTTTTCCATATACTGCTTCAACGTAATGCCGTCAATCAGTTCCATGACGATATACTCCATATCGCCGCCCTTGGACACGTCGTAAACCGACACAATGTTGGGGTGAGACAACTGGGCAACGGCTTGGGACTCCGCATTAAAACGGCGGCGAAAATCCGCATCCTGGGCCAAATCGCTTTTCAAAATCTTGATGGCTACCAAACGGTTCAACCGATGGCATTTCGCCTTGTAAACCACCGCCATACCGCCCATGCCAATCCGCTCCAAAATTTCATAGCGGTTATCCAGCATTTTTCCGATATACTGATCCATAGTCTCCCCCTTCTTACAGCACTTGCAACAACACGGCGGTCACATTGTCCGGCGCACCGTGTTCCTTGGCAATCTGCAGCAGCCACTCCAGGGCATGTTCCAACCCCTCGCTATGGAGGACCACAGACAGCATCTCCTGATCTGTAACAGTATTAACCAGACCATCGCTACACAAAAGCAAAAATTCTCCTGCCGCCATAGGACAGATGTATCCGTCGCATTCCGCGTCAATATCCGGTCCCAACGCCCTGGTAATGAGATTCCGGTTCGGATGGCGCCTGGCCTCCTCGGCGGTAATATCCCCCCGCTCCACCATGCTTTGCACCAGGGAGTGGTCTGTGGTCACTCTGGTAATCCCCGCAGCTGAAATATGATAGGCCCGGCTGTCTCCCACATTGGTGATAACCGCCCCATCCGCGTATGTTATGGCGGAGACCAGGGTTGTACCCATGCCGCCGTACTCCGGCGATTCTCCGGCAACGGTCTGAATCGCCCGGTTAGCCAGAGAGACTGCGTAAGACGAAGCCTCCCGCAGCTGCTCCGGGTTCATAGCGGCGGTCAGCACCTTCTCCAGCTCCTCCAAATAGGTGGTAACGGCGATCTGGCTGGCCAGCTTTCCGCCGGCGGCGCCGCCCATACCGTCGCAGACCACGCAGACCGTGTGGCCGGAGAGGGTCTCCTCTCTCACCGCATAAGCATCTTGATTCTCCTTGCGAACCAATCCCACATCGGTGATCCCCTGTACTCGAATCATTGGGAACTCTCCCCTTTCTGTGCTTCTTCCATTGCCTTCCGCCGGAGCTGTCCGCAGGAGGCGTCAATATCTCCGCCCAAGCTTCGCCGCACAGTGGCGGTAAGCCCGTGAGATTCCAAACGCTTTTGAAAATCTGCCAGACGTCCGGAGGGTTTGAAGGAACTCTCAGCCACGTCATTCAGCGGAATCAAGTTCACATGCCCCGGCATGCCCCGCAGCTTTTGTGCAATCAGATCCGCCTGCCAGTCATGGTCATTGACATTGCCGATCAGGGCATATTCAAAGGAAATCCGGCGGCCGGTCGTTTGGAAGTAGTGGTGACAGGCGGCAAACAATTCCTCCACGTCATAAGCCCGGTTTACCGGCATAATGCGGGAACGAGTTTCACTGTCCGGCGCATGGAGGGAGACGGACAACGTCAACTGCAATTCCAGCTCCGCCAGACGGAAAATACCAGGGACCAACCCGCAAGTGGACAGGGAGATATGCCGCATGCCGATGTTCAATCCATCCGGATGATTTACCAGCTCTAAAAATCGAAGCACCGCATCCAGATTGTCCAGCGGCTCACCGATCCCCATCAACACAATATTGGAGACAGGCTCACCTGAATCCAACTGAGTAAAGATCACCTGGTCCAGCATTTCGCCAGGCGTCAGATCCCGGACCTTTCCCGCAATGGTAGAGGCACAGAAGGCGCACCCCATCCGGCACCCCACTTGAGAGGAGATACAGACGGTATTGCCGTGGCGGTACCGCATGAGAACAGATTCAATGCAGTTGCCATCCTCCAGCTCCCATAGATATTTGATTGTCCCATCCAGACGAGAGACCTGTTTTCTAACCGGTCTCGGTACGTCGAGAGGATAAGAGGCCTCCAGCTTCCGCCGGAGATCTTTGGGAATATTCCCCATTTCGTCGTAGGACGTTATCCCTTTGTGCAGCCAGGTAAACACCTGCTTCCCGCGGAAAGCAGGTTCCCCCATGGCCCGCAGAGTCTCTGTCAGTTCCGGCAGGGTCAGTGATTTCAGCTCGTTCATACGCTCCTCGCTTGCCGCCGCATGCGGCAGATGTAAAAGCCGTCGGTGCCGTGGCGCTGCGGCCATAGGGTGATCTCCCCGGAGATCTCTCCCAAGAACGGCAATAAAAACATCTCCCGGGAAAAATCCGGGTGCTCCGCCAAAAAAGCGTCTGTGGTTTGACCGTTTTCCTCCGGCAGAATGGTGCAGGTGGAGTATACCAGCGCTCCGCCGGGTCTCACATAGGCAGCAGCGTTATTTAAAATGTCATACTGGATCGAGGGCAGTGAAAAGAGATCATCTGCCTTTTTATAGCGGACATCCGGTTTTTTCCGGATAATGCCGAGACCTGAACAGGGCGCATCCACCAGCACGGTATCAAATTGCTCCGCCCACTCCGGACGAAAAACCCGCCCATCCACAGCCGCAGTATCGATACAGGTAAGTCTCAGCCGCTCCGCGCCCTCTTGGATGCGCTTTAGTTTGTTTTCCCGGATATCACAAGCTAGAATACGGCCCTGGCCGCCCAGTGCGGCGGCGGCGGAAAAGGACTTTCCGCCGGGAGCCGCGCACACATCCAGCACCTGGTCTCCCGGTTTTACCTTCATCGCCGAAACAGCCAGACAGGCCGCCGGATCCTGAATGTAAAAGGCCCCTTCCCGAAACGCTCTCAGCCGCTCCAGATCCCCCGTCCCAGACAGCAGCAGACATCCCGGAAGCCACGGATGTGCCTCTGCGCCCACACCTTCCGACGCCAGCGCCGCTTGAAGCGCGTCCACTGTTCCCCACATAGGATTGATCTGAGCCGCCGTGGGCGGCTGGCTGTTGCTGGCCGTGAGAAAACGCTCCGTCTCCTCCCTGCCCAGTATCTCCAAAAGGCGTTTTACCAGCCATTTGGGATGGCTGTATCGAATAGAGAGGTATTTTGCCTCCTCCCTCTCCGGAATTGGCGGCAAATGGTTTTTATTCTGTGAAATTTTCCGCAAAACGGCGTTGACCAGGCCGGCGGCCTGTCCCCGTCCAGCCCCTTTTGCCAGCTCCACAGAGGTGTTTACGGCGGCGCTGTCCGGAACTCTCTCCAAAAACAATATCTGGTATGAGCCGATGCGCAGAATCTCTAACAGCGGCGGCTGGAGATGCTCCGGTTTTTGCGTGCAATATGCCGCGATATAGAAATCCAGCAGCATCCGGTTCTGCGTCACTCCGTAGACTATGCGGCTGCACAGGGCGGCCTCCGAACCGGTCAGACCGTCTCTGCTCAACCGGGCCTTTAAGGCGGCGTCTGCCCAAGCGCCCTTAATGCGGCAGGCAGACAATACCCGCAGCGCCGTCTCCCGAGCGCTCACCGGCGGCCTCCTCTGCGGTCACCGCCGCTCCGTGCCAAAAATATCAGCACAAACCGCAGCAGCTGCAAGGCGGACATCAGCAGCGCGGCCACATAGGTCATCGCCGCCGCCCGCAGAACCCTTTTGGCTCCGCCGATCTCGTCCTCCTCCAATAAGCGCTGTCCCTCAATGGTCTCAATGGCCCTGGCAGAGGCATTGAACTCCACCGGCAGCGTCACCAGCTGAAACACCGTGGTCAGGGAAAACAGTAGAATTCCCGCCAGAAACAGCATTTGACTGTACAGCACCATACCGATAATCAACAGTATGAAGGAAAATTTGGAACCGATCTGGGTAGCGGGAATAATCGCTCCCCGCAGCCGTACCGGACCATAGTTCTCGGCATACTGAACCGCGTGACCCGCCTCATGGGCGGCTACGCCAACCGCTGCAACCGTAGGCGCATTGTAGACAGAGTCGGACAAATAAATCGTATTATCCCTGGGGTCATAGTGATCGGTTAGGCTTCCCCGGCAGGCCCTGACGGGCACATCGTATACACCGTGGGCGCGGAGAACGGCCTCCGCCGCCTGGGCGCCGGTCAAACGCCTGCGATTATTAACGGCACTGTATTTTCGAAAGTTTCCGCTGACTTGACATTGTGCCCACAGGGACAGAATCATCACTGGAATCAGCAAAATGCAGTAAATATTATTGGCAAAAAAAGCGCCGTAACTGTAATAATAAGGCATAATTCTCCTCAATTCAGCGTTGGATTGGATGACCTGCCAGATAAGCCGCCGCGGCCATCCGTTTGCCCCCCTGGGCCTGTAGTTCCAAGACCCGGAGCACTTTGCCATCCCCGCAGGCCAGGTCGATCCCCTGTTTCCCCGCCGCTATAATGGATCCGGGGGCAGCTGCGGTCTCTTCTCCTATCTCCCGTACAAAGAACAGCTTCATGGGTTCGCCGCTGATCACATCCGTTGAAGCGCAGGGCCAGGGAATCAGTCCCCGAACCTGACATGCAATTTCGCGAGCGGGACGGGACCAGTCAATCGGGGACATCTCCTTACCCAGCATGGGCGCATAGGTGTGTAAAGACGCATCCTGAGGCACCCTCGCGGCGGTTCCGTCCGCCAATGACGCCACCGCCTGGGACAGTGCCCCTGCGCCCAAGTCCGCCAAACGCGCAGTCAGGGACTGGGCGTCCTCCTCCTCCCCGATGGGAGTGGATTTCTGCAAAATCACATCGCCGGCATCCAGTTCTTTCGCCATATACATGATGGAGACGCCGCTCTCCTTCTCGCCGTTTAAGATGGCCCAGTTGATCGGTGCGGCGCCGCGGTATTTTGGAAGGAGAGAGGAGTGGACATTGATACACCCATAGTGCGGAACGCCCAAAATCTCTTCCGGCAAAATCTTTCCATAGGCCGCCACCACAATCAGTTCCGGCGCAAGGTCTCGCACCAGGCTCAGCGCCTCACTGGACCGCATAGACAGGGGCTGATAAACCGGGATTTTTTCTGTCAACGCATATTCCTTTACGGGCGAAAAAGACAGCTTATGTCCCCTGTTTTTCGGTTTATCCGGCTGAGTGAATACGCCGCACACCGTATGACCATCTTTGACCAGACGCCGCAGAGATGTCACGGCAAATTCCGGCGTCCCCATAAACAGAATCCGCACGGACTTATTCCTCCTCTTCTTCCAGGTACGTCTCTAATTCCTCTTCCGTGAGGAACCGGTCAATGTGTTCGGTATACATGTGACCATCCAAATGCTCAATCTCATGGCAGAAGGCCCGCGCCGTCAATCCTTCTCCCTCCGCCTCAAACCAATCTCCGTAGCGGTCCTGGGCTCGTACTCGCACTACGTTGGGCCGGGTGACAATTCCCCATTTTCCGGGAACGCTGAGACACCCCTCTAATCCCGTCTGCTCGCCGCTCTGGGACAGGATCTCCGGATTGACCAGTTCCAGGAACTCCTCTGCGTCTTCATCCAAAACCAGGCATACCCGGCGCAGCACTCCTACCTGGGGTGCTGCCAGACCGGCACCGTTGGCCTCAGACAGCGTCTCCGCCATGTCGTCCAGCAATTGGTGCAGCCGGGAATTAAACGCCGTCACAGGGCGGCAGACCTTGGTCAGGCAATCCTCGCCTTGCTCCACGATTTTTCGCAATGCCATAAATTTTTTCCTCCCTGATGGTTCGGACCGCTCTTTCGCAGGATCAAATTCTCACTCCAGTCCGTTGCAGTCCACAAAAATATGAAGTCCGCGGTTTTCGCGGTTGTTGGCAAATTCTTTCAAAACCCAGCTCACCAGTTCCCGAGTGGGCTTGTCGTTCTTGCCCACCCAAAGCACTCGATAGCGATAACGGTTATTCACTTTTACCACCGGCGCGGGCGCGGGACCTAGGACTTCTGGCCGGCTGTCCTCCGGCAGTGCAGCTCCCATGGCCTTTAGATTTTCCCGCAGGACCGCTGCTGCCCGCAGGACGCCGCCCTCCTCCACTCCGGAAATCGAAAAAGTGAAAAAATCTGCAAAAGGCGGATAGCGGCGCATCCGGCGGATTCGGATCTCACTCTCATAAAAGCTCTCATAGTCCTGCCGGGCAGCGCTCTGAATCACGTCGTTTTCCGGCGTATAGGTCTGTATAACGGCTCTGCCCTCTCGGCCGCCTCGGCCTGCACGGCCCACTACCTGGGTCAGCAGGCTGAAAGTCCGCTCCGCAGCCCGGTAATTATCCACATACAAAGACAGGTCAGCGGATAAAACCCCCACCAGCGTCACATTCTCAAAATCCAGCCCCTTGGCCACCATCTGTGTTCCCAGAAGGATCGAAATCCTCTCCCGTTCAAATTGGGTAAGAATTTTCTCATGCCGTCCGGAGGCGGTGTCCGCATCCATTCGCAGAATTCCAGCCTCCGGAAATAACTCTCTCAGCTCCTCTTCCACTCGCTGTGTGCCGGCGCCCACGTGCTTCATCGTACCGCCGCACATGGGACAGGCACCGCTTATCTGCTGGGAGTGGCCGCAGTAGTGACACATCAGCCGCCCATTTGCCGAGTGATAGGTCATTGCCGCACTGCACCGGGGGCACTCCGGCACATATCCGCATTCTCCGCACAGTAACAGACGGCTATTCCCCCGTCGATTCAAAAAAAGGATGCTCTGCTCCCCCCGGGAAAGGTTTTGCTCCAATTCCCGGCGCAGAACGCCTCCAATCAGGCCGGGATTACCGGCGCGGATCTCCTCCCGGAGATCCGCCACCAACACTTTCGGCAAACTCTGCCGGTTATACCGCCGGCGCAGCAGCGCCCTGTGATAGACGCCGCTCTCCGCCGTCCAGACGGTTTCCACCGACGGCGTGGCGGATCCCAGCAACAGTGTGGCCCGATGGCGGCCGCAGAGGTATTTTGCCACATCCCGCGCGTGATATCGAGGTGAATTTTCCGATTGGTAGCTGCTCTCCTGCTCTTCATCCAAAATAATGAGACCCAAGTTTTTCAACGGCGCAAAAACGGCGGACCGCGTACCCAGCACCACCTGAACTTCTCCCCGGCGGATCCGCTTCCACTGGTCATAGCGCTCGGTCATACGCAGACCGCTGTGGAGCATAGCGGCCCGGTCTCCAAAATAAGAGGAAAATTTTCGCATCATTTGGGGCGTCAGCGCAATCTCCGGCACCAGTACCATAGCGTTTTTTCCCCGCGCCAGCATTTCCTGTACCAATCGCAGGTAAATTTGGGTCTTGCCGCTGCCGGTAACCCCTTGCAGCAGCACCGCCTCCGCCGAAGGCCGCTCTGTTAAAGACAGAATCTGGTCAAAAGCCGCCTGCTGCTCTTCATTTAAAACAATAGCCGTCCCCGGCTCGATCTGCTGAGGCACGGTAATCCGCAGCGCCTCTTCCTCCGAAAAGGCCACCAAGCCTCTTTTTTCAAGCCCACGCAGTGTCTGCATAGACGCACCGGTAAAGTAACATACATCGGCGGCGGAGACCCTCCCCGCAGAGGCCAGAAGTCTAACCGCCTCATATCGCTGAGGCGCGGAATGCCGTTTTGCCTCAACCGCCGCCAATGCCTCTTCCGCGGGGACGGCTAACTCCGCCATGCGGCGGGACCGGTCTCCAATCTTCCGCTTTGCTGCAGTTTCACAGACAACCACACCGGCTTTTTGGAGTTTGCGCATCACCGACTCCGCCTGTTCGCCGCAGCTGGCCCGCAGCATCTCACGACTGATGCTGCCGCCGTTTGCGTACAGCATGTCCAGCACTGGAATTGCCTGCTTCACAGAGAGCGCCATGCCGTCAGCTGTCAGCCGGTCCATCTGCGGGTCCGCCAATTTCCAGATCTCCTGGAATTGATACCACAGCCCGGCAGGCAAAATGGTCTTCACCGCCTCAAACAGAGTGCAAAAATACCGCTGCCGCATCCATAGAGAAAGCTCGATTCCCGCCCGGTCCAAAACGGGTTCCCGGTCCAAAACCGCTGTCAACAGCTTTAGATTTTTCTGCCGCTCTCCCTTGCCGCAGGCCAAAATCAGCCCTTCGGAGCGCCGGTTTCCGCGGCCAAAGGGAACGGTTACCCGTACGCCGGGAACCGCCGCCTCCCTCATTGCCTCCGGCACCAAATAGTCATAGGGCTTATCTATGGCGTAAGGGGCGGCACCGACCGCGACCTTACAAATCACAACGGTCTCCATGCCCCGCCCCCCTTTGCCTGTCCACACCTCAGTCCGCGCTGTCCTCCGCCGCCGGTTCCACACTGCCGGGGTCCAGCCGGCCCTCCGCCACCTCGTTAATGGCAAGAGTCACCGGCTTCTCATCCAGGGGTTCTCCGGCCTCTTCGGCGGCCTCGGCAATCTGGCGAGCTCTCCGGGCCACCACATTGACCAGCATATAGCGGTTAGGCACATAACTTGTCAGCTTGTTCATCGCAGGATACAGCATCATAATATTCTACTTCCATTCTGCCAAATAAGGCTTAAATATTTTGCCGGAAATTGCCGTCATTGCGGGATTTCTCTCAATTTCCATTGATAATTTCCATACGCTCCCTGGATTTGCAGTGTTCTGCGGTCATAATCGCATCCAACTCTGCGGCGGCGTTCTCCAGCGTATCGTTAATCACAAAGTAGTGATAGGCATCCGCCGTCTGACACTCAACCTTTGCCCGCAGCAGCCGCTTTTGAATTTTCTCCGGGCTATCGGTTCCGCGGAGCGTCAACCGGCGCTCCAACTCCTCCCAGCTAGGGGGAGCGATAAAGATCAGAATGGCCTCCGGGCGCTTTGCCGCGACCTGAAGCGCCCCCTGGACATCAATCTCTAAGATCACATCCCGGCCCGCTTCCATCGCGGTGTCCACAAACTCCTTGGGCGTACCATAGAAATTGCCCACATATTCCGCATATTCCAAAAACTCGTCTCTGGCAATCCGTTGGCGGAAGGTCTCCACATCCAAAAAATGATAGTGTACGCCGTCCTCCTCACCGGGCCGCTGGGGCCGGGTGGTGGCAGATACCGACACGTAGATATGCTTCCTCTTCTCCAGCAAAACACGCAGAACACTGCCTTTACCTACCCCTGACGGGCCAGAGATAATAAAGGTTTTTCCTCTGTTCATATGCGCCCACTCCCCTCCGTATTCTCCGCTTCCGCCCCGAATTTCTCCGGCGGCAGGGCTGATAAAATCACATGGCCGCTGTCCATCACAAAGACGGAGGCGGTCTTCCGCCCATAGGTGGCGTCAATCAGCAGCCCACGCTCCCGGGTCTCCTGCACCATACGCTTTACTGGGGCGGAATCCGGACTGACAATGGCAACCAGCCGGTCTTTGGAGACCAAATTCCCAAATCCGATATTGACCAGCGTCATAACTCACTCCACATTCTGGACCTGCTCGCGCATCTTCTCCACCTCGGCTTTAAGGCCCACAACCACCTGCGCAATTTCCACATCATTACACTTAGAGCCAATGGTGTTGGACTCCCGGTTGACCTCCTGGATCAAAAAGTCCATTTTTCGCCCCATGGGTTCATCGGACTCCAGCATGGAACGGAGCTGACTCACATGGCTGCGCAGGCGGACCGTCTCTTCATCTACTGCCACTTTATCGGCATAAATCGCCGCTTCGGTTAAAATCCGCTGCTCATCCACCGTCGTGCTTTGCAGCACCTCCTGCATCCTGGCGGTGAGCTTCCGCCGGTACTCTGCCACCGTATCCGGAGAGCGGGCTTCCACATGGCCGGTATAGGTGAGAATATTGTCCAAACGGTTCCCGATATCCTCCGCCAGTTTTCTTCCCTCCACTGCCCGCATGGTGTTATAAGCCACCAGAGCCTCTTCCAACACGGCACACAGATCCCCGCTGACCACATCCAGCTCCTCGTCCGCTTTGGTAACGTTGAGAACGTCCGGAAACCGGGCCAGCTGATCCGGCGTAACCTTGTAGGCCGCAGAGCCGCAGACTTCCGCCAGAACATCCAGGGCGGCGGCGTATTGGGCCGCCAATTCACGATTGACCTCGACCTTTGCCACATCGGCAGCGGAGGCGTCCACACTGATCAACACATCCACCTTTCCCCGAGAGACAGATTTTTGGACGCATTGCTTCACAGCGTCCTCGGCAAAGACATACATCCGGGGCATCTTCACCGTACAATCCAAATAGCGGTTATTGACAGAACGGACCTCCACGGTAATATCCCGCTTGTGCAGCTCCCGCCGCGCCCGGCCATAGCCGGTCATGCTCTTGATCAAACTAGCTCCCTCCCTATTTCAGCGTCCGCGCATGCCGTCCCCATATCAGCAGCAGCAAAGCCAGAATCCGCCGCCGTTGCAGAGTGTATAAAGGCAGCACAATTGCCAGCAGAGACTTCCGCCGGGACAGGCCTCTGTCCCAAAGGGGCCGCCTCCGGGCCGGTAGGCGCCCCGGGGACCGCTGGCCATAAAAGTCAGTGCCTGGCGGTATTCCATATTGCCCGGTTCCATCTGGCAGGCGGTCTCATAATACCGTTTGGCCTCGTCCATCCAACCCCTGCGGTAGCAGACTACGCCTTTGAGAAAATTCCACTCGGCGTTATGATCGCCGTAATTGGCCAGCAAGGCCTCCGCCCGGCTTAAATCGCCGCTGTTCACCGCCATGCGCGCCTGCTGGAGTACAGAGGATGTGGAAGAACCGGAGCTTCGGTACTGCCGCTGTCCTCCTCCGTCCCCGTAACCGCTATACCCGCCGCCGGAGCGTCCGCCGCTGCGCTCCTTTGTAATCTGCTCATATGCGGCGTTGATCTCCTTCATCCGCTCCTGCGCCAGATCTGCCAAAGGATTGTCGTGGTAGTTGTCCGGATGGTACTTTCGGGCCAAGTCCCGGTAGGCTTTTTTAATTTCTTCGTCAGACGCGTTCGCGGAAACGCCTAAAACCTGATAGGGATCATTCATGTGGTTTCCTCTTCATTCTTGTGATTCTGTCTAATTCTGCCCCGTCCCGCCGCCTGAAACTCGCCGTCCAGCACAGCTTTTCCTACCTGAAACAGGCCAGTGTACAGGGTACACTCCAAAAGCGGCGTCCATACGCCGAAATCCCACAACTCAAAAGCGGTTGCCATCATATGGATCGAATGGTCCAGCGTCGCGGCAAACTCCCGGCGCGCATCTGCCGTCCATACTCCCTCTGCAAGGCCAAAACGCAGTGCCACAGGATTATAGTTCCCAGAACGAATGTCCCTCTTCAAATCGTCCGCCGCGTCTACCAGGTAGACCCACCGTCCCAAATGATAGAGCATCTGCTCCAGCACCCGCCGCTGGAGAGGATCGCCCACCTCCTGGGCCGCCGCCGCCAGCAGTACCGCAAAGGCGTCCGCCGCGCGGTCAATCGAGGGACTCCGATCCTTCTCCAGGCGCTGCAGCTGTTCCAGCTGACAGCGGGTTTTTTCATCAAAAGCGGGCCGGAACGCCGCCGCCTTACAATAGGCCGGTTCTAAAATTTTAGATACGGCCCGGTATTTTAATCCGTGAAACCAATCGTGGTCCTCCACACCGTCGCGCAGCTGCCAATAGGCCAGGATTACGCTCTCATCCGCCGCCAGCTCCAGTGCCGCCCCGGACGGTTGAAACTCCCGCTTCCGAAAAGGACTGACAAGACACCTGGCCCGGTCCACATTGCGCGCTTCCCGCTCTGACAGTATGATTGCCAAAAAGGTAAAGTCGTAGTTGAGGATAAACCGGGCCTCCGGTCCATACCGCCTGCCCAGCGCATGACACAGGCCGCAGTAGATCCGGCGGAACCGCTCGACCTCCTCGGCCGGCAGCATGTCCAGAGGCGGCCTAACATATCCGTACATCAGAACAGCCGGACAATTTGAAAGGAGAGGCCACCCTGGGTCCGCAGGCGGCGGTCATAGAAAACCGCCAATAAAATACCCGCCGCAAAACCGATTCCGGCAGTCACATACTGCACAACCACATTGGCCGTCACGGCCATCGTGACAAAGTATCCCACAAAAAACAGCAGCACCGGTATGAGATATACCAAAACCACGATATGCAGCATTTTGCCGGTATCGCTTTGCACCACCACCTTTTGCCCGGGCCGCGCGCCAATGGGATTGAGCGCTCGGGCATGAACCGCCGCTCCGGTGACGCCGCAGCCGGCGCACTCCTCGCAATCATGTCCACAGGCGGATTTGCGGGGCACGGAGATTTCCGCGTGGTTCTCGTCAAGGATTCGCTCCACCGTCGCAATCTGTGTCATAACTCATTCTCCTGCCTCTCCGCTCTCATCAGGATTCATAACGGGCACCTGGTCATCCGGAATCTCCGGCTCATCCCCCGGCTCCCGAATCGCCACTTGGATCTCATAGGTCCCAGCGATTCCAATGTCACCGCCGGAGTCAATCTCCACAACAGCCGGAACGGTATAACTCCCCAGAGCGGAACTGTAGTCGCTGAGGTCCGCCACCAGGGTGATATTTTCACCGGTGACGGCATCCACATCCGCCTCGGTGCCGAAAATAGAAACCACCGTCTCCGGCGTCTGCACCTCCAGGTTCTTTCCCTCCGGAGCATTTTCAAACCGGATCCGGTCCGTAACCACACTGGCTGAGGTCTTGTCCGGATAGGAGATCGTCAGCGTGGAGCGGGTAACGCCGCTCAGGTTTGTGCATCCGTCCGGAACAGTAATCCCATAGGTGTGGGTACTCTCCGTATTCCCCACAGACAACAGGTCAAAATCCCCCAAGACAATCGTCTCCCTGTCCCGCAGCGTCTCCGCCGGCCCGGAGACCATGATGGTTCCCGGGTCCAGCACATGCTTCATATTCCGAATCCGGGCGCCGGGGGCATCAATATAGTTCATAGTGAGCCGCAGCTCTTTTGTGACAAATACCGGCAGGGATACCTGCACCTTCTCCACAGTGGTGCGGATCCCGGCGCCCTCCAGCACCTCGCCGTCCTCCGCGTAGTACTGCACATTCAACGTTTCGGAAACGCTGCCCGTGGCGCTGCCGATATCCAGCTTCACTTTGGCATAGGCCACCCGGTCAATGATCTCCTGCTGTCCCCAAATCTCAATACTGCTGTGGGACATCTGGAGTTGTCCCGCATTGTAGCCCTCCGCTACATTGCCCACCAACTCGCATTTGACTTCCACGTTCTTGCTGTAAAGCTCATTGATATTTACCGTCGCCATAGAGATGCTCCGCTCAGTCACCTGCACCTGGTTGTAAAACTGCGGAACAACCGAGACCTGAGTGGATACCCGCTGTTCACCTGGGGCGGTAATATCCCGTAAATCCACCAAAACCCGAATGCTGGTGTTGTCCATACCGGCAACCGTTCCGCGCTTTCCCTGGACGGTAACATCCATAGTGGTATCCGTTCCCTCGTCCATCAGCATCAGTCCCCGGTCCGCAAGAACAGTGTCCTGCCCCATATACGTGATGGGGATCTCCGCAATCTCCACTTCCACAGTCCGGCCGCTGGTCTCATCCACATAAAACCAGATCATCACGGCTACACAGAAAGCCAGCAGGAGATACAACACCTTGCGCATACCGGCGTTCTTATTCTCCATCGTCCGCACCTCCGTTCCCCCGGCCCTGCAGCAGCCGCAGCAGATTGAACTTCTGCTTTGCCCCGTCGGTCTCCTCCTGGGGCAGCAGCTCATTACGCAGCAGGTTTTCCAGCGTCTCCGGCTTCAAATGGCGCTTCAGCATCCCGCCGATCGCCACGGAGATGGACCCCGTTTCCTCCGAGACGATGACCACCACCGCGTCAGAGTTCTCGCTCATGCCAATGCCGGCCCGGTGGCGCATTCCCAAATCCCGGCTCAGATTCACATTTTTACTCAGCGGAAGCATGCAGCCCGCGCCCAGCACCCGTCCATGACGGACGATCACAGCTCCATCGTGCATGGGAGCTTTGACAAAGAAGATGTTTTTCAGGAGTTCGCTGGAAACGGAGGCGTCCAGCACCGTGCCGCTGCGGACTAAATCGTCCAGCATGATCTCCCGCTCGAATACAATCAGCGCTCCTGTACGGCTCTGGGACATCTCCGTACAGGCCAGCACCGTCTGGCTGATCGTCTGGTCCATCACGTTTCCCGCCTCGCTGTGGCTGAAAAACGCAATGATGCGGCGGCTGCCCATCTGCTCCAAAATCCGGCGGATCTCCGGCTGAAACAGGATGATCAGCGCCAGCACGCCCCATTCCATCATCTTGCTCAGCATGTAGTAGATCCCTTTGAGCTGGCAAAAATAGGACAACGCCAGCATGATAAAAAAGACCAGCAGCCCCTTCAGCAAGCTGGCGGCTTTCGTGCTGCGCACCAAGGCCAGCACCTTGTACAGCAAAAACGCCATAATGACGATATCCAGCACATCGGTGATCTGGAGGGTCAGCAGATACCTGCCGGCAAAAGCGGGAATCTGTGAAAGCTTCGGTTCCATATTTGGGTCATCATCCCTTTCAGGCCATGAATATTTTAATTATATAAAATATGCGGATAGATTGCAAGGCAAACTGGGGAAAAATTCACGGACTGTTCAGAAAATTCCAGCATTTTCATGAGGAAGGGACAAAATATGGGATCCCCAAATAAAAACCGCCTTCCGGCGGTTTTTATTTGGGCCTGCTCGGCACTGTATCAGGCGAGGATTTTTCCCATAACCGACCGAAGCCGGGAGACTTCTTCCGGTGTGTTGAAGTCGGAAAAGCTGAGGCGGACGGTACCTCCCTCCAGCGTTCCGGCGGAGCGGTGCGCCAGGGGGGCGCAGTGAAGTCCCGCCCGTACGGCGATACCGCTCTCCGCCAAAGCCCGCCCAAGGGCCTCAACCTCCCATCCCTTCGCCGTAAAAGACAGTACGCCCGTCTGGGCGTGGAGGTCCGGCTGGGCATAGACTGTAATACCCGGCAGGACTTGCAGCTCTGCCGCCGCCATCTGGGTCAGCTGCCGCTCCCGGCGGCAGATTGCCTCCAATCCCCGTTTGCGGACATAGCGCACCCCTGCCAGCAGTCCGGCGATTCCAGGCATGTTATGAGTGCCCGCCTCCAGGCGGTCCGGCAGAAAATCCGGCATTTCCTGCCGGATGGAAAGGCTTCCGGTCCCTCCCTCCAGCAGGGTGCAGGGTCTAATCCCCTCCCCGCACAGCAGCACACCGGTGCCCTGAGGACCGTAAAGTCCCTTGTGCCCCGGCATGGCAACAAACGCCGCTCCCAGATCCGCCATGTTCAGCGGTAAGACCCCCGCGGCTTGAGCGTCATCAACGATCAAGGGGACTCCCCGCTCCCGGCATAGACCTGCCACGGCCTCCACCGGCTGAATAAATCCAAACACATTGGAGACATGGCTGCAGATCACCGCATCCACATTGTTGTCCACCAGTCTGGCAAATGACTCCACCACCGCCTCCGGACGGAATAGAGGCGCGTCCGCAACCATAACCGTTGCTCCCAAGGCCGCCAAAGGCCGGGTCACCGCATTGTGCTCATAACCGGAGATCACCACCCGTCCGCCGGGCGGTACAAGTGTTTTTATGGCGAGATTCAGCGCATGTGTGGCGTTCATGGTAAAGACCACCTGCTCCGGATTATTCAGCCCGTATAGTTCCGCCAGTTCGCTCCGGCAATCGAAAGCGGCGTCGGCGGCAGCCATGGCGGCGGGATAGCCGCCCCGGCCCGGGGAACTCATCGTTCGCAGAGCGCCCACCATCGCCGCCTCCACAGCAGGCGGCTTTTGGAAGGTGGTGGCCGCGCTGTCGAAATAGATCATCTCCCCACCTCCTGGTATATCCCTCGTTGGTACAAAAATATTTGAACAGGGTCCAGCGACTCCCTGTGAATTGTGGTCAAAGCGGCGGTCAAATCGCTCACCGCCACGCGCACGGCATAGGCGCAGCCCAGCTCCGTCAGCTCTCGGGGGGCGCGGAAAATCTGGCAGCGGATGCCCGCCCGTGCCAGCACCCGCTGCATCCGCTGTGCATAGGTAACAGACCGTGCGATAATCAGATAGTGATCCACAGGCACTCCTCCTCTCTACCCATTGTATGGACAGAGCAAAGAAAGGTGAGAGAACGGACTCGCCGGAGCCTGTTCTCTCACCTCGCGCATATCAGTTTTTTCTCCGGGCCGTCCCGCAAATAGACGGACTGTACAGGCTCCAGCTGGCCGTCCTCGATATTCACATCCATGCTGCCGCTCCGATGGTCCCCATAAACCAGCCCCTTGCGGACGGTGATATACAGGTACTCCTCCTCGATATCATAGGAAAACCCGTGAAAAGCGGTCCCGCTGCTGCCGTGGCCGCTGACGGACATATGGAAGCCGTTCTTCTCAAAGCAGGCCTCGTCCACCCGCATATTCAAAGACGGGGAACCCCGCCGCATATGGGGGTCAATCAAAATACCCGGCAGGACCAGGAGTACCGCCACTGGGCCAGCAGGGCCAGAAAACGCCGTGTGTCTCTCATCGCGGTCCCTCCAGCAGCGCCACGGCGTGCGCCGCCATACCGGAGCCGTCTCCGGTAAAGCCCAGCCCCTCCTCGGTGGTGGCTTTTACATTGACCCGCTCCGGCTCAATTCCCAGCGCCATAGCGATATTCTCCGCCATCCGCGCCCTGTAGGGGGCAATCTTCGGCGCCTGTGCCAGCAAAGTGACGTCGACGTTCACCACAGTGAACTCCCGCTCTGTCAGCAGCCGTCCCACTTCCTTCAACAGCTTCAAGCTGGAGATCCCGGCATAGGCCGGATCTGTATCCGGAAACAGCTTTCCAATGTCCCCCAGGCGGGAGGCCCCAGTCAAAGCATCCATGACGGCATGGGTCAACACGTCCGCGTCGGAGTGCCCCAGAAGCCCCCGCTCCCAAGGGATCTCCACGCCGCCTAGGATCAGCTTCCGTCCCTCCGCCAGCCGGTGGACATCATACCCGTGCCCAACGCGAAGATTCGTCATCGTCCTTCCTCCCGGGCCTGCAAAACAGCCTCCGCCAAAATCATATCCGCCGGGGTGGTGATCTTTAAATTCTCCTCGTCGCCCTCCACCAAAAACACCACCTTGCCCAGCCGCTCCACAGCGGAGCAGTCGTCTGTGATGGGTATACCGCCGGCCAGCGCCCCTTGGAGCGCGGCCTTCAACAAGCTGGACTCAAACACCTGGGGCGTCTGCACAGCCCGCAGAGCATCTCTCTCCAGGGTCTGCTCCACCGCGCTGTCCGCCCGGATAACCTTGATTGTGTCCTTCACAGGTACAGCGGGAGCTGCCGCGCCGCAGCGGGCGGCGGCTGCAACCGTTCGGCCAATCAGCTCCGGCGTCACCAGTGGGCGGGCGCCGTCCTGTACCGCCAGCAGCTCTGACTCCGGCGAAGCCTCCAGCGCCGCCAGCAGCACGGAGTGGGCGCGGCTCTCTCCTCCCCGCACCACTTTGGCGCACTTGGCAATCCCATATGTATGGCACAACCGGGAAATCTCCACCAAGTCCTCTTCCCTGGCGGCCACAATGATCTCGTCAATCTCCTGGGCTATCTGGAGAGCCGTCAGGGTTCGTACCAATACCGGCACGCCGTCCAAAGGTTCCAATAGCTTATTCACTCCCCCCATACGGCGGGAATCGCCCGCGGCAGCCACTAGGGCGGTGCAGCGCGGGCGGTTTGCGTTTCGTATCTTTCGCAAAAATGAAAACATGTCCACCTCCAGCGCCGGCTGGCGCTTCTACAGGACTCATATCCGCAGACTTTGCCATCTGATCTATTCAGGGCGGTCAGCAGGCCGCCTCCTGGGTCATCGCCATGTCAATCCGGGCCTCCACAGTCTCATAGTCCGCCTGTTCCGACAAAACAATTTCAGAAATTAAAATCCGCTTGGCGGTCTGGAGCATCTTCCGCTCCCCTGTGGACAGTCCCCTCCTCGTATCCCTGGTCATCAGGCCCTTGATCAGCCGGGCCACCTCCCGCAGGTCTCCGCTTTTCAGACGCTGCAGATTCTCCTGATACCGCTTGTTCCAATTGGCATTGCTCTCCACTTCCAGAGCAGGAATCGCCGCGATCAGCGTCTCCGCCTCCTCCGGCGTGATAATGGGACGTACGCCGATCGCCACGCTGTTGGTCACCGGAATTTTCAGCAGCAGCCCGCCCATAGGCATCTTAAACACATAGTAGTCCTGCGTATTTCCTCCCACTTTTTCTTGGATAACGGCGTCTATCACGCCGGCTCCGTGCATTGGATGCGCAACAAGATCTCCAATTCTGAACATGGCAAGCCCCTCCCCTTTTTTCATCGGTTCATTGTGGTGCCCGGTATTCGCCAATACGCTATTTGTCATATTTTTCTTATAAGATATCTTTATTATATCCTCTTTTTCCCATATTTACAAGCACATTTTTTGAAATAGGGAACATATTTTTTATAGAATCATGCAAAAAATGGCGGACAACCTTCCGTTGTCCGCCATTTTGAAACCTATTTACCGCTTGTTGGACCGCCGCCAGATGTGCATCTTTTCCGCTTCGGCGATAAGTTCCTCCCGGAACTGAGGGTGTGCAATGCCGATAATTCCCTCGGCCCGCTCCCACGTAGATTTGCCCTTTACATTGAACTTGCCGTACTCTGTCACCAGCCAATGGAGGTTGGCACGGGTAGCGGTGACAATAGAACCCTCCAGCAGTGTGGGCCGGATCCGGGATTTCAGCTGTCCGCTCTTCTTGTCCATGTAAGAGGAGGAGCAGCAGATAAAGCTCTTGCCGCCCTTGGCCAAATACGCCCCCATGACAAAGTCCTGCTGGCCTCCCGCGCCGGAGATATGGCGAGTACCGGAGGACTCAGAGGACACCTGGCCGAACAGGTCGATATCCACCGCGCCGTTAATGGACATAAAATTCTCAATTTGAGACACCCGGGCAATGTCGTTGACATAGCTGACGGGAGAGATCATGCACTCGGGATTGTTGTCCAGGAAATCATACAGCTTCTGACTGCCCGCGGCAAAAGCATAGGTCTGACGGCCCCGGTCAAAGGGCTTGCACGCGCCGGTGATGCGGCCCGCCGCAGACATATCCACAAAAGCGTCCACGTACATCTCGGTATGTACGCCCAGATCTTTCAGATCGGACTCCGCCACCATCTTGCCGATGGCGTTGGGCATGGCGCCGATTCCAAGCTGGAGGCAGGCGCCGTTTGGAATCTCCGGCACCACCAGACGGGCAACGGCTAAATCCACTTCGGAAGCGGCCCCTCCGCCGCCCAGAATATCCATGGGCGGATTCTCTCCCTCCACAATCATATCTACATCGCTGATATGGACGCAGTTATCGTAGCCGCCCAGGCATACGGGCATATTTTCATTGACCTCTACAATAATGGTCTTAGCGCACTCGCATACGGCTTTCAGGTGGTCACCGGAAGGGCCGAAATTAAACCATCCCTTCTGATCCATCGGCGCTACCTGGAACATCGCCACATCCAAAGATTTAATGACGTTGGCGTAAAAGCCGGGCAGCTCGGAATAGCGCATGGGAATATAATAGGAAAGTCCCTCATCCACAGCCTTGCGCTCAATACCGCCCATGTGCCAGGAGTTCCATGTAAAGTGGCTCGCCGCTTCCGGCACATCAAAAATCGCGGGCCGGTGGGTCAGGATCCCGCCCCGGATCTTCACATCCGTCAGCTCATCCGCCCGCTGCGCCAGCGCCTTGTCCAACGCAATGGGAGAGCAGATACTCCAGCCATAATCCAGCCAGTCGCCGGATTTGACCACCTTCACCGCATCGGCGGCGGAGGTCAATTTCTGTTTGTATGCGTCTTGATAGCTCATCGTTGTTCCTCCTGTATTCCCTTTTATGACCAAACAGCTGTGAGCTGCGGCGCGGTCTTTTCGCAGACCGTCTCAGCAGACAGACCGCAGACGTTCCGGCGCTTTTCCCTGGCAATGCCGTCTTCTTATGATCGTCATACTTTTCACAAGATAAAATTATATCATATCAATTCTTCAATTGCAATGATAATGTCAAAAAAATAACAATTTTTCAAAAAACTGAGAGGCAGACCTTCTGCCTGCCTCTCAAATGCGGACTTTATTCCTCAGTCTCCGCAGCTTCGTCATCCGCCTCCAGCTCCGCGGCGGGAGCCAGCAGGGCACGGATCGAAAGAGAGATCTTCTGCTTTTCCTCATCGACAGCAGTGATCTTCACATCCACAGTCTGCCCTTCGGACAGCACGTCCTCCGGCTTATCAATGCGGCGGTCAGCAATCTGGGAAATGTGGATCAGCCCGTCCACACCGGGCACCACCTCGGCAAAGGCGCCAAAGGTCATCAGCTTGACAATGCGGACGGTAGCCACATCGCCCACGGCGTATTTATCCATAAATACCTGCCAGGGGTTGACGCTGTGGTCCTTGACGCCCAGGGAGATCTTCCGCTTCTCGGCGTCAAAGGAGATCACATACACCTCCATGGGATCCCCCACCTTGCAAACCTCGGCGGGAGTCTTGATCCGGCTCCAGCTCAGCTCGGAGATATGTACCATTCCATCGACGCCGCCAATGTCCACAAACACGCCGTAAGAGGTCATGGACTTCACGGTACCGGAATAACGCTTGCCCTCCGCAATGTTGGCCCACACCTCTTCCTGGGCGGCCCTGCGGGTTTCGTCAGTAACGGCACGGATGGAGCCTACCACCCGGCGGCGGGCACGATTAACCTCCGTGACGCGCAGCTGCACCTTCTGCTTGATCATAGCGCTGAGATCCGCGCCCCGGGGCTGTCCGCTCTGAGAGGCGGGAACAAATACCCGCACGCCCTTGACAGAAACCACGATGCCGCCCTTGTTTTCCTCGGTGACGGTGCCTTCCAGCACGGTCTTTTCCTCAACGGCGGTCTCGATATTCTCCCACACCTTGACGGCGTCCAGGCGCTTTTTGGAAAGCTCGGCGTAGCCCTCCACATCGTTGACCCGGACAATGTAGGTCTCGATCTCGTCGCCTACTTTGACCACGTCCTCTGGCTTGGCGTTGGGGTCGTCGCTCAACTCACTGAACTTAATGTAGGCGGCCTGCTTGGCGCCCACATCAACCTGCACCTCAGTCGGCGTGATGGCCGTGACAATGCCGGTTACCTTCTCCCCTGTATTTAAAGTTTTGAAAGATTGATTCAGTAATTCCTCGAAGGACTCCTCTTTGCCCTCGGCCGCTCTGATTTCTTCGCTCATCGTTGCATATACCTCCTTAATAATGCCCGCAGGTGTGGAGGCTCCGGCCGTAAGGCCCGCAACAGAACAACCATTGAAAAAATCCGGCGAAAGCTCGTCCGCTCCCTCGATCTGAAAAACGCGCGGACATCTCTCTTTGCAAATTTCCGTCAAATGTTTGGTGTTGGCGCTTTTACGGTCTCCCACCACGACCACCACGTCCGCCCGGGCGGCAATTTCCGCCGCTTCAGACTGGCGCTTATGCGTAGCATTGCATATTGTATCAAAGATTTTCGCATTTGTACACTCTTTTTTTATGATTTTCCAAGAAGTTTCAAAAAGTTCACGAATACAGGTCGTCTGTGCCGTCACAGTCAGCGGCGTCTCCCGGTTCCCGGGAGCGCTGTCCAGCCAACGGCGGACGGCGTCAGGCCCGTCGAACACCAGCGGCTCCCGGCACCAGCTGGCCACTCCCGCCACCTCCGGATGGCAGGGGTCCCCGATGATCACGGCCCGCCGGCCTTCCGCCTCGGCCTGCGCCACCAGCCGCTGGATACGCACCACGTTGGGACAGGTGGCGTTTACGCAAGTCACGCCCCGGTTTTCCAAGGCGTCCAATACGCTCTTTTGTTCCCCGTGAGAGCGAATGACCACCGTGTCCCCGGTATGCAGGAGACACGGGTCTACCGTCTTACGAACCCCCTTCCGGGCGAGATCCTCCACCACATGGGCGTTGTGGATCAGATCTCCCAGCATCCAGCAGCCCCCTGTCTGTCCGGCGGTTTTCTCCGCCAGCTCCACAGCTCTCCGTACACCGTAGCAAAACCCGGCGCTTTCTGCCAGCAAAACTCTCACAGCGGCGCTCCTCCCACGGCCTGGCCGCCCAAGGCATAGGCCGCCTCCAAAATGCCGTCCGCAATCTGCTGCATCTCCTCCGACGTGCCCCTCCGCCCAGTATAATGAGGCTGGAAAGGCTCGCCGAAGATAATGCGGGTACGGTGAAACAGCCTCTTCTCCCCATCCACAAAAACAGGGACCAATACGGCGCCGGTCCGCACGCCGATCATGGCTACCCCCGCCTTGGCATGGGCGGGGAGACCGTCTATGTATCCCACGCCATTCCGGACCACGGTGCCCTCCGGAAAAATCAATAGGTTGTCACCGTCCTTGATGGCCTGCATAGCGGTCCGAACGGTGTTGATGTCGTTGTTCCCCCGGCTGACAGGAAATGCCCCCACCTTTCGGAGCAGCCATCCCAGCAACGGATTTTGAAACAGCTCCTCCTTCGCCATGATGTGAAGCCGGTAATTCTTAGGCAGTTTCAGCGCCACCAGAATGGGATCCCAGTTGCTGGCGTGATTGGGACACAGCAGCGCGCCGCTCTCCGGCAGCCTCTCCATTCCCTCTACGGAGACGGGATGGAGGAGATCCGCCACAAAACCGACCACGTAGTAAATAAAGACAAATAACCTGTTAAATGGCTTCATATGCCCCCCGTCCTTCTCCGAATCATCGCCAGCAGCGCCGCCTCGCTCTCCTGAAAATTTAAATTCGTGGTATCCAGCAGCACGGCGTCCTCCGCCTGCCGCATAGGCGCGGCGGCCCGGTTGGCGTCATTCCAGTCCCGTTTTTTAATCTCCTCCAAAACCTTCTCATAGGGCTGCGGCGTTCCCCGCTGCTCCAACTCCAAGCAGCGGCGCTCCGCCCGGGCCTCCGGAGAAGCCGTCAAAAAAATCTTGACCTCCGCATCCGGCAGCACCACAGTGCCAATGTCTCTGCCGTCCATAATGACGCTGTGCTCCCGGGCCAATTTCCGCTGCATCTCCAGCAAAAAGGCCCGCACAGACGGGTATGCAGAGACGGCGGAGGCGCAAAGAGAGATCTCCGGCAGGCGGATGGCCCCTGTTACATCCTCTCCGTTCAGCAGCATGCGCTGCAATCCATCTTCTTCATAGACCAGCTCCACAGAGATCTCCGGCAGACCGGCCGTCACAGCGGCCTCATTCTCAGGATCAATCCCGTTCATATGCATGTAATAGCCCACCGTGCGGTAGATGGCTCCGGTGTCCACGTACAGGTATCCCAGCTTTCCGGCGGCGCTGCGGGCAAGCGTGCTCTTTCCCGCGCCGGAGGGACCGTCGATCGCAATGCGGATATGACTCATCGTCTCTCTCCTCTCTCAGCGTTCATCCTTGGCGTTCTCCGCCGCGGCAAAGCCGGCGGCGCGGCCCGTGGCCCAGGCGATCTGCAGATTAAAGCCGCCTGTATAGGCATCCACGTCGATCAGTTCCCCAGCAAAGTATAATCCCTTTACAACCTTTGACTCCATAGTATTGGGATTGATCTCTCCCACCTTGACTCCGCCGGAGGTGACAATCGCGTCCGTCACTGGACAAGGTCCGGCAATTACCACCGGAAAATTCTTTAAAACGGTCAGCAGCCCCCTCCGCTGCTCCCGGGTGATCTGATGGACCTTTTGACGAAAACCGATTCCGGCGGTTCGGACAATGACCGGAATCAGCTTTTTAGGCAACAGATCACCCAGCGCATTGCCAAAGTCGTGGTTGGCGTACTTCTCAAAATCCGCCAGCAGGCGCCGGTCCAGGGTCAGTTCATCCAGGGCGGGCTTCAGATCGATTTCCAGATGATAGGCCCGCTCCCCAAAATGCCGCATGTGGGCAGAGGCCGACAAAATCAGCGGCCCGCTGACGCCAAAGTGTGTAAATAACAGTTCCCCGAAATCTGAATAAATCCTCTTATTGTCCTCAAAAACGGTCAGCCTTATATTCCGCAGGGTGAGTCCCTGCAGTTCCCGGCCCAGGCCAAAGTCCCGCAGGGGCACCAGGGACCCGTGCAGCGGCGTTACCGTGTGTCCCGCCTCCGCGGCCATACGGTGGCCCTCTCCTGTGGAGCCGGTGGCGGGATAGGACACCCCTCCGGTGGCCAAAATCACCGCTTCCGCCGGGTAGCGGCGCCGCTCTCCGGCCACTCCCCGGACTGTGCCCTCCGCAATCTCCAAAGCCGCCGCCCGGTCCCGAACAATGTCAACCCGCAGTGCCCGCAGCCGCCGCTCCAAAGCGGCGCTGACGTCAAAGGATCGGTCGCTGACCGGAAAAACACGATTGCCACGCTCCGTTTTCAGCGGCACTCCCAGCGACTCAAAAAAGGCTATGGCATCCCGTCCGTCAAAGCGGGAAAAAGAACTGTAAAGGAATTTCCCATTCCTTGGTATATTGGCCAGCAGCTCCTCTGTCCCGGCGTTGTTGGTCACGTTACAGCGGCCCTTCCCGGTGATATTCAACTTCTTTCCCAGCCGTTCGTTGGGTTCCAGCAGGGTCACCGCCCCGCCCTGCTCCGCGGAAGAGACCGCCGCCATCATACCGGCGGCGCCTCCCCCAATTACCACAATTTTTTTATTCATCGTCCGTTTTCCCAAAGATTCCGTACTCATTCCAGATGTTCTCCAGCTCCGCAAACGTTTTGGCCGCGTCGGTCCCCAGCCGGAGACCAATGGCAATCAGCAGCGCGTTAATTAAGGAGAGGGGCGCCACCATGGAATCCACAAAGGAGATCATTTCGCAGGGAGCCAGCAGGGCGGCGTCCGCCATCTGATATACCGGAGACAGCTCGTTGTCTGTAATGGCGATGATAGACGCCCCCCGGTCCCGGGCGAACTTCACGGTATTCAGCGTCACTTTGGAATACCGCGGAAAGCTGATGGCCACCATCACATCCTCCGGTCCGATGCGCAGCAGCTGCTCGAAGATCTCCCCGGCGGCGTTGGACTGCACCAGTGTCACATTCTCCGTCAACAGATGCATGTAAAAATTCAGATACCCTGCCACGAAAGAGGAGGACCGGACACCCAGGATGTAGATATGATGGCAGTTTAAGAGCTGGTCCACAACATGATCAAATTCACTCTGATTGGCCTCTCCCGCCATCAGGCGCAGCTTTTCAATGTCAGACTGCACCACTGCCGGCAAGATGGACTGCCTCTCAAACAGATCCCCCGCCGCCTGAATGCGCTGGGTGGAAGTCAAACGGCTGCGAATCATCTCCTGCAAGGCCCGCTGCATGCTGGGATAGCCGTCATATCCCAGCTCCGAGGCAAACCGCACCACTGTGGACTCGCTGACCTCCGCCAGCTTGCCCAGCTTACTGGCCGTTAAAAAAGCCGCTTTATCATAATTTTGCAGCATATAGTTTGCAATCCGCTTCTGTCCCTTGGAGAAGCTGTCCATATTGGTCTCAATGATATGTAGGATGCTCTTTGCCACGGTATCCCCTCCACCTGTCTCAGGCACGATCACGCTCAATCTCCCAGTCTAAATATTTAAGACCGGTTCCTGTGGTATTGTACCACAAAATTTAAAGGATTCAACCGTTTTTTGCAGGATTTTTTTTGAGACTTGCAAAAAGCAGCAATTGCCGGAACGAATTGCGAAGCTCAGCCGTCTCCCATTCCCCTTCCAGCGCCAAGACCGGCGCATTCAGCAGGATAGCAGAATGAAGCCGGCGGGGCCGCCCAGTCAATTTAATTCCGTCACCAGCCCTTCAAACTTCACACGTTTTTCATTCTGCACGGCGAAAATGACGGGCCGATAACAGTTTCACCGTACAAAGGCGCTGCATGCCGCTTTGGTAAAGAATGATCCTTTATACGTTCAGAGAGGTTCGAAAACATGTCCTCCGTATTCCAAAATCAATGCCATAGGGATCAACCGCCACACAAATCGCAATTATTTTCCAATTATTTTGAAAAACTGTTTGACAACAGCGCCTTAATCCCTTATAATACTAGTCGTGTCATTGCGAGGTAACTTATGCTCTTAGATGTAAAACCAATTCTGCATACGCCGGGAAAACAGTTGGATTTTCAGTTCCAGATGGATCTCTCTGACATGGAATTTGCGGACCAGCACCCGGTTTCCCATCCTGTCGCTGTCTCTGGGACCGTCCGGAACTCCGCGGACGTGCTGGGTCTGGACCTGACGGTTCAAACTACGTTGGACAGTGTATGCGACCGCTGCGGCAAGGTCTTTTCCCGGGAAAAGACGGTTTTTTACCGCTGTATGCTTGCCGAATCCCTGGAAAACGGAGAAAACGACGAGATCGAGTTGCTGGAAAACGGCAAGATAGATCTGGATGATTTGGCCCGCACGGTGTTCATTTTAGAGATGGACACCAAAACGCTGTGTTCTGAAGATTGTAAAGGACTGTGTCCCCGCTGCGGCGCCGACCTGAACCTCGGCCCCTGCTCCTGCAAAAAGGAGATTGATCCGCGGCTGGCGGTCCTTGCCAAGCTTTTGGAGAACAAATAGAGAAATGAGATAAGGACAGGCTTGCCCTGCGCCTTTGAACGATCAAGGAGGTGTCACAATGGCAGTACCCAAGAGAAAAGTATCCAAAGCAAGACGCGACAAGCGCCGCAGCTCCACCTGGAAGCTGGCGTCTCCCGCTCTCGTCGTTTGCCCGAAATGCGGTGCGCAGCACCTGCCTCACAGAATGTGTCAGGAGTGCGGTACGTACAATGGCCGCGAGGTCAAAGTCGTCAAGTCCGTTGTCGCGAAATAAGGGATTTTGTATGCTTGCTTAGGAGGGAAGATGTTTCTTCCCTCCTTGCTTTTTGTCTTGCTATCCTGTCTTTCGGCGGGTATAATACCTATATAAAATCATCTTTTTACAGATAGAAAGGAAGTGAGGGCCTATGAAACCCATTGTCGCAATCGTGGGGCGGCCCAATGTGGGCAAGTCTCAGCTGTTCAACAAACTGATCGGCCGGCGTGTCTCGATTGTGGAGGATACTCCCGGCGTCACCCGGGACCGCATCTATGGAGAGACCGACTGGAACGGGCGGCAGTTCACCCTCATCGATACCGGCGGCATTGAACCCCGCACCGATAACTTGATCCTGGAGTTTATGCGGGACCAGGCCCAAACCGCCATTGAGACCGCCACAGTCATCATTTTTTTGACGGATATCCGCACAGGTCTCACCGCCTCTGACCATGAAGTGGCAAATATGCTGCTGCGCAGCGGCAAACCCATCGTACTTGCGGTAAACAAAATAGACTCCACCGGTGCGCCGGACCCAGACTTTTATGAATTTTACAATCTGGGACTGGGGGACCCGATTGCCGTTTCCGCCGTCCACGGCCATGGAACCGGTGACCTTTTAGATGCCTGTGTAGCCTATTTCCCCCCCGAGACGGAGGAGGCGGAGGAGGACGACGCCATCCACGTGGCGGTCATCGGCAAGCCCAACGCGGGCAAATCCTCCCTGGTAAATAAGATCTTAGGTGAGGAGCGGGTCATTGTCTCCGATGTGGCCGGCACCACCAGGGACGCCATCGACTCCCGGTTTGAAAACGGCAATGGCTGCTTCGTCTTTATCGACACTGCCGGCATCCGGCGGCGCTCCAAAGTCTCAGAGGATATTGAAAAGTACAGCGTCCTCCGGGCCACTATGGCCATCGAACGGGCAGACGTATGTCTGATCCTTATCGACGCCACCGAAGGCGTCACGGAACAGGACACGAAGGTGGCGGGTCTGGCCCATGAGGCCGGAAAGGCCAGTATCATCGTGGTGAACAAGTGGGACTTGATTGAAAAGGACGGCAAGACCATGGACCGCATGCGTGAGGAGGTCCGGCAGGGTCTCAGCTTTATGCCCTACGCCCCGATCCTCTTTATCTCCGCCAAGACCGGGCAGCGGGTAGAGCGTCTGTTCGAGCTGATCGACTATGTCTCCAACCAGGCTTCCACCCGGATCACCACGGGAATGCTGAACAACGTCCTGGCGGACGCCCAGACCCGGGTCCAGCCCCCCACCGACAAGGGCCGCCGGCTAAAGATCTACTATATGACGCAAGTGGGTGTGAAGCCCCCCCATTTCGTCATCTTCTGCAACGACACCCGTTTATTCCACTTCTCATACCAGCGGTATATTGAAAACTGCATTCGCAGCACCTTTGGTTTGGAGGGAACGCCTGTCATTCTCTCCGTCCGGCAGCGGGGCGAAAAGGAGGAGTGAGCGTATGGAAAACTGGTGGCTTTTAATCCTGCTGGTGTACGGCGGTCCAGCGCTGTGTGCTTACCTGCTGGGCTGCTTCAACGGCGCCGTCATTGTCTCCAAGTATATTCTGCGGGACGATGTACGCCGCCACGGCAGCGGCAACGCTGGGCTCACCAACTTCTACCGCACCTTCGGCGGTCCACTGACGACGGTGGTAATCCTAACAGATGTTCTAAAGGCGGTTTTTGCCCTCTTGCTGGGGGCCTGGGCCTTTGGATGGCTTCCCGGAGGCTGTCTGGCACTGTTTGACCATCATGTAGACGGCGTGCTGTTCGGCAAATACTGGGCAGGCCTCTTCTGCCTCCTGGGTCACATGTTTCCCTGTATGTTTCATTTCAAGGGCGGCAAGGGCATCCTCTCCGGCGGCACCATCGCCATTATGATCGACTGGCGCATCGCCCTGGTGGTCTGGGGAGGTTTTTTACTCCTGACCATCCTCACCAGGTACGTCTCCCTGGGTTCCCTGTGGGCCGGCGCCAGCTTCCCCTTCGCCACCTGGGCGTGCTACCCGGACCCGGTGATTGTCATTCTGGGCTTCCTCTGCGGGGGGCTGGTGGTCTGGCAGCACCGGGCCAACATCAAACGGCTTCTCTCCGGCACGGAGAATAAATTCAGCCTGCATCACAAAAAGGAGGGCGGCACATGAAAACCGTAGTGTTAGGCAGCGGCGGCTGGGGAACAGCTCTGGCGTTGGTCCTCTTCGACAACGGACACGACGTAACTCTCTGGTCACACACCCCGGAAAAGGCTATCCAAATGGCGGAAAGCCGGGAAAATCCCCTGCTGAAAGACGTTCATCTGCCGGAGGGCCTCCACATCACCGGCAGTCTGGACTGCCTCACCGGCGCGGACATGGTGGTCAGCGCCGCCCCCTCCTTCGCTGTTCGAACCACCGGGGAAAAAATTCTGCCCTATCTACGGACCGATACGGTTTTAGTTACCGTCTCAAAGGGCATTGAGCGGGAAACCGGACTCCGTATGAGCCAAATTCTTCAAGAGGCCACCGGCAATATCTGTAAAGTTGTGGCCCTTTCCGGTCCTTCCCACGCAGAGGAGGTGGGACGCAAGCTGCCCACTGGCTGTGTCTCCGCCTGTCCGGACCGGGCTGCCGCCCGTTTCGTTCAGGACGCCTTTATGAACGACTACTTCCGAGTCTACACCAGCTATGATATCATCGGCGTGGAACTGGCGGCGGCGCTGAAAAACGTCATTGCCCTCTCCTGCGGAATCTGCACGGGCCTGGGACTCCAAGACAACACCAAAGCGCTTTTGATGACTCGGGCTATGGCGGAAATCACCCGTCTGGGCGAGCAGCTGGGCGGCACCCGGAGAACTTTTGGCGGCCTGGCCGGCATGGGAGATCTGATTGTCACCTGTACCTCCCTTCACTCCAGAAACTACCGTGCGGGCATCCTCATCGGCCAGGGCAAAACCGTCCGGGAGGCCATGGAGGAGGTCGGCGCCGTGGTGGAGGGCTACTATGCCGCCGAGAGCGTGTATCAGCTGGCGGAGAAGGAGCAGGTGGAAATGCCCATCTGCCGCTGCGCCTATGAGGTTCTCTACCACGGCAAACAGGCCCGGGAGGTAGTAGGCGAGTTGATGGGCAGGGCCAAAAAGGATGAGCTGCTGGAGCGGACTTGGATGTAACTGACAAAAGCAGGAGAGCAGGGACTTCCCTGCTCTCCTGCTCTTATAAGAAAAAATCCCGGACAGATGTCCGGGATTTTGTTTGTACATGTCAAACCGCTCTGGTAACCTTACCGGAACGCATACACCGGGTACAAACATACACATGGCGGGGCGTACCATTGACGATGGCCTTCACACGCTTCACATTGGGCTTCCAGGGACGATTGGAACGCCGGTGAGAGTGAGAGACCTGAATGCCGAAAGTCACGCCCTTGTCGCAAAACTCGCACTTTGCCATCCTTTGCACCTCCTTGCTATTGCGCACTTTTATTATAATAACAGGAATATCTACAAAATGCAAGAAAAATTTTCAGCAATTCCCCCTGCATCTCAAATATTGGAATCAGGCAACCGCCTTCTTGGCAATCTCCGTCAGCTGAGTAAAGGCGGCGGCATCGCTGATGGCGATCTCGGAGAGCATCTTCCGGTTAATCTCAATACCGGCGGCCTTCAAGCCGTGCATAAAAGTGGAGTAATTCATTCCGTTGAGCTTGCAGGCGGCAGAGATCCGGGTGATCCACAGGGAGCGGAAATCCCGCTTTTTCAGGCGGCGGCCGGTATAGGCGTAAGTCAGGGACTTCATAACCGCCTGATTCGCCACCCGGAAATGCTTAGACTTGGAACCCCAGTATCCCTTGGCCATCTTCATGACCTTATTTCTTCTCTTGCGCGTCATCATCGCGCCTTTGATTCTAGCCATTGTAAAAAGCCTCCTATTCTATACAGCTTACTTGTAGGGGATCATCTTGCGCACGGCGTCCACATTGGTGGCGTCCGCATAACCGCCGGCCCGCAGACGGCGGGTGCGCTTGGTATCCTTCTTGGTCAGGATATGGCTCTTGAACGCTTTGGCGCGCTTCACCTTGCCGGTTTTGGTCAGGTTGAATCTCTTTTTAGCGCCGCTATGGGTCTTCAGCTTAGGCATAGTAAATTGCTCCTTCCGTTTGTTTGAAAATCCTTCGTTACTTGCCGCCCTTTGGAGAGAGGAAGATGGACATCATTCTGCCCTCCAGCTTGGGGGCCTTGTCCAGATTGGCTGTCTCGGCACATTGCTCGGCAAATCGCTCCAGCAGGTCGCGGCCAATACTGGTATGGGCCATCTCCCGGCCGCGGAATCGAACGGAAACTTTCACGCGATTGCCATCGGCGATGAACTTCTGCGCGTTTTTGAGCTTTGTGTTGAAATCACCAATGTCGATGCCCGGAGACATCCGAATCTCTTTGATCTCAACCACATGCTGGTTCTTTCTGGCCTCTTTCTCCCGCTTGCTCTGTTCAAACCGGAACTTACCGTAGTTCATCAGCTTGCACACCGGCGGGGTAGCCTGCGGCGAGATCTTAACCAGGTCCAACCCCTGCTCGTCAGCAATCCGCAACGCCTCCGTGGAGGGCATAATGCCCAGCTGCTCACCCTGGGAGCCGATCAGGCGGACTTCCCTATCATTGATGGCTTCATTCAGTTCATGCACTTGTTTACTAATGGCCGAAACACCTCCGTTCCAAAATCACAAAACGCGGATACCAAACCGGCACCCGCGCAACAACAAACTGCCCTGCGGCAGTCTGATTACAACGTTGTTGACCTCTTTGCCCATTTGGCTGGAGGTGAGGCGGATGCGTCGCCTTCTTTGTTTTGCCTAGTTAGTATATCAGTGCTTCACCGGTTTGTCAATAATCTTTTTTACCTAAAGTTGAATATTTTTCGGGCTTCTGGCAAAAATAACGCCTGTACGGGTGAAAGCGGCTCTCTCCGCTTTGATCCGCAACCGCATTGCAAGATCTGAAAGGAGGTGTCCCCTCATGTCTCAGAACAATCAGAATCAGGAACAGAACCGTCAGAACCAGCAGAATCAGCAGAACCAGGAGCAGAAGCGCAACCAGAAGGAAAACCGGAAGTAAGTCTTTCTCCTCGAAACGTGCGGCGGGAATTGCCCGCCGCACGTTTTTGATCCCCTCGGAAGGTCCGGCGCTTTTTAAGGGACGAAACTCTCTGCGTCCGGCCCTCCGGCGCCGTTCATACACGCGTATTCAAACGCTTTATTAAACCAACTGCCAGCAGTTCCGCAATCGCTCTGCGGCATGGGAAGTCCCTGGCTGCAAAAGCGCAGGCAGTTCCCTGGCAAATACCTGTCTATAGCACGCCAAATAAAATCAGTCCGACAGTGTTGATCCCAAAGTTGGCGAACATATGGACAAACCACGATGGATAAATATTGTCGTTTAACTCGTTCAAATAATTAAAAATACATCCTCCGGCCGTCAGCCCCAACAGCAGCAAGCACAACGCGCCTATGCTGAACATTCCAACCAACATACCGACGTGATATCCCGCAAATATCAACGAGCTGAATACATAGGCGAATTTTCTGGTTGTATACTTTTTTAGAGTAATAAAGCCATAGCCTCTAAAGAAGAATTCCTCTAAAAACGAATTCATCAGTGAAATATACAGCGATACATAGATGAACCTATTGGCCGTGATTCCCATTCCCTCTGTTAAGTTTGATGTAACATTGGAAAAGTCTATAATTTTTCTCGTCGAAAAATAGCCCAGTATGATCACCGTATATATTGCAGCTCCAAGGAGCAGAGGCTTCAAAATCCCACTCTTTTTAAATATGAACAGTCTTTTGAAACCGTCGAAATCCTTTTTGTTCGCAGCAAAAAATATCACGGGAAAAACCAAAAAAAAGAGAATTTTAATCGGTATTTTGACAAAATAGTCCGGATGGACAACAGCGTCGGTCAGGTTGACCAGAAGGGAAAATATTAAAATTGATATCACAATATACGTGCTCTGCTTATTCATAATTTCCATTTCTCCCAACAGACAAGTTGACGTCCAGACCGAAGATTTCTCACCCTGATTCTATCATAGAATTTACCCCGGTTCAATCTCTCCTCATGAAATCACCGAATTGTCAGCTGGCAGCGCCGTTTCGATAAAGAGTCCTCTCTTGTCTTTCTCCCACCGTTATGGTATCATGGGCACCGTGCCGAATTTCCGTGGAAAGGACGGGCCGCCATGAAAAACCGTGAAAAACTCACCGGCAATCTCTTTGCCATCTTCACCATCGCCATATGGGGTTCCACCTTTATCGCCAGCAAAAAGCTGCTGGCTTTCTACACCCCCGCGCAGATTATGCTGACTAGATTTTTACTGGCCTACTGTGCCCTGTGGATTCTACGGCCGCGAAAGCTCCCTCTCGCAGGCAGGCAGGAGCTTGTCTTTCTGCTGCTGGGCCTGACGGGCTGCTCCATCTACTTCTATACAGAAAATACCGCCCTGACCTATACTCTGGCCGCCAACGTCAGTATTATTGTCGCCGCTGCGTCGGTCTTTACCGCCGTTATCGCCCACTTTTCCGGAGAGGAGAGATTCCGCAAAAATACGCTATGGGGATTCCTCATTGCCTTCACCGGCGTGGTGCTGGTGGTCTGCAACGGTACCTTTGTCCTGAAATTAAGTCCCAGGGGGGACTTGCTGGCCCTGTGCGCCGCCGGCAGCTGGGCGGTATACTCTGTACTGCTGCGCCGGGCCAGCCGGGGCATGGACGCAGTTCTGGCTACCAGACGGACTCTGTTTTGGGGCGTTGTCACCTCTCTTCCCCTGGTGCTGCTGGAGGGCGTTCCCTATCCCGCCGCACCTCTGCTGACACCGGCAGGACTGGGAAATTTTCTCTTCCTGGGTCTTCTCGGCAGCGGGATCTGCGCCGTACTATGGAACCGTGCCTTTCATCTGCTCGGCGTGGTGTCCACCAATAATTTTATCTATCTCACCCCATTTATCACCATTGTAACGGCATGGCTCTTTCTCAAAGAACCCATCTCTCCCCTGGCCCTTCTGGGCGCGGCACTGATCACCGCCGGGGTAATCGCCGCACATCGGAAGCCGAAAGCGGAAAAAATGCTATCCCAACAATGAGACAGGGCGGCAGGCTGTAGCCTGCCGCCCTAATCGTTACCATGGGATGAATTGAAGGTTGGCGTCCACCCGGCCGCCAATACCGGCCACTGAGCAATTGCTGGTATACTGCCAGTAGTCCATCTGATACCGGAAGGTGGGATACAGCTTTTCCGACGTATCGCTTTTATATTCCGGATACCAGCTCAGATACGGCGCAATCGCACCCTGGTCGTACTTTACATAGCTGACATAGCTCCCTGCATAAATCATCGGCGTGTAGCCCGCCTCTTCGATTCGCTTGCAAAAGGCAATAGCGCAGGCCGTAGCCATCTCCGGCGTGGTGCCGTAAACCCGGTATGTGGAGTTATGCATCTCCCAGTCATAGGCCACCGGGCCGTTGATCTCATGGTCCCGGAGCAGTTCAATCACGAAGTCCGCCTCCTCGATCGCCTCCTCCACCGTGATCGCCTGGGCGAAAAAGTACACACCCGTTTCAATGCCCGCCGCCATGGCTCCATCAATATTCTGCGCATAGTAGGCGTCGGCATTGATCCCGCCGGTGGAGTATCCCCGCAGGCCGATCCGCACCATGGCGAACTCCACGCCATCGGCGGCCACAGCCTCCCAGTCGATGGTCTCATTTTGACTGGCCCTGTTTTGATAGGCGGACACATCGATTCCAAAGCGGGTGCGGAACCGGTTCCCGGTGTAGATCAGGCGGTCGCCGGTGTCGTTCCACATAAAGTCTCCCTCGTAGAGCTGAATGGGTTCCGCATCGGCATAAACCGGAATCATTCTGCTCCCATAGGCAAACGTCTCTCCCGTAGTGGCGCCGGGAGTATAGACCTCCAGAGGCTGAATGCCGGGACCTGAGGGAATCTCCGGCGTCTGAGAATCTCCCGGCTGCCAATCCGGCGGGTCTGTGGGCACCACCTGGAAGATCGTTGGCTCTATGCCGCTGAAATTCCGTACGGTTCCCAGAACTGTCACGTTATTCAGCGTCACAGGTCCCAAAACGCCGGGAGCCAGAATCAGATCGCCGCTGACCGTCATGTCCGCCAGAGACGCGCCGCCCTCGGCGTTGATCATCAGTGTTCCGCTGACATCGGAAGAGTAGCTCACCGTGTCCTGCACCAGCACCTGAATCATGTTATTGAGAATGCTGACAATCTCCGCCCGGGTAATCGGGTCCAAGGGGCGAAAATATCCATCCTGACTATCGGTAATATATCCCCGAGCCGTCATCTCCGCCACCGGTCCCTGG
Source organism: uncultured Oscillibacter sp. (assembly GCA_910588005.1). Lineage (GTDB taxonomy): Bacteria > Bacillota > Clostridia > Oscillospirales > Oscillospiraceae > Oscillibacter. The sequence continues at coordinate 61,618 of CAJUQM010000001.1, forward strand.
GCATACTCCGCAAACTGCTCCGCGTCGACATAGGGCAGACTGACCGTAAGCGCATCAATGCCAAACGCCCGGGCAATCATGGTCACCGCCTGCTGGCGGGTAATGGTGTCGGAGGCCAGGGCCTTTCCGTTGTTGCCCAGATAGATCCCGGCGGCGTTAAGCTTTAAAATAGCGGCCTCCCAGTAGGTCCCCGCCGTATCGGAGAAGGTCTCCGCCGGAGACTGAACCTGGAACTTCAAAAAACGGTCCAGAATACCGGCAAAAGCTCCCCGGGTAATAGAGTGGTCCGGGCGGAAGGTGCCGTCCTCATATCCCTGAATAATATGATACTCCTCGCTCCACTTGGCAATGGCGTCCGCAGCCCAGTGCTCTCCGGTATCAATAAAGGAGGCGGAGGCCGGTGTTATAGCCAGCGCCCCTGCCAACACCGCGGTCAGGAGGCATTTTGGCAGTCGAATGTACATAGCGGCAGTTCCTTTCTGTCGAAATATGTCGGCACGGGGCAAAAAAAGCGCCGCGGCTCCGGAAAGAGCCGCGGTGTGATGCACCTTTAAGCAGCGCCGTTTCTTTATTATACCGGAAAAGTAGAGCGGGGTCAATATCCCTTTCGGCTTTGTCAAAAGGTGCCAGATCAATAGGTCCCAAACAGAGTATCCAAATAGGCAAAACGCCGGGGACCGTCACTTCCGGTAAAGGGATCATGTACCGTATTGTAGGCAATCACCGGCTGGGCATCCTCCAGCAGTGCCTCCGCCCGTTCCAGAAAAGAGGAAATTGCCGCCTCATCCGCGTCTCCCTCCCGCGCTTCCCCTCCCTCTGCCGGAAAGAAAATGCGCTCCCGGAATCGATCCAAAGCCGTTCCATCCTGCCCCAGTGAAAACAGGGCGATTTGGAAATCGGACCGGCCCGCTCCGGTATAGGGCGCGTACCACAGCAGATAGTCCAGCCCCTCTTCCTTTTTCAGGTACAGCTCTCCCCACTGGCGGTGTTCCGCGCCGCAGGCAAACGCATAGATCGGGAAAACCGCTCCTCCCTCCCCCGCCTGCAATACCGTCACACTGGCCCGGGTAAAGTGATCGGCGTCCAGCGTGCCGCCATGGAGGGAGACCGGCTCCCCAGTCCGGCCGGTCTCCACGGCAAGAACCAACAATTCCTCCAGGCCGTCGTGAGTCAAGTCGGTATAAATGGCAGAACAGCTGGCCTCGCTGTAATGATCCGAGAAATATGTACGCAAAGTCCGACGGGTATCCCCGGCACTCATGCCCTGTCCCGCCTCGGGCCTTGGCAGGCGGTCCTCCGCCCGGCCCTGGAGCCAGCCGCCGTCCAGCCGGGCCAGTCCCAAAACCAGCGCCGCGGCCAGAAACAGCCCCACCACGCTCAGCGCGTGCCGTCTGTCCATTCTATCATCCTCTGCTGATTATCTCTTTACCTATAAGACGCGCAGGAAGGGCCTTTTGTTTCATCCACCTTCCAACTTTGGAAAATCCTACAAATATTCACGATTCTTTTGTGGAAGTAATTGAAATTTTTACCCGCCATGGGAATATGGAGCGCCTTTTTTCCGCCGGCAGCTCATCCCGGAGAATCCAGCCGCCCCGGAATACGGACAGCGCCAATCCAATGAGGGCCATATCCAGTACTGTGTAAATGTTTCCGACCATCAGGGGCAGATGGGCGGGAAGGAATACAAATCCCAGACACAAAGCGGTACTGAACAGTGTCTCCATGCCCAGGCTCAGCACCACCGCCAGCGCCGTCAGCCGGCCCAGGTGCTGCCTCTGCCGCAGGCAACAGACCATGAGCCACGCCAGCAGTACGGCGATCGCCGCCATCAGCAGAAGATACACCAGCCAGCCGAATTTCGCCAGCAGTTTCAGCGGCATAAACTCCTGGCCAAAGCTGAACTCCACATAGCCCTTCTCTCCGCTGAGGGGGCTGCCGTACAATAGTCTGCCACGCGTTCCCATAGTGACACTGGCGGCAAAGGGGTCATTCCATTTTCGGACGGCCGGAACATCTTGTAAGAACATTTTTACGACCATGCCCGCATATCCGGCGCCCTTGGGGTCCGCCTCCGGGTGAAGGGCAAGATAGATCCTCTGTGCAAAGGCTTTTCCGTAACCCACTCCCCAAAAGAGAGACGGTATTCCCGCGGCCAGGGCCAGCGCGGTTCCGGCAAATTTCCACCGCCCGGGACCAAACCACCCCATCTGGATTGCGCACAGCAACAGAACCAACCCGCAAAACAGCAGCCGAAACAGCCCAAACAGAGAGGGAGCCGCCATAGTGACCAGCGCCAGTGGGATTCCCCCTGCGATGGCTAGGACAAAGCGCCTCCACGTATTCCCCCGGCAACTGTACAACCAGAGGGCATACACCACCGGATAGAGTAAAACGATGTACAGTGTGTAATAAACGGCATTGTTCACACGGGGAAACAGGCACAGAGACAGCGCTCCCGCCGCCAGTGCCCCCGTATAGACCGCCCGTGGATGACGGGCGAAAAAGGAGATATCCAGGAAATATCCGCCCAACAGCGCGGCAGTCCCCAAAATAAGCGCCAGCAACACTTTGGCAGGATCGTCATTGGCGAGCCACACCCGCAAAAGAGCGCCCAGGCAGGCCAGGGCGCTGGTCAGTCCCGGCAGCCCCCACTGGGGCCGGGGACGGTGAAGCCGGTCCAGCTCCGTGCCCACGGACACCGGGTCCCCCATCTCCTCCACGGCCAGACGCTCCGCCTCCTCCAGTCCCTCCGCCGCGAAATCGTCCCGCTGGTCCTCCAGGTGACGGCGCAGCTCCAGCGCGATACAACGGATCTGGCCCGCTTCCAGCGGATCTGCGCCTCTATTGCCGCAAGATACGCTTGAATGGTCTCAGGCAAGGCAGGCACCCCCTTTCAGCACCCGGCCCACGGCCTGGGCGTAGGTATTCCAGGCGGTCTCCTTCTCCCGCAGCGCCGCGCTGCCCCGCTTTGTGAGATGATAATACCGCCGGGGCTTCCCGGCGGCGGCCTCTCCCTCGTAGGCGGTTACCAGCCCCTTCTCCTCCAGGCCGTGGAGCAGGGGGTACAGCGTCCCGGCTTTCAAGTGAAACGTATCGTCCGACCGCCGCTTCAGCTCCTCAATCATCTGATAGCCGTACTTGTCTCCATCCTCCAGCAGTTTCAGCACCAGCATGGCCATACTGCCGCTGACCAGGCTCTTGTCCAGTTCCATCCCTCGCTCCTCCTCTATATCGATTACCTATATAAATATATATTGATTGCCGATATATGTCAAGAAAAAATGGACGGGATTTCAAAAATCCCGTCCATCCATCTCAGATTTTGCGGACCGGCTGCCGGATCACAGTCTTTCTCCGCTCCGGCGGAACTCTTCTGGCATCGGACAGATAGATCTCATGGTGGAGACGAAGGTGGCTGAGGTCTACGGCATATCCCTTTTCCGCAAGGAATCCGTCCATCAGCGCAATGGACCGGGCCTCACTGTCATAGGAGCCGACATGCATCATCTGGACGCACAGTCCCTCCTCCACCGTCAGGAACTCCGCGGCGGAGCAGTCCAGATCCTTCTTTTGAGAGGCAGTCTCCACCGCCCAGGCAAAATCGGCCTCTGTTACAAAGTCCGGCAGGCGGATCACGGAGGTCCAGAGGAAGGCGGCTTTGTCCCGATTATCGAACTTCTCTCTTCCCTCCTGCCGCCAGAAGCCCTCCAGCGGCGGGACCACATAGTCAAAAAAACCTTCGATATTACGGCCGCTTCTGCCGCTCATCCGCAGGGTGTACGCCACTGCGTAAAGCACGCCGATGGCCTGCTTGTATGCGCCGCCCTCCTCGTTGGGATCGCCCCGGCCCCGAACAGCGATGTAGTTCATGGCGGGTACCGTCACCAGCTCCGGCGCGCCCTTCGGCAGATAAAACTCCCGGTACTCCTTCTTAAAGTCAAATGCCACAGTGCTCTCTCCTCTCTCATATCCGCCCCCCCTGCATTATGCTGCCGGACATGGTCTGTCAAGGGGAGATGACGGCCGCCGGCCTTACTTCCGCCTCACGGGATAGCAGACCTCCGTCAAAAACTCATCAGGATTTCGGGTGTCGTGGGGGCTGATGTGGTAGATCCAGAAGGCAGCCCCGTCAAAGACCCAGCCGTTCTCCCGTACCCAGGCGGCTACGGCCTCACTGACCTCGGTCATCCGCCCGTAGCTCCCCCGGAGGGTGGCGGAGGCCACCTGCACTGCCGGTACCGTCTTGAACTTCACGTGTTCCGTGTCGGGGTACGTCCCCTTCACGGTCTTCTGAATCTCCACATCCACGTCGCTCTCCTTGTACTCACCGTCGTGAAACACAGCGCTGCAGAGCACCGGGTCCCCGTCTTGGATATTCATCCGGGCTGTCTCCTGGCAGAAGAGGCCCCACAGATACCCCTCCTGGTCATAGCTGGGGATAATTTGCCGGACACTGGCCACGGTCCGCTCCGGCACCGTCTTGATGGTCACATCGTATTTCATTTTTGCTTCGTCCTTTCTCAGCCTTTCCAGGGCTGTGTCCAGAAGCCGCAGACGCTGCTCCGCCTCCTCCAGCGATGAGGCCGCCTCCGCCCGTTTCAGCCGCAGGCACCGCTCCAGCGACGCCGGATCGCCGTAGCAGTCCAGCACCTCGGAGATGGCGTTTTTTGTAAAGCCCATATCCTTTAATGCTGTGATCCGGTTTGCTGTCGGAAGCTGGTACTCGCTGTAATAGCGGTAACCGGTGAAGGGGTCGACTGCCTCCGGGATCAGAAGGCCGCTCTCATCGTACTGGCGCAGCAGGCGGATGCTGATTCTGGACAGTTTTGAAAATTCACCAATTTTTAGCATAGCATGTCCTCCACATCGATGTGAATCTTGAGCTCAGGAACAGCATACGCTCTCTCCCGGGGTGAGAGTCAAGAGAAATTTCAAAAAAGTTTCTATACAAGGCAAAGAACCGCCCGCGCCTTATAGCGTGGGCGGTCAAGCTCACTCCACTGTGACTGACTTTGCCAAATTTCTGGGCTTGTCGATGTCGCACCCCCGCTGCAGCGCCACATAGTAGGCAAATAATTGTAGGGGTACGATGCCAAGAGAGGGCTGGAGAATGGGATGGGTGTCCGGCACGGCGATCACCCCATTGGCGGTTTTCTCCATCTTTTCCCGGAAACTCTCTGTGGTGACCGCCAAAACTTCCGCTCCCCGGGCCTTTACCTCCACCACATTGCTCATGGCCTTATCGAATAGCGGTCCATGGGTGCCCAGCGCCACCACCAGCGTTCCCGGTTCGATCAGGGAGATCGTACCGTGTTTCAACTCGCCGGAGGCATAGGCCTCGGAGTGGATGTAGCTGATCTCTTTCAGCTTCAAAGATCCCTCCAGCCCCATGGCGTAGTCCAGATTCCGCCCGATAAAGAACACGGAGTTATGGTTGAAGTACCGGGAGGCAAAATACTGGACATCCTCAAAATTTGTAAGGTATTGCTGCATCTTTTCTGGAAGAACCTGCAGCTCCGTGAGAATGGAACCATATTCGCTCGCTTCAACCGTTCCCAGCAGATCTGCCAAATACAGTCCTACCAAGTCCAGCGCCGCCAGCTGGGTGGAATATCCCTTGCTGGTAGCTACGGCAATCTCCGGACCCGCCCAGGTGTACAGCACATCGTCCGCCTCCCGGGCAATGGAACTGCCCACCACGTTGCAGATGGCCAGGGTCCTGCCCCCCAAGCGCTTTGCCTCCCGCAGTGCGGCCATAGTATCCAGCGTCTCACCGGACTGGCTGATCGTGATCACCAGGGTATTTTGATCTACCAGCGGCTCACTGTACCGGAACTCCGAGGCCAGCACCACCTCTACCGGCCGCCGCAGCAGCCGCTCCCAGACGTATTTCCCCACAATCCCCGCGTGATAGGCGGAGCCGCAGGCCACCATATAGATATGGGAAATACTTCGAGCATACTCCGCCGTCAAAGTGATGTCATCCAAAACCACCCGCCCCTCCCGAATACGGGGGGAGATTGTCTTCCGAATCGCCTCCGGCTGCTCCAGAATCTCCTTAAACATGAAATGGGCATAGCCGCCCTTTTCTGCCGCAGATACATCCCAGTCCACTATATTGTACTTTTTGTCCACTGGAATCAGCTCGTCGTCAAATACGTCAATGCTGTTTGGCGTTACAACAGCAATTTCTCCGTCCTCCATATAGATGACATCCCGGGTGTGCTTAATAATAGCCGTCACATCCGAAGCGATAAAATTGCCGTTTTCACCCCTGCCCAAAATCAGCGGACTGTCCTTCCGGGCGGCGATCAGGGCGTTGGGATAATCGGAACAGATGATGCCAAAGGCATAGGACCCTTCGATCCGGCGCAGAACCCGTCCCACCGCCTCCAGCATGTTGCGGCACTCGTTGTAGTGGTATTCCAGCAGCTGGGCTACCACCTCGGAATCCGTATCCGAGGAAAAGGTCACTCCCAGCTTGATCAGATGCTCTTTGATCTCCAAATAATTTTCAATAATGCCGTTATGGACCAGGGCGATGCTGCCGTTTTCACTGACATGGGGGTGGGCGTTGGCGTCGTTGGGTTCCCCGTGGGTGGCCCAGCGGGTGTGGCCAATGCCCAGGGTTCCCGCCAGATCCGCCCCGCCGTGAGTCAGGTTCGACAGCGCCTGGAGCCGGCCCTTGGTTTTGCGCACCTGGAGTCCCTCTTTCTCCGACCGCACCGCGATGCCGGCGGAGTCATAGCCCCGGTATTCCATCCGCTCCAAACCGTCCAGCAAAATGGGAGCAGCCTGATCCTGCTTTCCTGCAAATCCAATAATTCCACACATGGTCAAAAATCCTCCTGATTTTTAAGTCAAAAGGACAAACGCGCAGTATTTGTCACTCTCACCGCGGCCGCGGCCCCTTTGTTTTGCGGTCACCCGCATATTTTAAGGCCTGCGTTACGCACCCGCGAAGTGCGGAGGGACATCCGCCGAAATTTCGATCCTTCCCTCTCCTCGTCATCCTGTAAAGTGATTATTCATTACAGGAACTGGCGCTTCTGATGGGTTTGCCCATAATCCTCCTTTCTCTCTGCGCATCTATGATAAAACCTCCCACAAGAGGCAATATCCTTGAATAATTTTGCAGCCAAGGCAGACACTACGCAGACGGAGGGAATCCGCCTATGATGACCGCCTTTGCGCGCACCGTAATACTCTATTTTCTCATTGTAATCGGCCTGCGGCTGATGGGCAAGCGCCAGATCGGCGAGCTGGAACCCAGCGAGCTGGTGTTGACTATGATGATCTCGGACTTAGCCACCGTACCCATGCAGGATTTTGGAATCCCGCTGCTGGCTGGAGTCATTCCGATTTTAACGCTGCTGGCCCTCTCCATGCTGATGAGCCAGCTGTCTCTTCGAAATCTCCGGTTTCGGGAGCTGGTATGCGGCACTCCTGCGGTCCTGATTCGGGACGGGAACATTCAGCAGGCAGCCATGCGAAAAAACCGCTACACACTGGACGAACTCTTGGAAGAGCTGCGGGGACAGGGGATCTCCAGTGTAGAGGAGGTAAAATACGCCGTTCTGGAGAACTCAGGCCAATTGTCCGTCCTCCCCTGGACCCAGAGACAGCCGCCCAGCGCTGCCCAGCTCCAGCTGGAAATTGAGGACGACGTCACGCTTCCCACAGTTCTGATCAACGACGGACGGGTTATGCGCAAAAATCTGACTGCCTGCGGCCTGGATTCTCTATGGCTGCAAGCACAGCTGCAAGAGCGGCAGCTGGCCTCTCCCAAGGAAGTTTTTCTCCTGACTCTAGACGAGCACGGCCAAATATCCTGTGTAAAAAAGGAGGCCGATCTATGAAGGGAATCCTGCCGCCTATGGCGCTTTTGGCGGGACTTTTGGCCTTTTCCCTCTGGAACAGCAGCCAAATCACCAGGGATACCGCTCGCTGGCGGGCACAGCTGCAGCAGGCAGACACCCTGTCCCAGGCGGGGAATTGGCCCGAGGCCGTCTCCACTCTGTCAAACAGCTATGCGGACTGGAACAACCGCCAGACCTATCTCCATGTCGTCACCCAGCACAGCGGCGTGGACGAGACGGAAGCCATGTATCACCGCTGCCTGGCCTTTGCCCAAACTCAGGAACTCTCAGAGTTTCGAGCGGAAGTGGCCGGACTGCGGGAACAATTGCGGCTGCTGGCAGAGATGGAACAGTTCAGCGTCCGGAATATACTTTGAAGTGCAATCGCCGGCTGGAGAGGCTTTGAAAAAAGGGAACGCCGGTTTTGGCAGGCGTTCCCGCTGAATAGGAAAATTCCTCCCCATCTGCCTCCAGATCTTCCCCACGCTCATCAGAGTCCGGTTTCTCTTAAGACCTCATGGGAAATTACCGCCGGGGCCTTCCCCTTTGAGGCCGCCGGCGTTCTCCAGTGAATACCGCTCTTACTCGTCCTCCAGCAGCAGTTTATTCAGCTCCTCTTTAAACGTATCGATATCCTTGAACTGGCGGTACACGGAGGCAAACCGGACGTAGGCCACCTGATCCACCTTCCGCAGCCGTTCCATTACCTTCTCGCCCACGTCCTCAGTACTGATCTCCCGTTCCATGGTATTCTGAAGGTCCTGTTCAATCTCTCCGGCAATGCGCTCCAACTCCGCCAGAGGCACCGGGCGCTTTTCACAGGCGCGGATCATTCCGGAGAGCACCTTCCGCCGGTCAAAGCTCTGGCGGCTGCCATCCTTCTTCATAACCACCATGGGCAGACTCTCCACGGTCTCATAGGTGGTAAACCGTTTGCCGCAGGAGAGGCATTCTCTCCGGCGGCGGATGCTGGCGCCCTCCTCGGCGGGACGGGAATCAATGACCTTGCTCTCGCTGTACCCACAAAATGGACATTTCATTAAAAAGTCCTCCCTTTTTCCGCCGGCAAATTACCGGCGTTATTTCTTTTGCTTCCGTCCGCTTATCCCACCGCAGCTGTCTGATCGCAAAGATCTATTTTGTGGTCATTATATCACAATAACGCCGGATATGGTATACATAATTTTATTTTTAAGAAAAATTTTTCTATAGACGAACAAAAGTAAGCCGCCGGCCTATTGAAAGACCGGCCGCTCCTCTTCATCAAAGGCAAAAACCGCATATCTCACACCGTTGAGAGTCCGAACGCTGGCAAGGCAGAACAGCGTCGGCAGCGGGAACGGACGCTTGCTGTCATAGGGCAGTGCCAAATACCTCCGCCCCTCCCCCGGCCGGAGGATCAGCGCACCCTCCATCCCACGCAGCCGCTTTCGCAGCCATGGAGCACGGAATACAGTCTCCGGGTCCGGTACAGATTTCCACTCTTCCCAGCCATCCGCCGCAGGCCGGATCTCTCCCCGCACCAGTTTCCCCAAGGGTTCTGTCATACGATGAGAGAACCGCCGCCGTATGCCGGCCTCCCGCCCTGACGGTTCCAGAACGCCCAGCCGCAGGGAACCTCCCTCTCCCACAGCCCAGGCGCACCAAAGTCCCTCTCCCGGAAGACGGCAGCGGACATCGAACCAGGTATAAAGGGATTCCCGCTCCACTGCCAGCTCCCCTATCGAGTCTCCTTCCCACAGCAGTGGAAACTTGTCCAGATGCCCATTGCCCATGCCCTCGCCTCCCTACCGGAAAATCTCCCCCGCACCGGCTTCCTGCCAAGTCCCTCCCAGCACATCTACGGGCAGAGAAAAACCCCGCCTGTGCAAATCTATGCGCAGGCGGGGCGGATTATGTAAATTTCGCCGGTTCAGCTCAGTGTATATGTCCCCCGCACCAAAAGCTTCGTAGTGGCGGCGGTGGCCCGAACGGCCCGGTTTTCTATCGTCATCATATAGAGATGATTCTGCGCCAAGGCGCCGCCGTTGTTCAGCGTCCCAGCGGTCGTCTCATCAATCAGGCCCGGCGCAGAGGGCGCCACACAGACGGCCGAACCCACCCGCAGCATCACCTCACAGCCGATCTCCCCTGTCAAAATCTGTCCGCTGGACAAGGTCACTACGGTAAATGTCGAAACGCTAGTGGTTCCAATCCCGGAAAATTGTCCCCCCATCTGCTGCGCCAACTGGGTGTTTCGGGCGGCAATCTTCTCGTCCACCCGGTTTAAAATCGTATTCAAAAACGTCTCATTCAAATAACTCAGCGTCACCAACGGGTCCTGAGGGGACCCAGCTTCCGCTGCCAGCGCCGTAGTCATCAGTACGCCGCACAGAGCCGCCGCGGCTGCCAGCCGCAAAAACCATCTTTTTCTCCTCATATGTACCTCCTTAGAATGGGAAGGCCGCCCTCCCGGAAAGGGAAACCCTCTCCGGGAGAACCAGCAATTCACACCAGTTGATCGTGCGGCAGTCCAAAGCTCACCGCAATGGCCGTATCGACCTTTTCCATCACATGTTCCTCCACATGGCCCATGCGCTCCCGCAGCCGCTTTTTATCCAAAGTCCGCACCTGTTCCAGCAGGACCACGGAATCCCGGCTTAGACCGCAGCTTTGATCCACAGGGAGGTCAATATGTGTCGGCAGCCGGGCCTTGCCCGTTTGAGAGGTGATGGCCGCCGCAATCACGGTGGGGCTGTAACGGTTTCCGGTGTCGTTCTGAATAATCAGAACCGGCCGGACGCCGCCCTGCTCGCTGCCCACCACCGGGGAGAGATCGGCATAGTAAATATCGCCGCGCTTGACACTCGTATCCACAAAGTTCACACTCCGCCGAAAGAAGTACCCGTCACCGAAAGCCCATCGGTGAGGCCACTTTCATTCTCCCACGCAGCCCCGGAATTTATACGCTGCGCCGCAGGTAAAATTCCGGCGTCTCCGCCCCGCAATATCCTATGCGCAGGACAGGACGGGAGTGTGCGCCCAATCCAATCAAATCAACAGCCGCAGACTTCTCTCCATGACCCGGCCCCCCTGGATATACAGGCGGGGCACCCGTTTGCTGACCGCACAGGTCAACTCATAGGGGATGGTCCCCAGCACTTCCGCCAGATCGTCCGCCGGCTGGCGCTTTCCAAAGATCTCCACCTCGTCGCCGACGTGGACATCCGGCAGGTCCGTGAGATCCACCATGGTCATGTCCATACAGATCCTGCCCAAAACAGGGGCGGGGCCGGAGGCGGTCCGCACCGCCATACGGTTGGAAAGTCCTCGAAACAACCCGTCGGCATAGCCGATGGGCAGCACCCCCACACGAGTCTTCTCCGCAGTACGGAAGGTCCGCCCGTAGCTGACATCCGTCGCCGGATCAAAAATCTTAATGGTTGAGACGCTGGATTTCAGCGTCATTACCGGCTGGAGGCCCAATCTCTTCCGGTCCGCTCCCGCGCCATACAGGGCAATGCCGGGGCGGACCATATCGAAGTACATCTCCGGATAGCGGGCTAAGGTGCCGCTGTTGGCACAGTGCCGCAGGGCAAAGGTCCTTCCCTTTGCCGACAGGGCATCCAATACCCGATTAAAAATCTCAAACTGCTCCCGGGTGTATGCCTCGCTGCCGTCATCGTCCTCGTCGGCCACAGAGAAATGGGTAAAGATCCCCTCTGCCTCCAAATTGGGAAGGGCGCAGGACCGGGCAATCGCCTCCACACCACTTTCAAAATGCCCATCCCGCACCAGAAAGCCCAGACGGGACATGCCGGTATCCACTTTAATGTGAACGTTCAGCCTTCCCCCGCAGGCGGAAGCAGCTTCACTGTAGGCCTCCGCCTTGGCCTGGGCAGACACCGCCTGAGTGATGTTGTGGGCGATCAGCTGAGGCACCATCTCCGGCGGGGTGTGACCCAGGATCAGAATGGGAGCCAAAATCCCTCCCTGGCGCAGTTCCCGCGCCTCGTCCAAGCTGGAGACAGCCAGATAATCCGCCCCCAGCAGCTCCAGCTTGGCGGCGATCTGCAGCGCACCGTGGCCATAGGCGTCCGCTTTCACCACGCCAAGATACTTCACTTTAGGGCCGATACACCTTCGGGCCTGATTATAATTGTGGGACAGGGCGTCCAGGTCAATCTCCGCCCAAGTCCTTCTCAAAATCGCGTCATCCATTCCGCAGGGCCACCTTTATGCTCTCTCACCGGCCGGGGACTCCTCATGCCGTCTTCGGCTCTACAGCGAGTCTGTATTGTGTTATCATATCCGCTCCGCAGCTATAACAGGGAAGACCCCAGCGGCCATCTCAGCGAAACCTGATTTGGATCCGGGATACAATCACTGTTCTGGATTGATTGTATCATAAAAAACAAAGCTCGTAAAGTCCGCTGTCAAAATCATTTCTCCGTCCACGGCAATTTCGCCCCGCAGCGGCGTTCCATCCTCCTGCCGCAGCCAGAGTGTAGAGACAATTTTCCCGTCCTGAAGGCCGCTCTGGTCCACGGTGAGCCGCAGACAGGGCGTCTCGTTCCAATCCTCCTGGTTCTCTTCCAGCAGCCAGCCGTCCCGCAGCGCGCTCATCAGCCGCGGCAGGCAGGCCGCGGGACTGATCTCCTCGCTGCTCAGAGGTCCCGCGTTCAAGCATGCGTCCTCGTACTCAATCCGCCAATCACTGTCGCTGAGCACCGCCTTAATCCCGGCGATAGAGGCCGGTTCAAGCACCTCCACGGTGCTCTCTCCCCCCGGCACATATTCACACCTTAGTACGGCGGACCACTCCAGCCCCTCCTGTCCGCAGGTCACAGCCGCCTCCATAACACAGCCCTCCATGTCATGGTAGCGCTGACGCAGATCCACCGTCTCCGTTTCCCCTGTTCCACCGCCGGCACAGGCCGCCAGCAGTAGAAACAGGGCTGTCATTGGTACACAGAACCATCTGCGCACCGAAATTCCCCCTCATCAAGAATGATCAAATAACAGATACGGCCATATGCCTTGCCTTCAATAGAACCCGTAGAAATCCACAGAGATCCGCCTGCCATCCCCACCTTTTGCCTCATCCCCTGTGGCCTCATTCGCCTGCAATTTCCCGGAAGACCTCCGGCAGATGAGAAATCACGTCCTCCGGCGTCATACAGTAGGCCGTCATCCGCCGTGCCGCTAAATCCCCTGCACGCCCGTGAATCCACACACCGCAGGCCGCCGCCTGAACCGCCGTAGCCCCCTGGGCGAGGAGAGATGCAATGATCCCCGTGAGCACATCGCCGCTGCCGCCTTTGGCCAGGCCGGAGTTCCCGGTGGTGTTCACCAGTATGTTGCCGGACGGCGTGGCGGTGACTGTGCGGTGGCCTTTCAGCACCAGGATACAGCCGTGGGCCTGGGCAAAGGTCCGGGCCGCTCCCACCCGGTCCTGGGCGGAGAGATCCCCTCCAATGCGGGCAAACTCCACGTCGTGAGGCGTGAGAATGGTAATCCGGCCCCGCCGCGTGTCCAAACTATCTATATGCCCTTCCAGAGCGTTTATGCCGTCCGCGTCCAACACCACCGGCTTTTCCGTCCGCTCCAGAACCCTCCGGACCAGCCGGGCGGAATCCTCATTTCGTCCAAGGCCAGGGCCGATGGCCAGAACATCACATCTCTCCAGCTTTTTCATAATCGCCGGAAAGGCCGTTCCCCGAAGGCCGCCTCCCCACCAGCTGGTCAAGGGAAACGGCATAGCAGAGACGCACCGGGAGGCCTCAATTTCCCAAATGCTGTCCGGCACTCCCAGATTAACCAGACCACAGCCAGACCGTACCGCCGCCGAGGCGGCGAGGTCAGGCGCACCGGTGTATCCCACCGCGCCGCCAACAATTAAAAGCTCTCCAAAATCCCCCTTGTGCCCATCCGGCTTCCGGGGCGGCACCGCCATGCCTGCAAAGTCCCGCCCTACCGTTTGAACCGGACAGACCATCTCCCGCACCAGATCTCCGGGAATGCCGATCTCCCGAACCTCCACCTCGCCCGACAGCAGGACTCCCTCTCCCACAAACTGTCCAATCTTAGGGAGTGTGAAGGTAATTGTCCTGTCGGCTTTTACCGCACACCCCAGTACCCGGCCCGTATCCGCCTCTACGCCGCTGGCAAGATCCGCCGCCACAACTTTTCCGCGGCTCCGGTTCATCATGCCAATGGCGGCGGCAAAATCCAACTCCGGAGCAACCGCCCGGGAAAGCCCCACTCCGAACAGCGCATCCACCAGCACATGGCTGGCGGCAATCCATTCCCCCTGTTCCTGACTGCCGGGGTCAAAGGACTCCAGTTCCACACCGCATTCACTGAGGCGGCGGGTCTCCTCCATGGCGTCCGGCGTCAGTTTTCCGTAACTGCCCACCAGAAAAGCCCGGACGCGTGTTCCCCGCAAGAAGAGGAGCCGGGCGGCGGCAATGCCGTCCCCGCCGTTATTCCCCACACCGCACAGCACGGAAATCCGCGCTCTTCCCGGACGGACGGCCAGCAGCTCCAGCGCGGCCTCCGCCACGTGCGCCGCCGCACGTTCCATCAGGTCGATCGAGGGAATCCCCCGGTCACAGACCGCCCGCCGGTCCAGCTCTCTCATCTGGGAAGATGTGGCAAGTTTCATCGTATACGCCTCCGTCTTTATATGGAATCCGCACTCTTTCCTCCATTATAAGAATTTCGCCCTCTTCGCGCAAGTCCCTTTCTCCTCTCACGCTTGCCACGCCCCTGTGCGCATGATATAATAGCAGATATAATGTAAGGGCGCCTGTTCGAAAAAACGCCTGTTTTCAAGGATGCAACCAAAAGTTTACACGGTTTTCCTCAAACGCAACAGGAAATCGCTGGCGTTGCGGTCTCCGCTCCGGTACGCTGAGGGTATCAAACACGAGGAGGACTTTTCTATGGCATTTCCCGAAAATCTGCAATTCATCCGCGCCGGTGCCAGTGTCACCCAGGAACAGCTGGCGGAGCAGCTGGGCGTCTCCCGGCAGTCCGTCAGCAAATGGGAGGGAGGCCAGAGCTTTCCGGAGATGGACACCCTGCTGCGCATCTGTGACCTGTACAATGTGAATCTGGATACCCTTCTTCGGGGCAGTCTGGAGGAGAGCCGGGTGGAGGATACCGCCCGATACCATCAATTTATGACGCGCTTTGCGAGGCGCATGGCCGCCGCCATTGGCGGCATTATCGGCGGCGCCGGTCTCTGCACGCTGGCTGAGGGCTGCGAATTGCCGGAGATCTGGTGCACCGCCCTGTTCTTGTTGATTGTCAGCGCCTGCGTTGTGGTGATCGTCGCCAGCGGCATTCAACATGAAAACTTCTGCAAGCGCTATCCTGTCATTGCCGACTTCTACACCCAGGAGGAAAAGGATGCCTTCCACCAAAAGTTTGTCTGGTACATCACCGGCGGCGTAGGGGCCATCCTCTTCGGCGTAACGCTGATGCTCCTGACGGACTCCATCTTCGGTGAGGAGGCCCCCTGGGACTCCTGGACCTCCGGGATGTTTCTCTTTATCGTAGCCGGAGCGGTAACCAGCTTTGTCTACGCCGGAATCAACGAGGAGAAATACAAGATCTGGAAGTACAACCGGGACAACACCCCCACGCCGGAGGCCAAGCGGCGGCTGAACCTGATCGGCGCCATCCAGGGCGCTATGATGATGCTGGTCACCGCCGTCTATGTGGGCCTGGGGCTGTCCATGGACCTGTGGCGCACCGCCTGGTGGATCTTTGCCGTGGCGGGCATCCTCTGCGGCGTGGTGGCCATTGTGCTGGACCCCTACAAAGGGGAGGATTGACTGAGGTCCCCATTTCGCCGGTTTCCGGCGAAATGGGAATTTTCCCTCTTGCATTTCCTAAGTTTCTATGGTATAAGTTGTAATTGAAATCAGCAATGAACGGGAAAATAACGGGTTCCACAGCGCTCAGAGAGGGCCGGTCATCGGCTGCAAGCCGGTCTGTGCTGTGCCGTTTGGTTCGCCCGGGAGCCGCCGTGGAGACACGGCCGGAGGCCCACCGTTACAGGGGTCAGAGCGCGCGCCGGCAGGCGCGAATCCGGGTGGTACCGCGGAGGGGTTGCCTTTCGTCCCAGTTGATGGGGCGGAGGGCTTTTTTATATTCAAAGCGGCCCTGCGTTTTTTAGAAAGAAGGAATTGTCCATGCGTTTTCCGTGGAAAAAGGGAGCTGCCGTCCTCCTGGCTCTCATACTGCTCTTTTCCCTGGCGGCCTGTCAGGCCTCCGGCGGGACGGCTCCCTACAGCGGCGAAAAGCTGCCTGTTTTAATGTACCACCACGTGGTGGAGGACGGCCAGGAATGCAATGACATGACCGTCACAGTCAGCCGCCTGCGGGAGGACCTGCAATGGCTGAAAGACAATGGCTATACCACGATCCTTCCTCGGGAACTGGCCGCAGGGGACCCCCTGCCGTCAAAGCCGGTTCTCGTCACCTTTGACGACGGCTACCGCAGCAACTACGACCTGGCCTTCCCTCTCTTTCAAGAATTTGAGGCAAAGGCGGTCATCTCCATCATGGTTTTCATGCAGGATCACGGGGTGACATCCTTCCTCAGCTGGGATATGTGCCGGGAGATGTCGGAGACCGGCCTCGTCGAGATCGGTTCCCATGCCTACGCCCTCCACAACCTGGACGACCGGGGCGGAAATTTTACTCCCGACGGCGTCAACGGCGTACAGCGAAAGCCGGAGGAGACAGACGAGGACTTCAAGTCCCGGGTGTTGGATGACATTCAAAAGAGTTATGACCTGATTGAGGAGAATGTGGGCGCGGCTCCTGTCTTTTTCGCATACCCCTTCGGTCTCACCGAGCCGGACGCCGACGGACTGATTCGGGATCTCTTCCCGGTCACTGCGGTCACATTAACCGGCACGGCGGAGCTTTCCGACGGTCTTTACGGCCTGCACCGCTATACCGTCACCATGGACCGGACCTTGAAAAGCATCCTGCAGCCACCGCTGAAGGCGGTCCTCAAATCCAAGATCAAGGAATTCCTGGGCCGGTAAATTTTTAACTGTCAATTCCATCCAAACAAAGGAGTTAAACGTATATGAAAGCACAACTGGAAGCGATTCGCAAAGGCGCGCTGGACGCCATCGCCAAAACGCAAGCTATGGCGGAGCTGGAATCCCTCAGAGTAAAGTACCTTGGCAAAAAAGGCGACCTCACCGCCGTCTTAAAGCAGATGGGCAAGCTCTCTGCCGAGGAACGCCCCGCCATGGGACAGATGGCCAACCAGGTCCGCGCCAAACTGGAGGAGGCCATTGAGGCCCAGTCAGTCCTTCTCTCCCAAAAAGCCCTGGAGGCAAAACTTGCGGCGGAGACGGTGGATATAACCATCCCCGGCAAAAAAATCTCCTTGGGCCACAAGCATCCTATGTACACCGTACTGGATGAGATCAAAGAACTCTTTTTAAACATGGGCTTTGAAATTATGGACGGCCCGGAGATTGAACAGGCGGATTATAACTTCACCAAACTCAACGCTCCGGAGAACCACCCCTCACGGGACTGGACGGATACCTTTTATTTGAAGCCCGATTCCTCTGTTCTGCTGCGGTCCCAAACCTCCCCCATGCAGATCCGCGCTATGGAGACCTATGGCGTGCCGATCCGTATGATCTCCTCCGGCCGGGTGTACCGCAAGGACGAGGTAGACGCCACCCACTCCCCCATGTTCCACCAGATCGAAGGACTGGTCGTGGATAAGGGAATCACCATGGCGGACCTGAAGGGCACGCTGAATGCGGTGATCCGGGAGATTTACGGTCCGGAGACGAAAACCCGTTTCCGGCCCCACCACTTCCCCTTTACCGAACCCAGCTGTGAAGTGGACATCCAATGCCACAAGTGCGGCGGCAAGGGCTGCCCTACCTGCAAGGGCGAGGGATGGATTGAGATTCTTGGCGCGGGCATGGTCCATCCCAAGGTGCTGCGGGGCTGCGGCATCGACCCGGAGGAGTACTCCGGTTTCGCCTTCGGCATGGGTTTGGAGCGTCTGGCGCTGGGCCAGTACAAAATCAGCGACATGCGCCTGATCTTTGAAAATGACATCCGGTTCCTGGAGCAATTTTAAAAACATGACGGCGTTCTGCCGGGATCCGGCAGACCTGCGGGCGGCCGATTGCCGCCGCATCTTCTCTCCAGCGAAAAAACAGCAATTTCCACTCTCTTAAAAAATAAGGAGTTTTCAACTATGAAATTATCCCGTAAATGGTTACAAGAATTCGTAGACGTCGGCCCTCTAGGGGACCGGGACTTCGCCGAGGCCATGACCCTTTCCGGGTCCAAAGTGGAGGTCACTGAGGACTTGGGCGCGGAGATCTCCAATATCGTCGCAGGCCGCATCCTATCTATGGAACGCCACCCGGACTCCGACCATATGTGGGTCTGTCAAGTGGACATTGGAGAGGACAGCCCTGTGCAGATTGCCACCGGCGCATGGAACATCCATGTGGGCGACATGGTCCCCGTGGCTAAGCACAACTCCACCCTTCCCGGCGGCAAAAAAATTACCCGTGGCAAGCTGCGGGGCGTACTGTCTGACGGCATGATGTGCAGCCTCAGCGAGCTGGGCCTGGACGAGCGGGACTTCCCCTACGCCGCCGTCACCGCCGCCGCGCTGCTGAACGACTATCATCCCATTGACCCGGAAAAGCCCTCCATCCCCGCGGGCGTCGTTCCCGGCCATAAAATCTATGGCTCTGTCAGGGCCGCTTTTGTCACAAAGGTGGAAGCCCTTGGCGATGGACAGTTTACCGTCAGCTGCGACAGCGGCGGGACTTACCACACCATCACAACCAGCCTTGCCAATATTCACGAGCACGACACTCTGGCTCTGGACACGAAAACGGAGCACATCTGCACGCTGGCGGACCTCCACGCGGAGCAGCGGGAGTTCCCCCACTGCATCCCCGACGGTATCTTCGTCATGCGCGAGGACTGCAGAACCGGCGACGACATCAAGCCTGTCATCGGTATGGACGACCACGTGGTGGAATTTGAGATCACCCCCAACCGGCCCGACTGTCTCAGCGTCATCGGTCTTGCCCGGGAGGCCGCGGTCACCTTCCGCAAGCCCCTCAAACTCCATGATCCCCAAGTGACGGGCGGCGCGGAGGGCATCCTGCCAGAACTATTGGATGTAGAGACTCCGGACCCGGACCTCTGTCCCCGGTACACCGCCCGGATGGTGCGCAATGTAAAGATCGCCCCCTCCCCCAAGTGGATGCGGGAGCGCCTCCGGGCCAGCGGCGTCCGTCCCATCAACAACATTGTGGATATCACCAACTACGTCATGCTGGAGTACGGCCAGCCCATGCACGCCTTTGACTACCGCTATGTGCAGGGCGGAAAGATCGTGGTCCGCCGCGCCAGGGACGGCGAGGAACTGACCACTCTGGACGGAAATGTCCGTAAGCTGAACCGGGATATGCTGGTCATCGCCGACGACACCCGGGCCGTAGGCCTGGCCGGCGTCATGGGCGGTCTGAACAGTGAGATCGTGTCCGACACTGCGGATGTGGTCTTTGAGTCCGCCAACTTCGAGGGGAGCTGCATCCGTAAGACCGCCCTGGCCCTGGGAATGCGGACAGAGGCGTCCGCCAAGTTTGAAAAGGGCCTGGATATCCTCAACACCCTTCCAGCTGTCAACCGGGCCTGCGAGCTGGTGGAGCTGCTGGGCGCCGGCGAGGTGGTGGACGGCGTTATCGACATTTTAAACAATGTTCCCCAGCCTGTCACCGTAGGCTTTGAGCCGGAGAAGATGAACCGCTTCCTGGGCGTGGACGTCCCCGAAGCAGAGCAGCGGCAGACTCTATCGGATCTGGGCTTCGGCCTGGAGGACTGCACGATTACCGTGCCCTCCTGGCGCTCCGACGTGGAGCACTGGTCCGATCTCGCCGAGGAAGTCGCCCGGTTCTATGGCTATAATCGAATTCCAGACACCCTTTCCTCTGGTCTGAACGAGCGCCGGGGCTGGAGTCCCGTTCAACAGGCGGAAAATGCCGTGGGCGCTCTCTGCCGGGCCGCCGGATACAGCGAAATCATCACCTACTCCTTTATCAGTCCCGCCTATTATGACAAGATCGGTCTGCCGGCGGACTCTCCCCTCCGGAACTCTATGAAAATTCTCAATCCCCTGGGGGAGGACACCTCGATCATGCGCACCACTACCCTGCCCTCTATGTTGGAGATTTTGGCCCGAAACTACAATTTCCGCAACAAATCCATTCGTCTCTACGAGTTGGGCCGCACCTACTTTTCCAAAAATGACGGCTCCGGCATGGCCGATGAACCCAAAGTCCTGTCCTTGGGCGCCTATGGCGGCGGTATGGATTTCTTCTCCCTAAAGGGCGCCGTGGAGGCTCTGCTGGATGGCCTGCGAATCACCGGCGTGCGGTATGAGTCTGAAAAAGAGAATCCATCTTACCATCCTGGCCGCTGCGCCAAAGTTTTCAGCGGAGAGACGCTGCTGGGCGTCTTCGGCCAGATTCATCCCCATGTAGCGGATAACTACGGTGTAGAGTGTGAGCTGTACACTGCGGAGCTTCACTTTGACGCCCTGTTCCAGTGCGTCAATGGGAAACCCCTGTACCGCCCGCTGCCCAAGTTTCCCGCCGTTACCCGGGATATCGCCCTGTTATGCGGCCAGGACCTCTCCGTGGGCGCACTGGAGGACTGCATCCGCCGGGGCGCCAAAGGACTGCTGAGACGCGTAACCCTGTTTGACATATACACAGGTCCCGGCGTCCCTGACGGTAAAAAAAGCGTCGCCTTCAACCTGGAACTGCGGGCCGACGACCGCAGCCTCACCGCAGAGGAGGCCGACACGGATCTCAAGAGCATCCTGGATCTTCTGAAAACCGAGCTGGACGCTGTCCTGCGGTGACATTTCCCACCGCTCCCGCCAAGAGCCGTTTTCTTGGCGGGAGCAAAGTACAAATCTTTCATAAATTTCCGGAAGAAACCCTTTACACTTTTTCAAAAAAAGTGTATACTACATTTTAATGATGAAAATTTCCCAAGAGAAAGAAAGGTGGTGTCTGCATGGACGACTATACCCGGAAATTCAGCATCGCGATGGACAAGGACGAGGAGATTTATCAAATCCTGTCCACAGTCTATCAGGCATTGGAGGAAAAGGGCTATAACCCCATCAACCAAATCGTGGGATATATCCTGTCTGAGGACCCCACCTATATTACCAACCACAATAATGCCCGGACGCTGATTCGAAAAATTGACCGGGACGAATTGCTGCAGGTTCTGGTGCGGAAATATCTGAATCAGTAACAAAAGTAACAAAAATTACAATCTCGTAAAATTTTTTCACGGAATTTTCCAAGGGCAGAAATCTGCCAAATCGGGAAATTCCGTGATATTTTTATCACTTTTGAACGGTATTTTGCGAAATACGGCGGATAATTGCGCCAAAAAATCCCCGTCGTTTCATTGACAAAGAGGGAATATCATGTTACAATTTGGTTACAAAATTTCAAAGGAGTGTTTTGATGGCAGAAAAACAGCCCGCTAAGACCGAAGGTCTTCTCTATAAGGGCCATCCCCTCCGCCGGGTAGACAACTTGATCTACTACGGGTCGATGGCAGACAAATATATCATTATGATGCAGGTTCTGGAAAATAAGCAGGAGCAGGATCTCAAGCTGGCCACGAAGGTGTCCATCCAGCTCCAGCTCACGGAACCGGAAAATTCCCGCAGCCGAATCGTAAAAAAGAGCGAAAAGGACAGCCTGTACGCCGCCATGGACATCGCCGCGATCTGGCTGGACCGGGCGCTGGCCGGCAAATAACCTCTCCGCTCCATCTTCTACAAAAGCTAAAACGAAAGGATGCATATACGTATGACACACCTCGTTGGAAAGGCAGCCAGAATTGCCGTTCTCTCCGTTGCCGCGGTTTTGCTGCTGGCTGTCTCCGCCCTGGCCGCTGAAGAAGAGATGGCCGTCGCCATCGGCGCCACTACCGGTTCCTCCCTGCGGCTCCGCTCCGAACCCTCCACCTCCTCTTCGATCGTGACGATGCTGAATGAGGATGTGGCTGTCGCCGTATTAGACGACACTCTGGACGGCTGGTACAAGATCAACTACAATGGGAGCGTGGGCTTCGTCTCCGCCGACTTTTTGCTCATTGACCGCGACAACATTTTCACCTCCTACGGCCGTGTCGTTGGAAACGGTGTAAATGTACGGGCCAGTTCCTCTGTAGAAGGAGAGGTCCTCACTGTTCTGAATCAAAACGAGACCGTCAATGTCAACGGCTTCGAAAATGGCTGGTATGATGTTTCCTGTGGAGATGTGGACGGCTATGTCCGCAGCGACTTCTTGGTGTTGACCAGCTCCGGTTCCAGCTCCTCTTCCAGTGACGTAGTAAATTATGCCAAGCAGTTTTTAGGCACCCGTTATGTCTACGGCGGAGCCTCTCCCAGCGGCTTTGACTGCTCAGGTTTCACCATGTACGTCTATAAGCAGTTTGGCTACTCCCTTCCGCACACCGCCACCGGCCAATGGCAGAGCGGGTACGGCACCCGGATCTACAATATCAGTGAGTTGCAGCCTGGCGATCTGGTCTTCTTCTGTGATCCCAGCCGTTCCAATGGCAAGGCCTGCTCCCACGCCGGAATCTATATCGGTAACGGACAGCATATTCACTCCTCGTCCTCCCGAAGCAACGGCGTAATCATCAGCGATCTGACCAGCGGATACTATAATACATATTTCGTTGGCGGCATCCGCCTCTGATCACCGGAAAAGAAAAAACCGGCACATGATGTGCCGGTTTTTCTCTTGCTATTTTGCCAAAAGTCTGCTATATTTGGACGAAAACGGACAAAAGGAATGAGATCAATATGGAACAGATGTATGCACTGCTAGGCGTTAGTAAGGCCGTATACGAATACGGTGAAACCATATTGCAGGAGCTGCGTCCCCGTTTCGCCGCAATCGACCAGACTGCGGAATACAACCAGGGAAAAGTTTTGCTGTCCATGCAGAAACACCGGGTCAACGCCACCCACTTTGCCGCCACTACCGGCTATGGATACGATGACGAGGGCCGGGATAATCTGGAACGAGTTTACGCCGGTGTCTTTCACACAGAGGCCGCTTTGGTGCGTCCCCAGATCACCTGCGGCACTCACGCGCTGACAGTGGCGCTGTCAGCGAACCTGCTGCCGGGAGACGAACTCCTCTCCCCTGTGGGCGCTCCCTATGACACCCTGGAGGAGGTCATAGGCATCCGGGAGAGCAAGTGCTCCTTAAAGGAGTACGGTGTCACCTATGCCCAGGCCGATTTAAATCCGGACGGCACTTTTAATTACGACGCCATCCGGGCGGCCATCGGCGACCGGACAAAGCTCATCACCATCCAGCGCTCCAAGGGCTATGCCACCCGCCCCTCCTTCTCCGTGGCACAGATTGGGGAGCTGATTGCCTTCTGCAAGTCCGTGAAGCCGGATGTGAAGGTGATGGTGGACAACTGTTACGGCGAATTTGTGGAGAGGCTGGAACCCTCGGACCTGGGGGCAGACATGGTCGTTGGCAGCCTGATCAAAAACCCAGGCGGCGGCCTGGCCCCGATCGGCGGATATATCTGCGGAACCCGCGAATGCGTGGAGCGCTGCGCCTACCGCCTCTCTGCCCCAGGCCTTGGACAGGAGGTCGGCGCTAATCTGGGATTGATGCCCGCCTTTTATCAAGGCCTGTTTCTCGCTCCCACCGTGGTGGCCGGGGCGCTGAAAGGCGCCGTTTTCGCCGCCAATATCTATGAGAATCTGGGATTTTCATGCGTTCCAAACGCCTCGGAGACCCGCCATGATATTATTCAAGCGGTAACTCTTGGGACCCGGGAGGCTATGGTCGCTTTCTGCCAGGGGATTCAGGCCGCCGCCCCCGTGGACAGCTACGTCACTCCGGAACCCTGGGCCATGCCCGGTTATGACAGCGACGTCATCATGGCGGCAGGCGCCTTTGTCCAAGGCAGTTCCATTGAACTTTCCGCAGACGGGCCTATTCGCCCTCCATACGCCGTGTACTTCCAGGGCGGTCTTACCTGGTACCACGCCAAGCTGGGAATTCTGATGAGCCTCCAGAAACTGGTAGAGACCGGGATTGTACGGCTTCCATAAAAGCGGAATGCGGAACAGACTGTGTTTTTAAAAATTGAGGGGGTGCGGCAGGCTGTATTCGCCTCTTTTCGCCCCGTATGACCGGCCGTGCGGCGGTGGTTCTTAAAGCCGGCTAAAGTCAAAACCTCCGGCTAAGCCGGAGGCTTGAGTAGACCCTGGAAGAGCCTGCTACCGGCAGGCGTCTCAAGACGCATCGAATATCTTTCGCCTGCATCTCGTGCCCCGCCGCCCGTAAACGGGCAAATCATCTTCTATTTGAGACTTTTGCATAACTGTTACTTGGTAAGTTGTCAACTCGCTTCGCTCGTAGCTTTTTGCTAAAGCATACGAGGAGAAGCCCACCAGCTGAGCTGGTGGTTCTTTCCTCCCAACAGAAAAAGACGCGCCGCGGTATGCCGCGGCGCGTCTTTTTCATCGTGCGCCGGTCTGCTTGCCACACCGGCCAGGCGGCAATCTGCCGCCTTTTAAACCGACATACCGGATGTCTCCGCCTGGATCTTCCTGTCCAGCCTGGCCAGAAAAAACGCCAAAAAAAATCCTCCCACACAGCAGAGCGCAGATAGGACAATCTCCCCCGCGCCCCGGTATACGGAGGGGACAATCACAACCGTAGAGGCCACCACAATTCCAAAGATTCCATGGAAGGCCACCGCGTACCAGCGACGGAAGCACCAGGTCACAAGCCGCGCCAGCAGAAACACCGTCAAAAACAGTCCCGGCAAAGAGGCAGACAGCACCAGGAAATCCAGGTTCGCCAGTCCCTCCAGCACAGGCTGATACAGATCCAGCGCCATCATCACCGAAGAAGAGGTCATGCCCGGAATTACAATCCCCATCCCCCACAACACACCGCAGAAATTATACCACCAAAAGCTGGGTTCCGCCGAAAAGCACGCCACGCGGCTGACATAGAACAATCCCGCAAATACGCCGCCGGCACACAGAACCAGGCTGATCCAGGAGGCGGCGGAACGCCCCTCCTTTCCCGCCTCCCGAAACAGGGCGGGAATCGTACCCACAATCAGACCGATGAAGAGCCAGGTGGTCACCGTATTGGAGCTGTCAATCGCCGCAGCGATCCCCTTTGCAAACGCCATAAAACCGATACACCAGCCCAGGCCCAAAGGGGGCAGCCACCGCCAATATTGGGGCAGCGCCCTTTTCGGGTGGGTGAGAATTTCCATAAAGGGGCGGTATATATCGAACACCACAGCCAGCACGCCCCCGGACACCCCAGGTAAAATCGCTCCTGCTCCAATCAAAATGCCGCACAACAGATTCCGAAGCCAGCGCATAACCCGGTTCCGCCTTCCACCCATCCGCCATACCCCCGTCTTTTTTATATAGATGATAGCAGTTTTACCCGGTATTTTCAATCCAATACCGGCCCGTCATTTGAAAAAATTTCCGTAAAAATGAGTACTCTTCGCTGTATTTGTCTAAATTTTATAAAGATTATTTTTCCGAAGGCGCATATTATAGTCGTTTCCCCCGTTGACAGTCCCACAGTTCTTGTGTATATTTTAGACAAATAATTTTATATGGAAAAGACGATGAAGAGAAGAGTAAGCAGGCAGATACGGCACAGAGAACCCCGGTTGGTGCAAAGGGGTACGGAAGGGCCTGCCGAACATGGTCTTGGAGTCGCGTGGCCGACTGCGGGTCGCATAGGTCACGACGGGAGCCGCCCGTCACAGCGCAGAAGTGTGTCCGCACTTCCAAAGGCCGCCTTCGTGAGGAGGCGCGCAAACCAAGGTGGTACCACGGCGTTTGAACGTCCGTCCTTGAAGCGGTTGCTTCAAGGACTTTTTTATTGCAAATGAACCGTAAAGGAGTTTCGATACTGTGAGCCAATCCATTATTCAAGTCCAACATCTGCGCAAGACCTTCGGCGATGGGTCCGATGCCGTCCACGCCCTGGAGGACATCAATCTGGAGATCCGTCAGGGCGAGATCTTCGGCATCATCGGTCTCTCCGGCGCGGGCAAGTCCACCCTGGTGCGGTGCATGAACCTGCTGGAACGGCCTACCTCCGGCGCCGTGATTGTAGACGGGCAGAACATGACGGAACTCTCGGAAAAAGCGCTGCGCCTGGCCCGGCGGAAAATCACCATGATCTTCCAGAGCTTTAATCTTCTAATGCAGCGCACCTGTCTGAAAAACGTCTGCTTCCCCATGGAGATCAGCGGCGTCTCCCCTGCCCAGGCAAAGCGGCGGGCGGCGGAGCTTTTGGAGCTGGTGGGCCTGGCGGACAAGGCGGACACCTACCCCGCCCAGCTCTCCGGCGGGCAAAAACAGCGGGTGGCCATCGCCCGGGCGCTGGCCACAGACCCCAAGGTCCTTCTGTGCGACGAGGCCACCTCCGCCTTAGACCCCACCACCACCGCCTCCATTTTAGGCCTTTTAAAGGACCTCAACCAGAAACTGGGGGTCACTGTGGTCGTCATTACCCACCAGATGAGCGTGATTGAGGATATCTGCACGCGGGTGGCCATTCTGGACGGCGGCGTGGTAGCTGAGCAGGGAAACGTTGAGGAGATCTTCTCCAATCCCTCCACAGATGCGGCCCGGCGGCTGGTATATCCCGGCGGCGTGACCACGGCCCAGTACCCCAGCTCGGGGCGGACCGTCCGGGTGGCGTTTAACGGCGGCACCGCCTACCAGCCCCTCATCGCCTCTCTCGCTATCGACTGCGGCGTAAAGGTGAACATTCTGGGGGCGGATACCCGCAATATCGATGGAAAGGCCTTCGGCACCATGCTGCTGGGCCTGCCGGAGGACCCCAATGAGGCCGCAAAAGCCCTGAGCTATATCCGGGCGCAAAAAAACATCAGCGTGGAGGAGGTGCAGGACAGCCATGCGTGAGTCCCTAATCGCCATTTTGGAGTCCTGGGGTGTGAACAGCGCCGCAGGACAGGTGGAATTCCTCACAGATCCGGGCACCATGCTCTTCGCCGTCTGGGAAACCGTTTACGTCCCTCTGGCCGCCACGGTCTTCGCCTATCTCATCGGCCTGCCCCTTGGCATTCTGCTGGTCACCGGGGAACAGGGCGGCATCCGTCCAATGCCCAAAATGCTGATGAATATTTTGAACGTAGCGGTCAACCTGCTGCGCTCCATCCCCTTCCTAATTCTAATGGTGGTGGTAATGCCCCTCTCCCGCCTGATTCTGGGCACCAGCGTGGGAACAGCCGCAACGATCGTACCCTTGACCGTGGCGGCGGCGCCCTATGTGGCGAGGCTCGTGGAGATCTCCCTGCGGGAGATGGACCGGGGCGTGATTGAGGCCGCCCAATCTATGGGCTGCTCTCCCTGGCAGATTGTCACCAAAGTGATGCTGCCGGAGTGCCGCCCCTCCCTCATCAACGGAGCCACCAACGCCGCCATAACCATCCTGGGCTATGGCGCCATGTCCGGCGCCATTGGCGGCGGAGGCCTGGGTTCGATCTCCCTGATGCGGGGCCACGGACGGAGCCAGTATGTGGTGCTCTATGTGGCCGTGATCATTCTGGTCATTCTGGTCCAGATCATTCAATCCATCGGTACCGCCCTCTCCGTAAAATCGGACCGGCGTATCAATCAAACCGAATCGAAAAGGAGAAAGTAAACATGAAAAGAAGAATTGCTACCACTGTGCTG
Organism: uncultured Oscillibacter sp.; assembly: GCA_910588005.1. Taxonomy (GTDB): domain Bacteria; phylum Bacillota; class Clostridia; order Oscillospirales; family Oscillospiraceae; genus Oscillibacter. The sequence continues at coordinate 89,305 of CAJUQM010000001.1, forward strand.
GCCCTGCTGCTGGTCTTCTCTCTGACCGCCTGCGGCGGCAAGAAGGGCGGCACCATCAAAGTAGGCGCCACTCCCGCGCCCCACGCCGCTATTCTGGAAGTGGCCAAGGATATTCTGGCTGAAGAAGGCTACACGCTGGAGATCGTGGAGTACAACGACTATGTGACTCCCAACACCTCTCTGGAGGACGGCTCTTTGGACGCCAACTATTTCCAGCATATCACCTATATGAACGATTTTAATACCGAGCACGGAACCCATATGGTCAACGCCGCCGGTATCCACTATGAACCCTTTGGGCTGTACGCCGGCAAGACCGCCTCTTTGTCCGATCTGGCCGACGGCGCCCAGATCGCCGTGCCCAACGACGGCACCAATGAAGCCCGGGCGCTGCTGCTGCTGGAGCAGGAGGGCTTGATCAAGCTGAAAGAAGGCGTGGGACTCTCCGCCACCAAGGACGATATCGCGGAAAACCCCCATGACTTCGATATCAGAGAGCTGGAAGCCCGTCTTCTGCCCACCACCTTGCAGGACGTGGATATGGCCGTTATCAACGGCAACTACGCCATTGACGCCGGGCTAAAGGTATCTGACGCCGTGGCCGTGGAGGCCGCTGACGGCGCCGCCGCCGAGGCCTATGTAAATGTGCTGGCCGTAAAGGAGGGCAATGAGAGCAGCGAGGGTATCCAGGCTCTGGTAAAAGCCCTGCAGAGCGACGCGGTAAAGAGCTTCATCGACGAGACCTACGACGGCGCTGTTGTACCCATGTTCTAAGACAGAGATCTCCGCAACCGGAGAGGGGCAAAAATCCCCTCTCCGGTTTTTTGTTTGATTATCCAAATTATCACTTAACTTCATATGGAATTCAGCTAAATTTTTCATATCTCTCCGTGGTTTTTCCGTTAAGACCGTGTTAAAATGGTGGAACTGTCCATGTGAATGGGCGGCATCACCGTCATAGGAGGTTGTTTTATGGCGAAGCGTCCTGGAAAAACCTATGAGATCGATATGTGCAGCGGAGCCATTCTGCCAAAGCTCCTGCAATTTGCCCTCCCCCTGATGTTCTCCAGCATCCTGCAGCTCCTCTTCAATGCGGCGGATATCATCGTTGTGGGCCGTTGGGCCGGAGACAACTCTCTGGCGGCGGTAGGTTCCAACGCCTCGATCATCGGACTTTTGACCAACCTCTTCATCGGCCTATCCGTTGGCGCCAACATCCTGGCGGCCCGGTTTTATGGTGCTCGAGAGGAGGAAAATCTGCGGCAGACGGTTCACACCGCTCTTCTTGTCAGCCTTTTGGGCGGCATGCTCCTGGCCGTAACCGGTGCGCTGGGGGCGCATACCATCTTGATCTGGATGCAATCCCCGCCTGAAGTCCTGGACCTGGCCACACTCTATCTGCGTATTTACTTTCTGGGAATGCCTGCCACAATGCTCTATAATTTTGGCGCAGCACTGCTGCGGGCCGTCGGGGATACCCGCCGGCCCCTGTACTATCTCACCCTTGCAGGGGTCATCAACGTCGTTTTAAATCTGTTTTTCGTCATCGTGTGCCATTTTGACGTGGCCGGCGTGGCAATTGCCACCGTTGCCTCCCAATGCGTCTCCGCCCTGCTGGTACTCCGCTGTCTGACAAAGGCCGGCGGGGCAGTCCGTCTGGACTTGCGGCAGTTAAAAATTCATCCGGTCCGTCTCCGGCAGATTATGAGGGTGGGGATTCCCGCCGGAATTCAAGGGGTTTTATTCTCTCTATCCAACGTAGTCATCCAATCCTCCATCAATTCCTTCGGGGAAACCGTTATGGCCGGAAACGCCGCGGCCAATAACATTGAAACCTTCATCTACGCCTCCGTAAACGCCTTTTACCAGGCCAATATCTCCTTCACCAGCCAAAATCTGGGGGCCGGACGCATTGACCGGATCCGCCCCATTATGCTGCGGGCTTTGGGCTGTGCCGCCGTGACCGGCGGCGTGCTGGGCTGGCTGACTGTGCTGCTGGGTCCTCACCTGCTGGGTATATACTCCGACAGCGCCCCCGTCATCTCCGCCGGAATGGACCGAATCCGGATCGTCTGCACCCTCTACGCCCTGTGCGGCCTGATGGACGTTATCGTGGGTTCTATCCGCGGTATGGGATATGCCGTCACGCCCATGCTGGTGACCCTCATCGGTGCCTGCGGCCTGCGGCTTCTATGGATCGCGGTTCTCTTCCAAATTCCGGAGTACCACACCATTCACACCGTGTATATCTCCTATCCGGTCTCATGGACCGTCACCTTTCTCGCACAGCTGGTCTGTTACTCTCTGGGGATGCGGCGCCTGTGCCGCCGCATGGGGGAGCCGCAAAAAACGCTGGATGCCGTCTGACATCCAGCGTTTTTCGCGCGCTAAAGCCCAAGCCAGAGCTTAACGGTCAATACGCCGCAGCCGCCCATCAGCAGCGCCAGCGCCCCGGTGCCCCACAGAAGACTGTAGCTCACCGTCTCCCTGTCCTGTGACCGGCCGGCGGCCACAGATGCAAAAACGTAGACGGATACCATGCCAAAGGCCACGGCGGAAATGTCCGCCGCCCTCTCCCACCCCAGTGCAGACAACGTCAGATACACCAAAAAACCAACGCCGGAAAAAATGGCCCCAGCGTTCATCTGTTTCACTGTCTGCAAAAGCAATCCCCTTTTTTCTCTCATCGATCTCCCTCTCCCATCACCGCATCTAAAAACCCAGCGGATAAGCTTTGAAGGCCAAAGACGGCCCCGGTCCTCCCGCCGGTCCGTACACAGGCCCTTCCCTCTCTTCTGGAAAAACCTAATAGCCGTTTACCATGACGTCCAATACCTTCCCCGCCACCGTGCCGGCCACACTGTTGCCGCCGCCTCCGTTTTCCACCAGCACCACAAAGGCGTACGGCGCATCCTCATTCCGCAGAAAACCCGCGAACCAGGCGTGAGGCGTCTGGCCCTCCCCCACCTCGGCAGTGCCGGACTTCGCACACAGTTCCATATTGGGAAAACGCCGCGTGCCGTAGGACTTCTCCACATTCGCCGCCATCAGCTCCGTCAGCTTTTGCGCCGTATCCCGGCTCACCAGCGTCCCGGTCCTTCCGTGGATCCGGGGCAGAGACGGCAGCCCCAAAGCGTTCTCAGTTCTCAGGATCAGATATGGCTCCGCCGCCCTGCCGCCGGCCGCAATGGCCCCCATATAGACCATCAGGGCACAGGGATTCACCAGGTCCCTATGCTGCCCCACGCCGGCCCAACCCAGTTCTCCGTCTGTAATTCCGTCAAAATCAAAGGTTCCGGCGGCAACGGGCAGGCCGTCCACCGTATAACCGCCCTTCATCAGTCCGGCTTCTCGGGTATATGCCTTCAGCGTCTCTCCGCCCAGCTCTCCGGCAATCTGGGCGAAGGCTGTATTGCAGCTATTTGCGAAGGCATCGCCGATCCGCTGCTCCCCATGGATGCCGGAGCAGACAACCGTCTCCTCTCCAATCTGCACAGAACCGGCGCAGCTCCAAGTTTTCACCTCCACATCCGGAATGTTCTCCAGCGCCGCCGCCAGGGTAACCGTCTTATAGACAGATCCCGGGGTAAAGGTGGAGGAGAGGAAGCGGTTTAAATAAGCTCCCCGATAGCGGTCATCGGTCTCAATATCCCCTGGGACATGCAGAGGGTCATAGCTGGGGGTGGAGACCATACAGAGGATCTCCCCCGTTTTATAGTTGTACACCGCCACTGTTCCGGCATGGCCCTTCATGGCCTGGTAGGCCTCGTAGTTATACCGGGCGTCAATGGTCAGATAGAGGCTGTTCCCCCGCCTGGCCCCAAAAGCTCCGTTGAGAAAGTTGTACCCCGTCAGCCGGTCGGCAAAGGCGTTCAGCGCCCCTGTTCCAATGCTGCCCTGCAGATCCCCCACCGCGTGGAGGGTGGCTTTGCGGACCGTCTCACTTTCGTAATAGGCACGTTCCCCATCTTTGACCCAGGACAGCACATCCCCGTCCCGGTCCAACACCGTCCCTGTGATCAACTGCCCCGCGGAGTTGTACAAGTGCCGGTTAAAGGCTGACGAGGCCCAGTCTCCGGCGCTTCGGAAATACCGCGCCAAAAAGAGGCACAGCCCCGCCGCCAGCAGCAGCGCCAAAACGCGGCAGACCAACGCCCGCTGCTCAATCTTTTTCATGCGGTTCCTCTCTTTCCAGGTCAAAAGGGTCCCCCGGCGGCTCCGCCCGCCGGCGGGCCTCCTCCGTCAAACGCTTAGACGGTCTCCGGCGAATCGCGAAGCTGGCGTTCTCCCGGGTATCCGTGGCCTTTAAAAAGGCCAGCAGCCCCCAGGCGGACAGCATGGAAGAGCCGCCGTTGGACACAAAGGGAAAGGTGACGCCCGTGAGGGGCAGCAGATCCACTGAGCCGAACACATTCAAACAGGTCTGAAACACCAGCAGGGAACCGGCGGCACAGGCCGCAATCGTATAGAAACTGGACCTTCCCACCCGGACGGCCCTGGCGGCGAAGAAGGCCAGCGTAACGATAGACCCCACCGCCAGCACCGCGATCAACAGCCCCCACTCCTCACAGAGCATTCCAAAGACCAGGTCCGTGTCTGCCGCCGCGATACGGTGGAGCCAGCCGTTACCGGCGCCCATGCCGAAAAATCCCCCCGAGGCGACTGCGGACATGGTGCGTGTCTGCTGATAGCCGGTGGTAGAGGCCGCCTCCCAGGCGTGGCCCCAGGACGCAAAGCGGCTTAAGATATAGGGTTTAAACCGCACAATAATTCCCGCTCCAAACACCGCCCCTCCGCAGATCAGCGCCAGCGTCGCAAAGTCCCCGGAGCGGAGATAGGCGATGACCAAGAAAGTGACAAAAAAGACAGCGGCCGTTCCAAAATCGCTCATCAGCCCCAAAAGGCCGATGCACACGCCCGTCAGCACAATAAAAAGGCTTAGGTTCCGCCGCCGGAACAGCCGCTCCAGCGTGGCGGACCCGGCAAAAATATAGCAGATCTTGGCGATCTCTGAGGGCTGAAAAGACAGGCCTCCAATGGAGATCCAGTTCACAGCGCCATACTTGGAATGGCCCAGCAACAGTGTGATTCCAAGAAACCCAATGGCGGCGGCGGCCATCAGCCAGCGGTTTTTCTGCACCCGGGTGAGATCCCGGAGAAAAATCCCCAGTACCAGAAACAGCACCAGTCCCAGCACAATGGAGAAAAATTGCTTAGAAAGGCTTCCCGGGGCGCTGGAGGCCGTCACCGCCAGGGAGAGCGTGGAGAGAAAAAAGGCGATGGTCTCCATCTCAAATCCCACGCAGCGGGTACAGCGCAGCACCGTAAAATATACCCACATGACAGCGGTCAGCCCCAAAAAGGCCAGGGGAACCGACACAGGCACCGTCCCCTGCGCCGCTACGATCAACTGCAGGCAGGCCAGAATCTGGAACACCGTCAGCCACAGGAAGGAGGGCCAGACGGCGGCAGGGCGCTCGCTGTGACGCCGCCGCTCCAACTCCTCACGTTCCGCCGCCGTCTGCGGCAAAAAGGCCAGAGGCACACCGCCCAGGGTAATGGTGTCCCCCAGCGTCACCTGCGCGGAGCGCTCCACCCGCTGGCCATTGACCTCTGTTCCGCCCTTAGAACCCAGATCGTAGAGCGTCCAGCACTCGTCCTCTCCCCGGCACAGGGCCGCGTGCTGGCGGGAGACACTGGGATAGCCCAGGTGTACGTCGGCGCTCTTGCTGCGGCCGATGATATTTTCCCAGTGGGTCAGGGGAATTGAAGCGCCGTTCGGCAGGCTTAAAAGGCCCCAGGTCTCGGGCGTATGGGGAATTTTCAGCAGGGAGCGCACCGCCCTCCACAAGATCAGCACCGCCAGCACCGGAAATAAAAACCGCACAAACGCCGTATACCATACGCCCGCCAGCGGATATTCTGCCAGCAAGCCGCATACCCTATCCAGCAGAACCCGGAGAGGCGCGGTCAGCTGCTCCATAGGTCTCCCCCCTTTCTTACAGATCACTTAATTTTCTCATAGTATATCATTTTTTTCCGCCGCTGTACAGAGTTCTCCGCTCCGCTTTCTCTTTTACCGCTGAATTTGCACGGAATTTTTCTTTTGCTCTTGACCTTTGGGGGAAAATCCATTAGAATTGTTAATTGTATATGGGTTCCGCAGGGCTGCTCCCTGCCTATCAACCCTGTTCCTATCCACATTAGAAAGGCCGATCAAAACATGACACATCCCTATAAGACGCGGGAGGGCGGCGCTACGGTGACGATCTTTGTCCCCTATGACTGCAAAAATCACTGCCCATTCTGTATCAATAAAGAAGAATACGCGGATATGACGGGTTTCTCTCTGGAGGAAATCTGCCGGAGCATCCGCCGGATGGACGCCATTACCCCCCGGTGCGACTTTGTCTTCACCGGCGGCGAGCCTCTTTCCGATTTGAAGGCGCTCCAGATCATGCTGGATGAAATTCCCACTACTCACAAAGTCTATATCAACACCACCCTCCCGGTGTCGGAGCACCAGTCTGAGGAAGATGTCCTGGCGTTTCTGGAGCGAAACAAACATAAGATCACTTGTGTTAATGTTTCCCGCCACATGCAAAAGTACGTGGTGGAGTCCAATGACGGCCTGCTCTCCCGGCTGCCGGTGCGTTTCCGTGTAAACTGCGTGCTGTATAAGGATTATCCCGTTAAGGACCTGATTCCCTATTTGGAGCGGTTCCGCAAGATTCCAGGGGCCTCTATCCAGTTCCGGTTTGACTACACCGCCACCACGCCGGAGAATCTGTATGAAGAAGAACATGATAAGATTCTCCAGGATCTCAAGCAGATCGCCCGTTACACCGGGCTGGACGGCTGCCGGATGCGCTGCGGCTTCCACTTTGACTATCAGGGTATGGAGCTGACTTATCACAAAACCCTGCCCTACTCCACCGTTGTGGAAACCGATCCGGCAGACGGTGTGACCTATGACATTCTATACGACATCCTCATCAAGCAAAACGGCGACATCCACTCCGACTGGACGGGCGTTCTGTTGGATGTAGACGCCTATGAAAAGGTGGTTTACGAGCCTTATGACCTGCGGTGGCTCGCCAAAATTGCGTAAAGGCGAAAACGGTTCCTTTTTACCTGTTTCATCTCCACTGAAAAAGCGGCGGATTCTCCGCCGCTTTTCTTTATTTTTGAATATGGGAAAGAGGCCGGCAAAACCGGCCCCTTTCCCGTGTTTCCCAAAGGATTACTGAATTTCCGCAACCTGATAGTCCTGGTCCTCCACGGCCTTTTTCAGCGCCGCGTCAGAAATCTCCCCGGACAAGGTCACCACAGCGGTGCCGGTCTCGTGGCTGACAGCCGCTCCCGCAACCTCCGGCAGAGCTTCCAGGGCTTTCTTCACCCGGGCCTCACAGTGTCCGCACATCATGCCCTCGATCTTCATCGTCTTTTCCATAGGTGTTACTTCCTCCTTGTGTTTACTCTTAATTTTCTTATCCCTGCCTGCGTCCCGAATATTGAAAAAATTCAGCCGCAGAGCGTTGGAAACTACGCAAAAGCTGGAAAGGCTCATCGCTGCCGCGCCAAACATGGGATTCAGCGTCAGCCCCAGGGGAATCAACAGCCCGGCCGCCAGGGGAATGCCAATGGTATTATAGAAAAACGCCCAAAATAGATTTTGATGAATATTCCGCAGCGTGGCACGGCTGAGCCGGATGGCGGCTGGCACATCGCTGAGGCGGCTCTTCATCAGTACTATATCCGCCGCGTCAATCGCAACGTCTGTCCCCGCGCCAATGGCGATGCCGGTATCCGCCCGGGTCAGGGCAGGGGCATCGTTGATGCCGTCCCCCACCATAGCCACCTTGCCCTGCTCCTTCAGCCGGCGGACCACACTCTCCTTTCCGTCCGGAAGAACGCCGGCAATCACCTCATCCACTCCGGCCTGTGCGCCGATCGCCTGGGCGGTACGCGCGTTATCGCCGGTGAGCATCACCACCCGAACCCCCATGTTCCGGAGTTCTCTCACCGCCTGAGGACTGTCCTCTTTAATCACATCCGCCACAGCGATAATACCCGCCAGCCCTCTGTCCTTGGCAAAAAACAGCGGCGTTTTTCCCTGTTCCGCCAAGGCATCCGCCTTGGCCCGGAATTCCTCGGGAACCGTGGCGTGCGCACTGATAAAGCTGAGGTTGCCGCCGTTGAGCGCAGCTCCATTCCACCGGGCGGTCAGTCCGTTTCCCGGCAGGACCTGAAAATCCGTAACCTCCTCTGCCGGGATACGTTCCTCCTGGGCCTTTTGCAGAATCGCCTTGGCCAGAGGATGCTCGCTTCTCCGCTCCAAGGCGTTGGCCAGCCGCAGCAGCTCCGCCGCCTCGATCCCCTGTGCCGGAAGGATATCCGTAACCTTTGGCTCTCCCTGGGTGATGGTGCCTGTCTTGTCCAGAGCCACGATCTCCGTCCGTCCCGCCGCCTCCAGGGAGGCCGCCGTTTTAAACAGGATGCCGTTTTTCGCGCCCATACCATTGCCCACCATGATCGCCACAGGCGTGGCAAGCCCTAATGCGCAGGGACAGGAGATGACCAGCACGGAGATTCCACGGGCCAAGGCAAATCCCATACCCTCGCCCAGTAGCAGCCAAGCGGCGGTGGTAACCACGGCAATTGCAATCACCACCGGAACAAAAATGCCGGAGACCCGATCGGCAATCTTGGCAATGGGGGCCTTGGTGGCCGCAGCATCGCTGACCATCTGGATAATTTGAGAGAGTGTGGTATCCTCTCCCACCCGGGTGGCCCGGCACTTGAGAAAACCGGATTGGTTGGTGGTGGCGGCGGAGACGCTGTCCCCCGGCGCTTTGTCCACCGGGATGCTCTCCCCCGTCAAAGCGGACTCGTTGACAGCGCTCTCCCCTTCAATTACCGCTCCGTCCACGGGAATATTCTCTCCGGGGCGGACAACAAAGATATCGCCCTTTTGCACCTGCTCAATGGGAACCGCCGTCTCCATGCCGTCCCGCTCCACCACGGCGGTCTTAGGGGCCAATTTCATCAAACCCTTTAACGCGTCGGTGGTCCGTCCTTTAGACCGGGCCTCCAGCATCTTTCCAACGGTGATCAGCGTTAAAATCATGGCGGCGGACTCGAAGTAAAACTCCATCATATAGTCCATCACCGCGGCCAGATCTCCCCGAACCTGGGCGTCCGTCATGGCGAAGAGGGCGTAGGTGCTATACACGAAGGCCGCCGTAGAACCCAGGGCCACTAAGGTATCCATATTGGGCGCCCGGTGCCACAGGCTCTTAAAACCGCTGATAAAAAACTTTTGGTTAATCACCATCACCGCCGCCGTCAGCAGCAGCTGCAAAAGCCCCATAGCCACGTGGTTGCCCTGGAAAAAGGCCGGAGCGGGCCAGCCCCACATCATGTGCCCCATGGAGAAATACATCAAAACCAGCAGAAAGCCCAAAGACCACACCAGCCGCCGCTTTAAAACCGGAGTTTCGTGATCCCGCAGCGCCTCTTCCGCCTCTGCGGCGGAGACGGTTTTGGCCTGTCCGCCCATCCCCTTGGGGGAGGCTCCGTATCCCGCCTCCTCTACGGCGCGGACAATATCTTCCGCGGATGCCGTACCCTCCACTCCCATGGAATTGGTCAAAAGACTGACCGAGCAGGCCGTGACGCCAGGCACCTTGGCCACCGCCTTTTCCACCCGGGCGCTGCAAGCCGCGCAGCTCATTCCGGTGACATTGTACTGTTCCATATGTCCTCCTAACTTCCGATTCCGATTTTATTTTCCTACTTCATCAGTTTTTGAATGGTGGCCACCAGCTCGTCCAGGGTCTCATCCCTGCCCTCTCGAATATCCCTGGCCACGCAGGTGCGGATATGCTCCGCCAACAGCTCCCGGCTGAAGGCGTTCAAGGCTGCGTTTGCCGCCGCCACCTGGGCCAGGATTTCCGGACAGTAGGCGCTTTTTTCCACCATGCCCCGAATGCCTCGAATCTGGCCCTCAATCCGGTTGAGGCGATGGATCAGGCATTTATATTCCTCTGGGGAGCGCTCCTTCGTCTTGCAGCATTCACAATTTTGTCCGTTCATCTGGCCGCCTCCTGATTTTATATACCCCACCGGGGTATTCATATAATATACCCCCACGGGGTATTTGTCAAGCCCTTTAAACAATATAAAAACGGGCAGCGTTGCGCCGGAAAGAGACTGTACGCCTGCCACCGGCCAAAATCTGTTCTGTTTTCCCAGACCTTGGAGTATTGTGATTCATAGGGTCAGGCCTGTAACTGCCACGGGCAGGTCATTCTACCAAAAATTGTGCTCCCGCCTGTCACCGCTGGTATTCGCAGGGGCATACGCCTCTATGCGGAAATCTCTTGAAACTGGGGACGGAAGCTTTATCCAACGTTTGCGGTGAGCAAAAATGCAATTTTCATTGAATTTCTCCCCTATCTTTTGCAATAAAAATACAGAAAATGTAAAAACCTGCCAGCCAACAAAAAAACTGAAAAATGGGAATTTGAAAGATCCTCTAAAAAATATATAATTTCTTTATATAAATATCCAAACTTCTCACATGAATCTCACAAATTATTGACAGCATATGCTCTTATATGGTAAATATAGATAATAAGCGATAATTTTTGTAAGCGCAAACGTTTCCAAGCGATACTTCGGCGTTCAGGAAAAAAGAAGATGCAATTGGGGAAGAAATGGCTGTGCCAGTTCTTCTCCTGTCTTATTCCGGCGCTGAACAGGAGGTTGTTTTCGTGATTGAGGCACTGAGCTGTCTGAGACAATTAAACGTTCCCTCTGTGATTCTGCGGCTGACGCTGGCGATGTTCTTCGGCGGAATGATTGGACTGGAACGTGCCCGAAAGGGCCGTCCGGCGGGTTTCCGTACATATATGCTGGTGTGTTTGGGCGCTGCGCTCACCATGCTGCTGAGCCAATATGAGTACTATATGCTCAATCACAATTGGGCGGCATTGGCGGCGGAGGTAGGGATCCGCACGGATGTCAGCCGCTTCGGCGCGCAGGTGATCAACGGCATCGGCTTTTTAGGCGCCGGCACCATCATCGTCACCGGACGGCAGGAGGTCAAGGGTTTGACGACTGCGGCAGGACTCTGGGCCTCCGCATGTATGGGACTCGCCATCGGCGCCGGGTTCTATGAGTGTGTAGCCATGGCGTTTTTAATGATCTTCCTCTCCGTTCACGTCCTGACCCCCCTGGAGCTGTTAGTGATTGAAAACGCCCGAAATATGAACATCTATGTGGAGTTTCAGTCCCTGGACAATGTGGGAGAGATTATCAACCGCATCAAAACCCAGGGTGCACAGATCTACGAAGCGGAGGTAGATCATGGACGGGAGAGTCCGTCTCACCATCCCAACGCGATTTTCACCATCCGGATGAACCAAAAGGGCGGCCACGCGAAACTGCTGGCCCTAATCTCCGAGATGGAAAGCGTCTACGTGGTCCATGATATTTAGAGAAAGGGGTGAGAAATATGTTATCGATCTTTGACGGCCTGCGGGAAATAACGCTGCCGGCCGTGACTCTCCGTCTAATGCTGGCCATGGTCTGCGGAGGGATCATCGGCATCGAGCGGGAGTTTAAGCGCCGCCCTGCCGGTTTCCGCACCCATATCTTGATCTGCCTGGGCGCGGCCATGACCACTCTCACCAGTCAATACCTCTATCTCTATATGGGACAGTACACCGATATGGCCCGGCTGGGCGCCCAAGTGGTGGCCGGAATCGGTTTCATCGGCGCGGGCACCATTATCGTCACCCGCCGCCAGCGGGTAAAAGGGCTGACCACCGCAGCGGGCCTGTGGGCTGCCGCCATCATCGGTCTGACCCTGGGCGGCGGCTTTTATGAAGGCGGCCTGTTCGCCACAGTTTTGATTCTGGTGGCGGAGCTGTTCTTCTCCCGGCTGGAATACCGGATGCTGAAAAATGCGCCGGAGGTCAATCTCTACGTAGAGCACACCGACAAGGCCTGTGTGGAAGTTCTGCTTCGCTTTTTCCGGGAGGCGGATCTAAAAATTCTGAACATGGGGATCATCCGCTCCGACCGCAGTGAAAAGCACAATGCCTGCGCTATCTTTACCCTACGGCTGAAAAAGGGCACCAATCAAGAGGAACTGCTGGACCACGTCCGGTCCACCGCCGGCGTGGTGTCTGTACGGCAGCTGTGATACTGTCATACACAATCGAAGCCGGAGGTCTACGATCCTCTGAAGGATGCGGAGCGGATGGTGTTGGACGCGCTAAATGTAGGGGCTTTGCAGATGAACCGCAAGGGAGAGGCTGAGGTCAGAGAGGCAGTTATGGGATTTGTCAGCCGTTATGGGCTGCTGGGTTTTCTGACCGCTCTGCCCACCACGCCGTCTTTCATGGACTATGAGGCCGTATATCTGCCGAAGAATCATTTTATCCGAGAGGAATCCATGCCAACCCAAGATTACTTGGCGCTGTTCTTCCCTTTTGAGAAGCTGGATATTCACAAGAAGGGAAAACAATCCCAATGGAATCTGACGGGTGACAGAGCAATGATGGCGCTAGCCTTGACCATGCAGGACGCACCCCAGGCGGTGAGCATGAGTTTTCAGAGGGAGTATGCCGAACGGTATGACTGGCTGGCGCGGCAGTTCAAGGATTTGGCATTTTCGTTTTATTCCAGCTTTCTCTATTACAACGACTATGATGTGCTGGATGAAATGACCCGCGATCTCTACCGGCAGGGAATGGCGGCGTTTGGCGGTATCGCACCGACCTACCACATTGCCCTACTGGACAGGCCAACGATCATATGGGATTTTCACTCCCTGCTGCTGTGCCTGCAAATGATGTTCAGCTTTATGCTGACAGATACGAACAGCACACTGAAAGCCTGCAAACACTGTAATAAAATTTTCGCCGCCAGCCGCCCCAACGCCGAGTTTTGCAGCCCCCAATGCAAGAACCGCTATAATGTTTACAAGAGCAGGGGGAAGGAATAGTGAAAAAAAGTGCAGGGGAGTGTGGCAGTTACCACACTCCCCTGCGCTTTTTATAGGGAATAGACCAATTCGTGCAGGATGATTTCCTCCGCCCGGTTGCGGATGCTGTTCATACGCCTTACCCATTCCATCTGATCCGCCGCTTTCAGCGCCTCTGTCACCCCCTCCCGCTTTGCCATGGCAGGGATAAGCCGATCCATCCGCTCATTGCAGGCGGTGTCCGTGTCAATCAGGTGTGTCCAGAGTTTCCCGGAGAGCAGCAACTGGTTATAGGTGCCGGGGTGGTGTTCCTCCAAGAA
>CAJUQM010000002.1 GCA_910588005.1 uncultured Oscillibacter sp.
CCGACTTCTACGGCGCCATGGACGGCGCCACCAAGATCGTCAAGGGCGACGCCATTATGTCGCTTTTGATCACCATGGTCAACTTCCTGGGCGGTGTGATCATTGAGATCCTCATCAACCACGGTGAGTTTATCAGCGCCCTGAACCGCTATTCCATCGTCACCATCGGCGACGGCCTGGTGTCCCAGCTTCCGGCGCTGATGATCTCCACCGCCACCGGTATGATTGTCACCCGGTCGGTGTCTGAGGGCAGCTTGAACAAGGATGTGCTCAAACAGTTCAAGGCCCAGCCCCGGGCGATTATGACCACAGGCGTGATTTTGCTGTTTTTGGCAGCCATTCCCAATACGCCTCATCTGGCTCTTGCTGTGGGCGGCGGGGTGCTGCTGAGCGGCGGATATTTTGTCAGCCGCCGTATGGAGCAGGAACGGATCGAGGCGGAGGCCCTGGCGCAGAGCGCGGAGGCCCAGCCGGAGACCGCGGCTCCCAGCGAAACGGATTATTACAAGGATATCAACAATGTCTACTCTCTGCTTTCTGTGGAGCCGGTGGAGATGGAATTCGGCTACAGTCTGATTCCCATGGTGGACGAGAGCCATGGCGGAAAGCTCATCAGCCGGATCGTCATCTTCCGGCGGCAGTATGCCCAGGACATGGGCTTTGTGTTCCCCTCCATCCGGCTGCATGACGCGTCCTCTTTGGGGACGAACCAGTATGTCATCCGGATTCGGGGAGAAGAGGTGGCCAGAGGCGAGATCCTGGTGGACTACTACCTGGCCCTGGAGCCGGCCAATCCCCTGGGTGAGGTGGACGGCATCGAGACCATTGAGCCGGCTTACGGCATTCCCTCACGGTGGATTCTGCCGGAAAATAAAGAGATGGCGGAGATCTACGGGTATAACGTGATCGATCCGCTCTCCGTCATGCTGACGCACCTGTCGGAGACCATCCGGAAGTACGCCCACGAGCTGCTGAACCGGGCGGAGACCGTTCAGCTTGTGGAGAACCTGAAGCGGACAGAGCCGGATTTGGTGGAGGAGGCCATCCCCAATATCGTCAGCTACGCAACGCTGGAGAAGGTGCTGCGAAACCTCCTGCGGGAAGGCGTTCCCATCAAAGACTTGGGGATCATTTTAGAGACCCTGGTAGACAGCCTGACACAGGGCCGCGATATCGAAGCCGCCACGGAACAGGTCCGGGGCGCTTTGGCCCGAACCATTACCCGCCGCTTCTGCGAAGATGGCCAATTGCGTGTGGTCACTTTGGACGCGGAGGTGGAAAAGAAGATCATCGCCTCACTGACCCGGAATGAACAGGGCGTATATCTGGCGATGGGTCCGGATTTGATGCAGCAGATTGTGGGTCAGCTGGCAGAGCAGATGCGCAAGTTCAACGACCTCTCCCAGACGCCGATTATTCTGGTAAGCCAGGTGATCCGCGGCTATTTCAGCAAGATGATTACCCAGTTTTACCCCAATGTCTACGTGCTCTCTTTCAATGAGATTACCAACAATGTCCAGATTCAGGCCCTGGGTAATATTACCCTTGACGCGCCCGCCCGGGAGAGAAGGGCGGTGGGGACATGAGCGAGGCCTTAGCTGCCAGACGGTACACTGAGCGAGAGATTGAGGAGATGGAGACCCAGGATTTACTGCGGCTCTACAAGGAGACCGGCAACGAGGAGCTGAAATGGCCCTTGGTTCTGCGGTATGAGGGATTGATCAAAAACGCCGCCATGCAGATTCGAGGGGTCTACAGCAGTTTTGCGCAGATTGATGACATTATCAATGAGGGGATTTTGACCCTGCTATGGGCTGTTGACAAATATGACCCCGATAAAGGGGTCAAGTTTGAAACTTACGTCTCCAAACGGATCCGGGGCATGGTGATCGATCTGGCCCGGAAGCAGGACTGGATGCCCCGGAATGTGCGGCAGCGCGCCCGGGAGATCGATCAGGCCGTGGCGGATCTCTCTACGGACTTGGGCCGGTATCCCACGGATGGAGAGATTGCCGAGCGGCTGGGCGTTACCCCTGAGCGGTATCAGAAGGACGCCGCTAACGTGGCTTTGAGCAGCATTCTCTCTCTGGACCTTCTGATGGACACGCGGGAGGACGGCTACCAGCTGGAGATCCCCTCCAGCGATATACAGAGCCAGCCGGAGACGGCGCTGCAGGAGAGGGAGATGCAGCGGGTTCTGGCGGCGGGCATTTCCGCCCTGCGGAAAAATGAGCAGATTGTCCTATCCCTCTATTACGAGAAAAATTTACATTTAAAAGAGATTGCCCAGGTGATGGAGCTGAGCGAACCGCGGATTTCCCAGATCCACACCCGCGCGATCCAAAAGCTGCGCAGCCATATGGAAGCGTATATCAACGACGGCAACGAAGTGCCAAACGCCAGGAGGAAGAAGGGGTAACATATGTACAAGGGCTTTTACAATCTCACCTCCGCGATGCTGACCCATCAACAGAACTTGAACGTGGTCGGCAACAATATGGTGAATATCTCCACGGCCGGATACAAGCAGCAGAGGTATACGGCCAGCACCTTTGACGATGTAATGTACAGCCGGGTGGGAAATATCTACAACACCGGCGAGGAGATTGGCCGGCAAAGCTATATTCGGGCCGCCAGCCAGATCTATACGGATTACAGCCAGGGCGTTCCGGAACCCACGGGACTTCCGCTGGACTTTGCCATCAACGGAGACGGCTTCTTTGCTGTTCAGAATCCGGACGGCGAGATTGCCTACACCCGAATGGGAAATTTCTCTTTGGACGATGGGGGCTATCTGTGTCTTCCGGGCTATGGGCAGGTGCTGAATCCGGAGGGACAGCCGATCTACTTGGGAACAGATAAGCTCACCGCCACGAACGAGGGGCTGATCTATTACGACGGAGGCGGCTTGATCGGCCAGCTGGGCGTCTATACCTTTGAGGACAACGCGCAGCTGACGCACAACGGCATGGGCCTTTTCACGGGAGAAGGCGCCCAGGCCGCGCAGAACTTTGAGGTTTGGAACGGATATCTGGAGCGGTCCAATACGGATACGGTGAAACAGATGGTAGAGATGATTACCTATCAGAGGGC
The DNA here is from genome assembly GCA_910588005.1 of uncultured Oscillibacter sp. Taxonomy (GTDB): domain Bacteria; phylum Bacillota; class Clostridia; order Oscillospirales; family Oscillospiraceae; genus Oscillibacter. The sequence continues at coordinate 3,094 of CAJUQM010000002.1, forward strand.
GCTGCAAAGCGCCGCCCAGATCAGCAAAATTTATAACGAGCTGATGGCCAGGACCGCCAGTGATGTGGGACGGATCGTCTGATCGGACTGAGGAGGCTGCGAGAATATGAATCAATCCTTTTTCATCGGCGCGGTAGGCGCCCACCAGCAGCTGAAGCGGCTCACCGTCCACAGCAATAACATTGCCAATGTCAACACATATGGCTTTAAGGCGGAGAAGAGCCGGTTCACCGCGTTGATGTACGACAACATCCGCGCGATTGACAACGAGATGCTGCCCTCCGGCGTAGGGGCGGCCCTGTGGGCAACGGATACAGACTACTCCCCGGGGGCTGTTGCGACCACGGAGCGGAATCAGGACTATATGATCGAGGGAGACGGCTTTTTTGCCGTGGTGGATTTGGCGACCAGCCAGGTTTCCCTCACCCGCAACGGCGCCTTTGCCATATCTGAGCTTCAGCGTCCCGGCAGCGAAGTGGACGAGGACGGGGTACCCATTATGGAGACCGTCTATTACCTCTCGGACAACCAGGGGCGGTTTGTCCTCAGCCGCAGCGGGGGAATGATCGAGGTGGACGACCAAACCGCGGAGCTGCCGGTAGGCGTCTTTGATTACATCAACTACAACGGTATGGAACATATCGACGGCACCCGCTTTATGGCTGTGGACAAGAACGGCGGCATTCAGCTGAGCGAGAACCGCGCCATGCGGGGGATGCTGGAGCAGTCCAACGCCGATTTGGCGGAGGAACTGTCTAAGGTGATCGAGACCCAGAGAGCATACGGTATGGCCCTGAAGATGGTTCTGACCTCCGATGAGATTGAAACGACCATCAATAGCTTGAACAGCTGAGAGAGGAGAGGCCAATGACAATTAAAAATTACGATCAGCTCAGTTCTTTGGAGCTGGATACGCTGAAAGAGATCGGCAGCATTGGCACAGGCAATGCGGCCACGTCTCTGTCCGCGCTGATTGGAAAGCCGGTTCGTATCCAAATGCCGGAGGTCCGGATCATGGAATACAACGAGGCCATCGAGTGGATCGGCGGCCCGGAGGAGATTACCGCCGGCGTACTGGTTGGATTGGGCGGCCAGATCAGCGGCATTATGCTCTCTGTGCAGCAGCTGGAATTTGTCAATCTGGTGCTGGAGAGCATGCTGGGAAAAGGCGTGGGAGAGTATATGGAACTCCGTGAGATGGAGTATTCAGCCCTGACTGAGGTGGGCAACATCATGATCTCCACGTTTATCAATGCGCTGAGCGGTTTGGCGGGCATTGATGTCGAGCTGACGGTTCCAGCCTTTACCGTGGATATGCAGGGCGCCATTATGGCGGTGCCCATGGCGGAGTACGGAGGACAGTCTGACTATATCATGACCATCGGAGGGGATTTTGTCTGCAATGGGAAACAGATTCCCTGCCGGCTGTTGTTATCACCGGATATCCGGTCCCTAAACTTTTTACTGAGGAAGCTGGGCGTAGAAAGTGGAGAGTAAGATTACAATTGGCATCGCGGACATGAAAATGGCACAGAACAGCGGAATGCTGATCACCTATGCGCTGGGATCCTGTATTGGGATCTGCCTATATGACCAAAAGATCAAGCTGGGAGCTCTGATTCATATTATGCTGCCGCTGAACATGGAGCCGGGCCGCAAAAATACGATGAAGTACGCTGATACGGGAATTCGGGAGACGTTGAAGATGATGGAGGCCAAAGGGGCCTCCCGCAGCCGCATTACCGCGAAAATCGCAGGCGGCGCCAAGATGTTTGAAGTCAAGGGCGGCTCCCTCTCAAACATCGGGCAGCGGAATATCGAGAGTGTGCACAACACCCTAAAACGGGAGGGCATTAAGCTTTTGCAGGAGGATGTGGGCGGCACCGTAGCCCGTACGCTGCTGTTTGACGTGGGAACCGGTTTGGGCTGTGTTCGCTGCTACGGTAGACCGGAGCATATTTTCTAAGAGAAAACCGGCAAAAGTGAAGTGGTATCTCAAAATACAACCATTGGAAGGAGTGTTCGGAATATGTTGGAAGAGGATAAAAAGGGCATTTTGCTGGAATCCGGCACAAACGAGATCGAGGTCATGCAGTTTACGATCAACAACAGCCTTTACGGCATCAACGTGGCCAAGGTCAAGGAGATTATTGTCTCTGCGCCGGTGAAAAGCATGCCACACGCTCACCCGGCGGTGGAGGGGATTTTTAAGCCCCGTGACCTGGTGATTACAGTGGTGGATCTGCCCCGGTACCTGCTGGGGGTGGATATGGAGAAGGGTCCCAAAGATCTGTTCATCGTCACCAACTTCAACAAGATGAACATTGCCTTCCGGGTTCACACAGTGGTGGGGATCAGCCGGATCTCCTGGAAGGACATTCAAAAGCCAGACAAGACCGTATCCCGCGGAAACGAGGGCGTGGCCACCGGAATTGCCCAATGCGGCAGCGACCTGGTTACCATTCTGGATTTTGAGAAGATCGTAGCCGAGATTGCGCCGGAGACCACCATCCAGATGTCGGAGATTGACCAATTGGGACCGCGGGAGCGCAGCGACGCGGCGATTTTGGTGGCGGAGGACTCCGTGCTTCTGAGCAAGATGATTGAGGAGGCCCTCCATAAGTCCGGCTATGTCAACACCCGGATGTTCCCCGATGGACAGGAGCTTTGGAGCTACCTCAACAGCATCCGCGGCGAAAAGCTGGAGGAGAATGTGTCTTTGGTCATCACAGATATCGAGATGCCCCAGATGGACGGCCATCGCCTGACCAAGTTGATCAAGGACGACAGGGAGTTTAAGCACCTGCCGCTGATTATTTTCTCCTCCCTCATTACCGAGGAGATGCGGCGCAAGGGCAAAGAGCTGGGGGCGGATGAGCAGATGAGCAAGCCGGAGATCGGCCATCTGGTACGGGTTATTGACCATCTGCTGGGCGTAAACGCCAAGTAACAACGGTAAAGAAGGGAATCCCATGGCTAGTAAATATATTGTAAGGCAGCCAATTAAGGATGTGGGCGGAAAAATTCTGGGTCATGAGATCCTGTATTACGGAGAAAATCAGGCTTTTAGCTCGGAGAACAGCGCTGCCGGTGATTATGCCTCCGCCGATACGGTATACAGCTTTTTGACGCAGAACAGCACGAAGGCGCTGAAAGGCTCCTTAAATTTCATGACCTTTACCACAGCGCTTCTGATGAGAAAAACGCCCCGGCTGTTTGACAAATCGGAGCTGGTGATCCAGATCGATGACAGCGTGATTATCCATCCGCTCTCTATGCGGTTTGTAGATCAGTTTGCCCGAGAGGGATATAGGATCGCGGTCAACGAGTTTGAGTTCGCGCCCCGCTATCTGACATTGATGGATAGCATCGATTACATCAAGATCAACGCCAAGACCATTGCTCCCGCCTCTATGCGCAATACCATTGAGATCGCCCACAGCATGAACAAGAAGTGCATTGTCACCAATATTGAGAGTGAGGAATCCTACCAGCAGGCGGTGTCTATGAGGGCGGACGCCCTGGAGGGTCCCTATGTGGCGGAGCGGGTGACCACAGTGGTCCACAACAGCGCATATCTCCAAAGCAGTTTCTTCCAGCTGATGGTGGCGGTGACGAGAGACGAACCCGACGTGGATGAGATCGAGCGTCTGATCTCTATGGATGCCAGCTTGAGCTTTGGTCTTTTGAAGATGGCCAACTCCGCCTATTTTGCCCTTCGCCACCGGGCTACCACGATCCATCAGGCCATTATGACCCTGGGTCTGGGACAGCTGAAGCAGTGGATCTATCTGCTGAGCGCCAGTAACATGGACAACGTGGATGCCAGCGGCACGGAGGAGTTCTTGAAGCTCTCCTTCATGCGGGCCAGTTTCTGCAGTGAACTGATGAAGCACGCGAAAGACATGCCCATCAGCCGCTCAGAGGCCTATTTGATGGGTATGTTTTCCACCTTAAACTACTTGATAGACGCACCGCTGGAGGAGATCTTGGAGGAAGTTCCTGTGGCGGACGAAATCAAGGCAGCCCTGATCCGCAAGGAGGGACGCTGCGGAAAACTGTACGAGTTGGTTTTGAGTTACGAGACGGCCAATTGGAATGCAATTACCGCTTATGCAGAAGAATTGGGAATTCCCAATCAGGTGATTACCAACACCTATTTTACCTGTGTGGAGGATGTGAACTTCCTGTGGGACCAGTTGAACAACACCTCGCCTAATCAGGAACCGGAGCCGGCCGAAGGGGAGCCTGCAGAACCCACAGAGTGATAAGATAAAAAGGCCGGCGTCCACAGGCGCCGGCCTTTTTTGTAATTTTACAATCTGCCGTGATGAGGAGATTTGGCCACCACATCACAGGCCTGCATCAGCCGGGCGGTGATGTCGCTGCTGTGCTGCGCCTCGTAAAAGGTGAGTTTGGGGATCATTTCGCCCTTGCTCATGACGACGTATTTGGGAGGCAGATGATTCAGGGTGTACGCCATGACATCTACCATGCATTGGTCGCAGCAGCATGTGCCGGAAGCCCGCATGTACTTTTCCGCCTTTTCCCGCACCAGCACCTCCATAACATTGACATAGGCGGGACGCTCGTATCCGGCGCAGTCTCTCGTTTCTGCGGTGGCAGCAGGGATGGCGGAATCCTCTGCCGGCGGGGGAGCGGGCTGCTGGGGAGCGGGTTCCTCCTCCGCAACAGGCGGAGAGGCGGGCTGTACCGGCAGGGGGGCGGCGGGAGGAGGCGTTTGGACGGCGGGCTGCGCCGGAGATTCTTCCGAGACCAAAGCGGCTTCCAGAGCGTCCTTGATCTGGGAGGCAACGGCGGCGTCAGCGTTGATGGAAGAGATAATGGGCGGGATCGGCGGCGCCGCGGGAGCTGCGGGTGCAGGAGCGGAAGACTGTGGAGCCGGGGACTCCGCAGCGGGAGCCGGCTCTGCATTCCGGTTTTTGCTCAGCAAGTTCATGACATGGGCGGTTTTGCTGGTTTTAGAGTCTTTATTTGAGGCCATATGAAATCTCCTTTATGTGTGATTTTAACGTTTTTTCCGGCGGGGGAACCTGTCCCCTGCCACAGCGCTGACAATTTTTTGAAGATCCCGGGCGGAGGTGGCGTCCGGTTTGTAGCTCAGTACGCTCTGTCCATAGGCCGGAGCCATGGCTACGCTGACGCTTCGCCGGACCTTTGCGGAAAACACCTGGCTGTTCAGCTGTTCCGCCACCTGCTCCGCCAGATCCAAAATGTCCCGGGAGAGAGTGAGGCGCGGGTTGTACTTGTTTAACAGAATCCCCAGGACTTTCAGATTCGGATTGAAGGATTTTTGTACGGTTTCAATGATGTCCTGAATTTGGGAGATGCCCACCAGGCTCAGGACCTCCGCCTCCATGGGGAGAATGAGACCGGTAGAGGCTACGTAGGCGTTGATGGTCAAAATGTTCAAAGAGGGCGGGGTATCGATGATGATAAAGTCGTAACTGTCTTTTACGGCATCCAGCTGCTGGGAGAGCATGAACTCCCGCCGGGGGGCGGTAAACTCCACCTCTGCGGCAGAGAGCAGGATATCCGAGGAGAGGATGTCTCCATACTCCGTATGGGCGATGGCCTGCTCAATGGCGCAATTGCCTTTCAGCACATCGTAGATCGTATAGCCGTCGCCAATATCCAGACCCAGGGTGAAACCGAGGTTGCCCTGCGGGTCCAAATCGACGCCCAAAACCCGGGCGCCCCGTTCGTGCAGGCCGCAGACCAGGGCGGAGACGACGGTGGTTTTTCCCACGCCGCCCTTTTGATTTGTGATAGTGATGATTTGCGTCAAAGGTTTTTCCCCCTTACTATAAAAACTATGTGCGGACCTCTTATTTTTATTATACTATATGTCGATAAAAAAACATAGAGGAATCGAAAAAAAATCTTTATCAGACGGCTTGGTCTGCGGCCCTTGAAAAAAGGAGCGGACTTGAGTGTTATTTTATGAAGGGAGTGGTATTACTATGGCATCTGTTAGCAGTACCAGAAGTTCCAGCGCCAGCAGTATTTACGGCACCAGAAACGTTATCTCCGGTCTTGCCAGCGGCATGGATACGGAGAGCATGATTGAAAACGCAATATCCGCGTATAAGAACAAAATTTCCGGGCTGAACCAGCAGCGCACCAAGCTCGGCTGGCAGCAGGAGGCCTACCGCGACATTATCACCAAAATGGCGGGTCTCTCCTCCAAGTATACCTCCTACACCTCCGGCACCAACCTGATGTCCAGCAGCTTTTTCAATCAGGCGGTGCGGGCCGTGGCCAACGGCGCCAACGCCTCCAAAGTGGCTGCCTCCGGCAGGGGCAGCAGCGATGTGGCGATCAACGGCGTGCGGCAGCTTGCCACCGCCGCCACATATAAGCTCAATGGTTCAAAACTCACAGGCGGCACGTCCGGCGACTATGCCTCCGCCGTGGGTTCCTCCGGTTTCAGCCTGGACGAGATGACCATAAGCTCTTTCAGCGGCACCATGAGCCTGAACTACGGCAAAGATCAGGTTCTGTCCTTCCGCTTCAGCGAATCGGACGTGTTCAACAGCATCGAAGAGCTGGCGGAAAACATGCAGAAGCAGCTGGAGGATCAGAGCATCTCCCTCTCCAGCGGCGGCAGCAAAAAGGCCTCTGAAATGCTGACGGTGGAAGTCGACAAGGTCAACAATACCATCTCCTTTAAAGATAAGGCCAATAACAAGGTCTATATCAGCAGCGCCAGCAACAGCATAAAGAATGTTTTTGATTTGGAAACCGGAGAGGGGAACATGTCCTTCCGGGTGGCGGATGAGGATCTGACAACGCAGGTGAGCGGCGTGGACTATCTCAGCCGGTCTCCTGTGAGTATTACCCTGGACGGTGTGACCAAGAACGTCAACATGCCCACGGTAAACGACATTCTTGACAATTTGGACTGGAGCAAGGTCAGCGGCGGTGAAAACGGCGATACTGCCAAGAAGCTGCGGGAAAAGATTTTGAATGGCGAGGATATTTCCAGCGCCAAGAACCGGCAGCTGCGGGACGACGCCTATATCAAGGCGCTACAGGCCAACATTGATGATAAATTCGGCAAGCTGGCGGATGGCAGCAGCAAGCTCAGAGTCAGCGACGCAATGAAGGATGAGAAGAAGCTCTCAGAGGATGGCGCCGTTCGGGGTGTTCAGCTGAAATTTGAGGCTGGACAGAAGGGGTCTACCTTCGCCGTCACCTCCGATAAGGGCAAGTCCATGGGCTTTGGCGGAACTCAGCTGACCAGCTATCTGAACACCAACAAGACATTGAAGGATCTGCTGGGCGAGGAAGGCCTGAAGGGCTTGGAGACCGGCGTTGACAAGGATGGCAACACCACCTATGGCCTGGAGATCAACGGCGTTAAGATCGGCGAGTTCACGGAGAAGACGGAGCTGAGCACCATCATCAGCCGTATCAACAGCAATAAAGACGCCGGCGTCAACATCAGCTATTCCAAGCTCACCAATGAGTTTACCTTCACCGCCAAGGAGACCGGTGTCGCCGGAAACATCCAGTTCAGCGACAAGGGCCTGGGGGGCAAGCTGTTCGGCGGAGCAGAGCAGATCAGTAAGGGACAGGACGCTATCTTTACCGCCACCATTGACGGCACGGAGATGGAGCTGACCCGCAGTTCCAATATCGTGGATTTCGACGGGCTGTCTGTCACCTTGAAGGGTGAGTTTGGCTATAAGCAGAAGATGGACGCGGACGGCAAGCCGGTGCTGGATGAGAAGGGGAATCCCGTCTATACAGATGAACTTGACCGGACTGCGGAGGCCATTACCTTTACCTCCAGCGCCGACGCCGACAAGATCGTAGACGCGATCAAGGCCTTTGTCAACGATTACAACGAGATGGTCACCAAGATCAAAGAGACCTACTCTACCATGCCGATGCAAAAGACTAACGGCGCCTACTATGAACCGTTGACCGAAGAGGACAAAGAGGGCATGTCCGAGAGCGCCATCAAGAGCTGGGAGGAGAAAGCCAAGGCGGGCATCCTGTTCGGAGACCGGGATCTGTCCAGCCTGTACAGCCGCCTGACTTCCGCCGTATCTATGTATGGACAGGACGGCGCGGATCTGAAAGCCGCAGGCATCACCGTGAGCTACAGTGAAGGCCTGAGCACCTTGTCCTTTGACGAAAAGACACTGCGGGAGACGCTGGACAGCGACCCGGACCGGGTGCGTGATATTTTCACCAAGAGCAAAGACAGCGGCGCGGCGACCAATGGCCTGATGGCCGCAATAAAAGATCCGTTGGAGGTCTTTGGCGGCACCACCGGCGCCACCAAGGGCACCCTGGTGGAAAAGGCTGGTTCTCCGCTGGCTCCCACCAGCATCTACCAGAACTATATCCAAAAGCAGCTGAACAATCTGGATACCCAGATCAAGAAGTGGCAGGATAAGATGTCCGACCAGGTGGACTACTATACCTCACAGTTTTCCAAGTTGGAGCAGCTGATTGCTCAGATGAACTCTCAGAGTTCTGCGCTATCCCAGATGATGGGCGGCTATTGATAAGGAGTGCCACAGAGAATGGAAATGCGAGGCTTCCAACAATATAAGGAACAGAGCATCAATACCATGACCCAAGGCGAGCTGCTTCTGCTGTTGTATGACGAGCTGGTTAAGCGGCTGACCCAGGCAGAGCTGGCGCTGGGGAAGGAGAATTGGCCGGTGTTTGAAGCCTCCGTCCAACGTGGGATCGATATTATCGACTATTTGGACCAGACGCTGGATAAGCAATACCCCATCAGCGCCAATCTGACCCAGCTCTATGAGTACTTTACGTACGAACTGGGGCGGGTAAAAATTGGCCGCCGGGGTGATCCGCTGTCCCATGTGAAATCCATGGTGAACGAGCTGCGGGATGCCTTCCGAGAAGCGCAGAAGAACGGGGAATCCGGAAAGTAGGGATCAGAGTGGAAGCATCGACACTGATGGACGCCCATGTACAGGTGAAGCGGATTTACAACCTGCTCAATGAGATAATGGACGTATCCCGTCAAATGGCGGAGGCCATGGACCGGGACGACCAGGTGGCTATTCAGATGCTGGTATCCATGCGGGAAGACCCGGTGAGAAAGCTCCGTGTGGTCCGCCAGGCCCTGGAGGAGCAGAGGGATGCTCTGGACCCGGAGCCGGCCCGGCGGCTTTCCCAGCTGCTGAACGGGGCGGAGGCGGAGACGGAGGCGGAGCAGCCCTTGGCAGCCCAGGTGGGGGCCAACCGCCGTCTGCTGGACCAACTGTTGGAGCTGGATCAGGTTTTGAACCGCAAGTTAACACGGGAGCAGTCCATCTACAAGTAAAAAACAGGCGCCGGTCCGAAGCCGGGCCGGCGCCTGTTTTTCCGCGCGGTTGATTCTATTGGTCCGCAGCATTTGAAATGATCCATAGAGGAGCGCCGTCAGAGGTGCTGGAGGAGAGTTCTTCCAAAATCAGTTCCGGTGCCCACTCCATCAGGCTCCGTTCGCTGCTGTTAGGATCGGCAACCAAGACGGACCCGCTGAGGGTCACGCCCCGCAAGACAATGAAATGCCCGCTTTTGGTGAAATGGCCCGGTCCCATGAGGGCCACCAGAAGTTCTCCAGACAGAAGGGCCTCCAGGAGGGCCTCCGGCGTGCGCTCGGAAAAGGGAGCTGCAGAGAGACCGAATTCGGCTGCGGCATCCATCACAATGGAGAGACGGGAGCCGCTCCGCTTCGCCCAATGTCCCCGGGATACCGCCCATTGGGCCATTTCAAGGGGATCACGGTTCTGGTCTGTCAGGCTGCTGACCACCATGGCCATAGCCGCCGGCCCACAGCCGTAGCGGCCGATATCGTCGGTACCGTAGGGCTGTTCCGCCCAAGTTTCACTGCTTTGGTTGTAATAGACGATAGGGATCGTTCCGCCGGTCAGGATTTCCTGGCCGTTGATTACGTCTAGCTCCGTTACTGCCGGATCAGCGGCGGAGGCGTCGCCGGCCAGAGCGGGACCGTCGGCGATCTGACTGACCTCCTCGGGCGGCTCCTCTCTTGGAGTTGTGAGGCGCGTCCAGAGGAGAGAGGCCTGAACCCCTGCTGCGGCGATGTGACGGGAAACCTGGCGGTGGGCCTGATCAGAGGCCTGGGAGAGGGCGGAGGCAGTACGGGCGCCGGCCTGAATGACCGCTTGAGCGCCCCGGCGGATGGGCGCAGTGACCTGCTCGTAAAGGGCGGGTTCATAAAAAGAGCAGGCTGCCAGCTCCACAATGCCGATGCAGAGGACGGCCAGCAATGTGACCAAAACCAGGTTTCTTCTGGTTCGGCTGGAGGAAGCTGATTTTTTCATAATTTCACCACCAAAAAATCCGTGATATCTCTTGCATGACACCCTCGATCAATGGTATTATAACAAAAGAGTACGCCGCATTTCAAGAGGAAAGGCGGTCTCCGCAATTACGTCGGTACAGGAGCGCAGGCTATGCCCACCATTACGCTGGAAAAGGTGACAAAGTATTATAAGATTCCAAAGAAGCACCGCCGGGGGACAAACCGTGTGGAAATCGGCGTAGAGGATGTGGACCTCACCGTAGAGCAGGGGGAGTTTGTATTTCTCGTCGGCAGCAGCGGGGCGGGGAAGAGCACGCTTTTGGATCTGATCTCCGGTAAGCTGAAGCCGGACCGGGGGACGGTTCTCCTGAACGGAAAAGATTTGGCGCGGCTTCTTCCCTGGAGCCATAACCAGACGGCGCTTTTGTTTGGCAAGGTGTGCCAGGAGCAGACGCTGGCCCGGCGGATCACGGTGGAGGAGAATCTGCGGATCGCCGCCATGATCGGCAGGCGCAGGTTCGAGAGTTCCAGACATGTGGATGAGCGCATTCGGAAGGTATTGGGTCTGGTGGGAATGCGTGGGGCGGAGAAGAAGTACCCTGGGGAGCTGTCCATTGGAGAGTGCCGCCGTGTGGAACTGGCCAGGGCCATGATCAATAGCCCGCCGATTCTGGTGTTGGACGAGATCACCGCCAACTTAGACGATGACAATATCTGGGATATGATTATTCTGCTTAACGAAGTCAACCGGAGAGGGACCACCGTGATCATGGCGACCCATGCCAGCAAGTATGTCAACATTATGCGCCGCAGGGTGATCACGCTGGTGGACGGACATATATTTGGCGATGTGGAGCGGGGAAGATACGGAGACGTGGTGTAGAACCGCGGAGCCGATTAGAATAAAAATAGAAAAATCACCGAGATGTACGAAAATGAGGAGGAGATCGGAAATGATCAAGAACATGAAGATCAGGAAGAGCCTGATTATGGGTTACGGAATCACCATCGCTGTCTCCGTAGTCATCATTATTGCGTCGCTGATCCTGATGAGCGTGCAGAAGGGCCAGTATACCGATATTCTGGAGCGGTATGTCAAGTCCACCCAGCTGGCGTCCGAGTGCCGTATTGAGTATAACCGTGCCGCCCGCAATCTGCGCGACGCGGTACTGTCCGGCGATGTGTCCAGTGTGGATACAGCCAACGAGCAGATCAGTGTACTGGAGAGTACATTGACTGAGCTGAACAACCTGTATCCTTTGGACGACAAGACTGAGCTGAACAATTTCGTCAACCTGGTGAAGGGGTGGGAGACCGAGGCCACCACCATCGGACAGACAGTCCGGACGAACCAGCAGAAGGCCGCTGAGATGATTGAGGAGAGCTGCACTCCGGCTTTGAATCAGGCTGCCACTGCCGGCGACGCCCTTGCCGCAAGACTCCAGACCGAGGAGAAAAAGATTATTGACCAGCAGGCAGTGATTTCCAACATTGCCATGATCGCCATTGTTGTGGCCATGGTTATTGCCACCATCGTGGTGATCCGGATTGCCCTGATCATTATTAAGAGCATCGTGGTTCCCACTGAGCAGGTGCGCCGGGCCCTGGTTGGATTCAGTGAGGGAAATCTGGAAGTCCAGGTGGATTACGAGAGCAGAAATGAGCTGGGTGAGATGTGCCAGGCGCTTCGAACCAGCCAACATGTCCTTTCCGAAGTCATTGGTGATACCTGCCGCCTGCTGGAGGAGATGAGCAAGGGCAACTTTGACGTCCGGACGAAGGGTGAACAGCTGTATGTGGGCGATCTGAGCGCCATTTTGAAGTCTATGCGTGTGATCAACCGCAACCTCAGCGACACCTTGGCCCAAATCGATCTCAGTGCCGAGCAGGTTTCCTCCGGCGCGGAGCAGGTGTCTACCGGCGCCCAAGCGTTGGCTCAGGGCGCGACGGAGCAGGCCAGCGCCGTGGAGGAGCTGTCCGCCACAATTGCCGACATTTCCACCAACTCCCAGAGCAACGCCAAGCGCAGCGAAGAGGCGATGGAACACTCCAAGAACTCCGATTTGCGGGTGCGGGAGAGCGCCGAGTACATGGATCAGATGGTAAGGGCAATGGAGAAGATCTCCGAGTCCTCCACTGAGATCAGCAAGATTATCGCTACCATTGAGAATATCGCTTTCCAGACCAACATTCTGGCTTTGAACGCCGCTGTGGAGGCCGCCCGGGCCGGCAGCGCCGGCAAGGGCTTTGCCGTGGTGGCGGACGAGGTGCGGAACCTGGCCACCAAATCTGACCAAGCCGCCAAGGCTACGAAGGAACTCATTGACCACTCTATTACCTCCGTCCAGGAGGGCGGTGACATTGTCAAGCAGGTTTCCGAGTCTTTGGGCAAGACGGTAGAGGCCACCAAACTCTCCATGGAGGCGATTCAGGATATTGCCAAGGCCGTGGAGGAGGAGTCTGAGTCCATTGCCCAGGTGACTGAGGGAATCGACCAGATCTCCGCCGTGGTGCAGACCAACTCCGCCACCAGCGAGCAGTCCGCTGCCGCCAGCGAGGAACTCAGCAGCCAGGCCTCCTTGATGAAGTCCTTGATGGCCAAGTTCAAACTGCGCAACTATGGCGGAGAGTCCAGCTATACCGCTCCCATGCCTGCCGCCGCTCCGGATTATTCCAGCACGGAGGATGTGGCTATGGATACCGGCAGCTATAGCGGGGCCAGTCCCTTTAGCAAGTATTGAGGGAAGAGCTGAGGAATCCTACGGGTATTGATCCATGGCCCCTCTTGAAAGAGTGGCATGACCGCTGCCGTGTCGGCGGCGGAAAGAGAGATTCCGCGCTGGTAGAGTGACCCTGCCGCGGTTGCCAGAGGGCGGTTTGCAAGGCCGCCCTCTGGCAATGTTTTTCCCGTGTGGAAATATATCATGATGACAAAAGGAGCGTCGGCTATATGGCGGAATACAGAGCGCAGGAACAGGATATGATCTTCGCCCTGGACATTGGCACGCGCAGCATTGTCGGCGTTGTGGGAAAGCCCGTGGGCGGCCGGTTTAAGGTGCTGGATATTGAGGCGGCGGAACATGGCAGCCGGGCGATGCTGGATGGCCAGATTGACAATATTCAGCAAGTGGCCGCCTTGGCCCGCACGGTGACGGACCGCCTGGAGGGCCGCTTGGGCATTCGCTTGGAGCGGGTTTCGGTTGCTGCCGCAGGCCGTGCCTTACGGACTCAGGGCGCTAGCTTTGCCATGGACTTGCCGCAGAAACAGGCTATTACAGCCGAGCAGATCAGCCGGCTGGAGGCCGGCGCCCTGTCGGCCGCGGAAGAGGCTTTGCAGGTGGAAGAAGAGAGCCGGCGGCAATTTTTTATGGTGGGCTATACGGTGGCCCAGTACCGGCTGGACAACTATCCCTTGGCGACGCTGCTGAGCCACAACGGCCGGCGGGCGGAGGCAGAGGTAGTGGCGACTTTTCTGCCCGGCGAGGTGGTGGAGAGCCTCTATACCGCCATGCGGGCGGCCGGGCTTCAGGTGGCCAGCCTGACACTGGAACCCATTGCCGCCATGAATGCCGCCATTCCGGCGGAGCTGCGGCTTTTGAACCTGGCGCTGGTGGATATCGGCGCGGGCACCACGGATATTGCCGTCTGCCGGGACGGCAGCGTGGTGGGCTATACCATGGCCACTATTGCTGGCGACGAGATCACAGAGGCGCTGATGCGGGGCTTTCTGGTGGACTTTCAGACGGCCGAGGAGATGAAGCGCAGGCTGCATCCCGGCGAGAATGTCACCTATACGGATATCCTCGGAATGGAAAACACCACACCCTATGAAGAGATCTGCGCCGCTATTGCTGATCCCATGGAGCGTTTAGCGGAGGCCATTGCCCAGCGTGTCACAGAGGTGAACACCGTGGCGCCCTCTGCGCTGTTCCTGGCGGGAGGCGGCAGCAAATTGGACGGGTTGCGGGAACGGGTGGCCAAATGTCTCGGCATGGACGAACGCCGGGTGGCCATTGCGGGAAATAACTACGCAAAGAGCGCCTTTGCAGACGGACTGGAGCTGGAGAATCCGGAGTATGCCACGCCGTTGGGAATTGCCGTATCCGCTGGCCTGGGCCTTTTGAACGACAGCTATGTGGTTACTCTCAACGGTGAGACTGCGAAGCTCTTTCGCAGCGGGAGCCTGACCCTGCGGGATATCCTGTTGATGAACGGCTATACCTATGCGGATATGTTGGGCAAGACAGGGAAAAATTTGAGCTTTATTTTGGATGGCAGACGGATGCTCCTGCGAGGAGAGCCTGCCGTACCTGCGATCTTGATGATCAATGGCGAGGAAGCCCCCCTTACCGCCATTGTCAACGCGGGGGACCACATCACATTTACCCCCGCCCGCTCTGGCGAGGATGCGGCTAAGACCTTGGGCCAGCTGTTGGGGGAGGATTTTTCCGGACGCGTGCTGGTGAACAATCAGGAGGCGTCTTTGGATACGGCGCTGCGGCAGGGGGATGTCATTCTGACCTTGGAGCGAGGCGCCGCGCCGGAGCATCCCAAGGCGGCTGCTCCGGCGGCTCCGGTACAGACGGCATGTCCCGGCGGCGCAGTCTCCGAACCGGCAGCGCCTGCCGCAGTTTCCCCCAAACCGGTGGAGCGTCCAAAAGGAGTGCATCTTATTTTGAACGGGACGGCGCTGCTGCTGCCCGAAAAGGACAACGGTCAGCCCTATTATCTGATGGATTTGCTGGAACGCTCTGGATTGGATTTTGACCATCTGGAAGGTCCGGTTCGCCTGACGGTGAATGGCGTAGAGAGCGGCTTTAGCCAATCGGTGCGGAGCGGAGATGTAATCACCATTCGGTGCGACTGAGCGGAAGAGCGCAGAATCAATGACCGGGGAAGAGGACGGCGTCTGTGGAGGATCTGCCGACCCACTTGTAATTTGGAGAGTGAAACAGTTGAAACGGGAAAAAAAGGAAAAGGCGCCTAAGCCCAAAAAGGAAAAAAAGCCCAAGAAGCCGAAAAAGGAAAAACCTCCTAAAAAGGGAAAGAAAGGCGCCGCCCCAGATGTGGAAAACCCGGAGGGCGCCGCCGTTGAAACCGGCAAAAAGGGCAAGAAAAAACTCCTTATGATCCTTGCGCCCCTCTTGATTTTGGCAGTGGGCGCAGCGGTATTTTTGTTCGTTATCCGGCCCAAGATGGGCGGAGAAAAAGAGGTGGAGGAAGAGCCGCCGGAGCCGATAGAGATCCCTCTCATGTATACCATGGGGGAGACAGAGGTGCACGCTTTACCGGTATGGGGCGAGGGTACGGTCTATCTGGAGGAACAGGAGATGCCTGCCGGGGAGGATGAGCCGGAACCGACAGCGGTAACTTACCGCTACGAAGGGCTGAGCAGCCCGGGTACGCTGGCCGCCGTCTACACGACTCTGATGACTGCCGAGGATATTGGCTTTTCGCAAGTAGATGAAGAGCTGATCCGAATCAAGGAGCCGGAAGAACCAGTTTTGGAGGCGGGAAGCGTCCATTTGGCCAAAAACGCCCCAGAAGAGGGGAAGGCCCTCTCCATTCAGATGGAATGGACGGAGGAGATCTGCACGGTTACGGCGGATCTGGTGGACGGCAAGGTAAAGAATCCCCCAGAGCCGGTGTCCCCGGCCGGTCCTATGGGACTGTCGACAGAGCAGATGATGGACTATATCCAGTCCCTGAGTCCCTCCGTGTTGGGGCTGGAAGGCACTTCCATGGAGGATTACGACCTCTTGATTCAGGATGGATCGGTTTTGATTGACGGAATTCCCTGTGTCCGGATCAATGCCTACCAGATGAGCGGCCAGGGGACTTATGAGATTGGAGGAAATTACTTCCTCTCTCTGGATGGCGCGCACCTCTACAGATTGGATGTAGCCAGCAACTCTGTGGAGGAGTTGGATACGCCGCAATAGTCTGGAAGCAGCTGCAGGCCTCCCGGAAGGCCGCTTAGAGAAAAGGACTTCCATGCCGGAGGCGCCTGGAGGAATAGCGGAGTCAGCATGCCCTCGAGAATGCTGACGGCAGACCGCATGGAGAGGGCGTCCTGCTCTGGAGTTAAGGCGCTGGCGGTATCCGGGGCAACAGAGGTGATGCGCAGGCCGTATTCTCTGCCCAGGGCTGTGATCTGCTTGACGGTGATGGCCAGCCGGGCATTTTGATCCAGCTGATGGAAGCTGATGAGGCCGCTGAACCGGCCAGCGATTTCCATCAGCACGCCCTGATGGACCATTGCCCGGCGGGCGACTTCGTTTTCTTGAAAAAGCTGCCTTGCCAGCTCTGCTGGCGAGGCGGCTTTTTCTTGCCGCGTCGCCACTTCCTGCTGGCTTGGACCGTTGGAAAATCCCAATTGCCGACAGCCTGCCGATGTCAAGTCGGCATTGGTGGTAAAGACAAATACGCACCGCCGGAAATCCAACTCCCGCTCTCCGGCATCGTCTGCTTTGTGAGCGGTGCAGCGGCCTTCATCCAAAACGGACATAAAGACCTTTAGGACCTCCGGGTGGGCCTTTTCCAGCTCATCAAACATAAATACGGTGTTGGGGTTTCGCCGCACGGCCTCGAAGATGGGCTGGTCCTCATAGCCAACATAGCCCGGCGGGGCTCCGGTGAGGCGGTGAACAGAGTGGGGCTGTGTAAAAGTATTTAACTCCGTCCAAATGAATTGGTAATGTTTGCCGCAGCACCGCTCTAAGGCGGGGGCAAGGGCCTTGCCCAACTCGGATTTTCCAACGCCGGTGGGACCGTGAAAGATCAGAGAAAGCGGACGGGCCGGAGCCTGCTTTCCCACGTGGCCGTAGAGACGGAAGGCGGTGGCCTCTACGGCGTGTTCCTGCCCCAGAACAGACTTTCCAAGCTCCTCTGCCAGGCGGCGGTAGAGGGGCGGCCAGACCTCCGGGGCGGAGGTCCGCCGTTCCGGGCGGGGGAGAGGGCGGCCTCGGATTGTGCTGGCGGGTTCTACCTCCCGCCGCAGGGATTGGAGCCGGGTGGAGAGGGCGGAGAAGCTGTCAAACCGCCATACGTTTCGCCCCAGAAAGATGGCCAGAACCCGGCTTTTTCCCCGATAGGTTATCATAGGCCGCCAATACAGCACATAGCTCTGTCCCTGCCGGAGAAAGCCCAGAGAGACCTTTTCCGGCGTACATCCATCAGGCATCTGGCAGTCTTGAAATTCATAGCCCTTTCCTTGCCGCCAGTGGACGTCGATGCAGGTTTGCAGGGCTTGGAAACCTGCCGGTGAAGCGGTGCATAGCTGATAAAATGTCATAGTGATTTCTCCCGAAGGGTAAATTTGGAAATGCAGGGACAGATCAAGGGCAATACTCTCGAAAGAACTTCCAGAAGACCTGCATGGGGATACGTATTACTGCCCCACAGGTATTTAAATTGCGCTTGGCGTACGGGCTGGATGATATCTTGTCCCTCAAAGAGAAATACCGCTGTCCTTTAAATTCCAGTATTTCCATAAAATCCAAATTTTAACGGGAAAAAGAAAAAACACCGGCACGGTGCAAATGCACCATGCCGGCAGATAGCCCTTAAGCGTAGGTGTCAATAAACTGACCCATAGGCGGGGCATCTGGGAGCATATTTAAGAGTTCCTGGGCGGCCATTTCCATGGAGTCCATGGCCTTCCGCTGCAGAGCCGTAGAGTATTGCACGGAAAATTCCGCAGCTTTCATACTCATAGCGGCGCTGGCAATTGAGTCCATCATGTTCACACTTCCTTTTCCTGGTTTTTTTTCGCAGACGGCGGCGTTTGGCGGGAGTGTCCCGGATTACTGCCAAAGAGGTTCAGCAGTTCCGCCGGGGCGGCTTCACCTGCGGCAGAGTCCCTGTTGGCTGCGGTGGCGTCCACCAGCTCGCTCCGCAGGATCGGTACATCCTGCGGGGCGGAGATAGCCAGACGGACGCGTCCGCCGTCTACAGAGACAACCGTAATGGAGATATCCTCACCGATTACCAAAGACTCACCGGGTTTGCGCTGTAGAATCAGCACGTGGAGGCCTCCTCCCTGGGGCTGAATTCGGCCAGAGAATGCCGCATTCCGTAAGCTTCCGTCTCCATAATGACCTGACGGGCCTCCCGCGTACCAGGATGGATGACAATTGGGCATTTCAGGTTCACCGTACTGGCGGAAACCGGATGTTTTACCGCGCACATCACATAAAAGCAGAGTCCCTGCACATCCTTTACGTCAAAGAGCTGCAATTCTGCCTTTCTAAGGGTGGGTACATAATCCGGACAGAGAGAGAAGGGATCCATCACCACAAAAGCCAGAGCCGGCGTAGTTGTGCTCTGCAGGCACAACAGATTCTCTCCGCTGCCGTCGAAGGGCAAGAGAAGAAAGCTGTGCTCATCGTCAAAACCAAAGAGGCCTGCGGGAAAGGTGATGGTTTCAGAGAGTTCGTAGTCGATTTCTCCGAAGTACTTTGTCTGGAGCTTCAATGGGGAACCTCCTGTCATGCCTGCACATCCACCGGCTCATAGTTGGGATCTGTGGAGGGGGGGACGTAGAGCGGACCGCCGATATACTTGATAATAACATCGGGCTGCTGTTTGACAGTGATCTCGATATCGCCGGGAACAAATTCAAACTGGGCTTGGTTGAGACGCCAGTCGAAGTTCAGCTTATCCATCTCAAAGCGGATATTCAGCTCACCGGGATCCCAGTCGATTTCCGGTCCAACAGAGGGAAGAAAATCCAGGCCCGGCTGGGCATTCATATCCGGACTGAGAGCGGTAAAAGCATACTGCGCCAGAGGATCCGGACCTCCCACTTTTGCCTTTAACAGCAGTTCGCCCTGCTGGGCATAGGTGGCGGTGGCCTGATAGGCGGCCTGCTTGCCCTTTTGGGCCGTCTGCTCAACGGTCTGAACCGGAGTAGGAGTAACGGAACTGCGCATCTCAAAGGTATCGATATTCAACCGGATCGGACGGCTTTTAATGCTCAAGCCGCCTTTGTTGCGGGAGATTTCCAGGTCTGCGGACGCTCTCGCGTATTCCAGCCGCGCGTGGGAGGTTTTCATCTCGATCTCAATGGGGACGCTTGTGATTTCAATGAGCTGATTCATAAATCATACCAAACTCCTCTCTATATCAACTTAGAACTTCATTTAATTGAAATTCATATAATCCATCAGACTTTCACTAAGGATGCTGTTCCCCACTTTCAAGGCAGTGTCGTAGCAATATTTGGCAAAGATGAAATCGGAGATGGCAGCGGCAGGGTCCACATAGTCGATAGCCTGGATCTGCTCGTTGATCGTATAGGCGTTGCTCTCCAGCTGGGTTTGGTTGTTTTTCAGGAATTGGGCCTGGGTGGTCAGCTCTGTGTAGCGGTCCTTCACCCGGTATGAGGACTCTTCAAAGGCCTCCACCAGGGCATTAAACCGGGCCTCGTCTTCATTGCTGGCGAAATCGCCGTTTTCCGGACTGCACCGCTGCAGAATAGAGCCGATCTGATCAGTGATAGAGACGATATTTTTAGGGATGTCGTCAAAGGTGAAGGTGATGGCATCCGGCCGGGTGCCGTCAGTTTTGGGAGGGATCGTGACCGTCCGGGTTTCATGGCCATAGCCGCCCAGGAAATCCACTGCCTGCAATGAGACGTTGTAGACGCTGGAGGACTCCACCTCGCCGCCGTTCATGTCATAGCCCAAGCCGATGTCTACATACTTTTTCTCGCCCTTGGTGATATAGTTCAGCTTCTCCAGATCAGAGGCGGCATTGGAATCCACAGCGACACCCCGGTAGTAGAGGGTTCTGCCGGCGTCCAGATCATCGGCGGTAGGCTTGCCGTCGGCAGTGAGGTACTGGTTCATCTTTTTGAGATCCTCATCCGTGAGATTGTCAGGATCCGCCGGGACATAGGTCTCATCATACTCCGGGTTCAGTGTGGGCTTCCAGGTCAGGGGGACGTTCAGTCCATCTGCACCGGCGAAAACGAAGTTATCGCCGTACCGCCCGTTCATAAACTGCACCATATCGTTGGCGTGGGCGGTGATCTCCTGTCCCAAGGCATTGCGGGCGGAGGCATCGGGACCGTTTAAAGCCCGGAGAATGGCATAGTAGGCGGCGCCCTCAGCCTCTGGGTCGGTGTCGATGACTTTTTCCACACTGTCCATGGAGCTGTAGGCCACATCAAATTTCCGCACGATAGACTCGTTCAGGGAGTGCTGGCTGCTGGTGCGCAGATATGCCCGGCGCAGCTGAAAACTGTGGGCCGCCGTGGCGGGATCCTCCGCAAAGGAATTGAAGGCCCGCCCGGTCATCACAGTGGTAATGGACTTGTTCAGGGTAAAGGTGGAGCGCTGTAAATTGTAACGGTATCCCTTTAGAGAACCGCTTGTCGTCATACGGGGAATCATCGATTTTCCCTCCTTTTAAAATCAGGTTGTCATGCCGGTGTTGTTGATGAGCTTATCTAACACGGAGTCAATGGTGGTCATCAGCCGGCAGGCGGCATTGTAGGCCTTGGCATACATCATCAGGTTCATAGCCTCGTCGTTGAAGTCCACGGCGGAGACAGAGTCCCGGCTGGTATCCAAACTGACCTGGGCGTCGTAATAATTGTCCAGCTTGGTGGTGGCAATGGTCATATCGTCGCCCAAAACCGTGCCCATATTGAGCCACATGTCCTCCAGCGTTCCGGTAAACATAGCCTCGTGGCGGACATTGTCCACACCGTCATAGGGGATGGTGTCCGGACGGAACTCCAGCTTTTTGTAGAAGAGCTTGGTAAAGTTGTCGATAATATTCTTACTGTCTGTAGAGGCGGGCTTTGAGGAACCCGTGGGACAGACATAGGAGTTAACAATCAGAGGACCTGCGGCCCAGTCCAGGGAGATGGAGATATTGCTGGCAGTAATAGGCGGATGATCAGCATCATTGGTGTTGCCGTTGTTGCTGAACAGATTCCCTCCCACAAAGGCGCCGTTGCGGATCACATTGCCATCAGCATCCTTCAGGGGGTCGCCGTTAGCATCCGTGCGGGGCTGGGCCAGGTATTCCTCAACGGAGTTGTACCCGTCCAAGGGACCGCCCGCACCTTTGACCCAAGCGGGAATATCATCCCACTTATCATTTTTGTTCAAGGTGTAGGTTTCGGCCGGGTCTGCGGGATTTGTGAATTTCAGCACCGTGCCGTCCGTCTGGGTGGGGTCAATATACTCTCCCTTGGGATTGACCAGATATCCCTGGTTAATCTTATTAAATTCTGTGGCAAAGGTGTGGGCCAGCAAATCCAGGGACTTCTGATAGTAGGGGATGCCGCGTTTGGTAGCGGCATTCTCGTCCACCCCGGCGACGGTGTCCTGACTGGCGAACTCTCCGGACTCGGTCAACAGCTCCCGCTGGGACTGGAGCTTGCCGTACAAGTCGTTATCGTCCAGCTTTACCGCCGTGGAGGGGACCTTCTTATACTCCTGTTTGTAATAGGTGGGATTGCCCCGGGCCTCCTCCAGCTCCGTGGTGTAGTCATCGGGGAATACAGGATTGGCCGGGGGATTGCCATTCGCATCTACTTTAATGTAGCGGTAACCGGAAATATCGGTCGGATCGTATTGGGGGTTCTCCTTGGGGTGCCAGGCCTCCTCCGGAACATTGGTGCCTGTGCCGTCGTCCTTGATAAACCGGAAGGAACCGTCTGGCTTTGTGTCGTCCCAGCCATCGTCGCCAGGCTTTTTGCCAAAGTTGGGGTTGTACTGATAGACCTTGGCGGCTTCATCCGCATTATGAGTGCCAGTGCCCGACGCCGTAAGATACTTATAGGCAGTGGTACTGCCCTTGACCCAGTCCGGATTTCGGGAGATTTGGCTGGAGAGTTCCTTGAGGTACGTGGTGATCGTGATAATACCGGTGGCTTCATCCACCGAGGAAGTGGCCTTGCCATCCGCGGGATACTGATCCTCTGGAATTTCCACCTTGGTGGGAGGCATAATAGTAAAGAGAACGCGTCCGTTGCGGTCCACAAGCTCGGAGACGGTGATA
This sequence comes from uncultured Oscillibacter sp., assembly GCA_910588005.1. Classification (GTDB taxonomy): domain Bacteria; phylum Bacillota; class Clostridia; order Oscillospirales; family Oscillospiraceae; genus Oscillibacter. The sequence goes on from CAJUQM010000002.1 coordinate 25,430, forward strand.
TCAAAGTTGGGACCGTGGGCGGCTTCCTTAATGGCGGCGGTAGGCGTTTTGCCGTCTGCCTTCAGATACAGCAGGCCCTCCTGGGTGGGATCGTATTTCGGGTTGTTGGGCTGGACGCCGGCGTCAGCCTGATCGGCGGCGGCGACAATTTTGCCGTCCACCATCTTCAAAAACTCCACGGTCGCATCGGGATAATTGGGATCGAGATCCGCCGTCTTGCCAAAGTTGGGGTTTCGCCAAGGCGCCTGATCCGCCGCCTGTGCCGGATTGTTGGTCAGGGTTCCGTCCGCCGTCAGATATTTATATGCCGCCTCGTTCAGAACGGGGTCAATGGACAGCTGTGCGGCGTAAATACCATCAATCAATACGGTCTCGTCGGTGTGGACCGAGGAATCCGGATTGGCGTTGTCCAAACGGATGGTCAGCTTTTCCACCTCGGCGCCGGGACCGACCTTCTCCATGCTGTAGGTCACGTCAATTTTGACGTATTCGGACAACCGGTCGATCAGCAGATTTCGCTCATCCCGCATCTCCAGGGCGTCATTGCCGAAGATGTCGGCCTGGCGGATATTCTCGTTCAGATTTTGGATATTGGTGAGAATGGTGTTTACTGTGTCAATGTTTTGCTCAAAGCGCATAACGGTGTTGTTGTAGTGCTCTTGCAGTCCCTTGCCGTAGGAATTCAGCATGGACACCAGTTTCTGGCAGGCGGAGCGCACCTGGACGTCGTACTCATCGTGACCGGTTTGGTCGGTGAGGTTATTCAACGCTTTGTAAATCTCCCGGAACTGGGCCGCCACAATGCCGAATTCCTTGCCCTCGGCGATCTCGCCGCCCTTGCCCACTTCGTCCAGAATCTTTGCGATGCCCTCCAGACCCGCCAGCAGACCGTCCATAGCGCCCACGTCGGCGCTTTTGGAGCGGTATTGAATATCCAGATAGGGGTCCCGCAGCTGGGAGAGACCATAGCACAAAACACCCTGGCCCACCTTTACGCCGGTGGTGGAGTAATAGCGGTCCGCACCGGCGTTATAAAGGCTTTTCTGGTCCAGCCGCTGCCGGGTATATCCCAGAGTGTTCACGTTGGAAATGTTATTGCCCGTTACCGTCAGGCCGGTCTGAGCAGCATAAACCGCCAGACGTGCCTGCGTAAAAGAGCCAAATGTACCAATGCCCATAAAAGTAACCTCCATGCGCCCCACGGCGCCAAGATCGAAATAAAGCTTCTCAAAGAAAGGACCCTGCTGCGTTCCCCCGACAGGGGAGAACGGCGGCGTTTTAGAATTATTCTATTTATAGAAGTCCGCGCGGCCAATCAGGCGCGGAAGTCCGTCTTCATACTGGGTGGGGTGTCCGGCGGCGGCGGTGGGACATAACCGGGACCCTCCTCCGGGGCGGGCGCACCGCCCAGATCGGAGATAATACCGTCAATCTCCCGCATGTGCTGCTCCAAAACGGTCCGGGCGCCGTCGGCCTCTTTGCGGTAGTCCCGGTACTGGCTCTGCAGCGTGGCGACGGCCGCCTTGGCCTCGTTCTGCAGGGCCGGCGGAAAGTGCTCAGGAAGGCGGACGAGGGGAACATTGCCGCAGTTCAGCTCGGAGAGCAGCTTTTCACGGGTCTGCTCCATGCCGCGGAAGGCCAGCGTCATGGCCTGCTCCTGTTTCATAATCTCGTCCAGGGCCATCAAATCATCCGCATTGGCGGCGGCGGCCTTTTTCCGGGCGAGAGCGGAGAGCTGCTCCAAGCTCTCTCCCAGGGAGCGCAGCAGAGAGAGGTATGCCTGATAGATATCACCCATGGGCTACGCCTCCGACAAAAACAGCATCCGCCCGGCAATGGCCATGGGATCAGGCGTATACTCTCCGGAGGATACCGCCTGACGAAGAGCCTGAATATCCCCGGTGGTAGTGGCGGTCCGGACCTCCTGAGACAGGCGGCTGACCATCTGCATTTGAAAGGCGCTCTTTCCCTCCGGCAGAGGGGAGAAAGACGCGGAATCATATTTGTGCTCCACCGCAGACTGAGCGGAAGCGCCCCGCCGATGGACGGGATAATAGGCCTTGGAACGGGACACGGAAGAAATCGCGCTGGGTCGGCCAGAAGAAGTCAGCACGGGATCTCACATCCTTTTCTGTAAAGTCAATCTGATCTCTCAATATTTCTTATCGGCAATTGTGCCGAAAAGTTAAGAACGCGCGGAAAAGAACTTTTCACCCCCAGGGGAATTTTTCCGCGAAAAACGCGGCGGAACCATTTTCGGTCCCGCCGCGTCAAATATTTGTTCTAAAACTGCGCCGTCAGAGGCGGAGAGGAGGATTCTCAAAGGGTTTTCAAGTGCCGCAGCAGCACGTTGGCCACGTTTTCACAGGAGGCCTGGGTGCATACTGCTCCAATGTCATTGGCGACCTTGGGCATACCGTAGACCACGCAGGACTCCTGGTCCTGGCCAATGGTATAGGCGCCCTTGCGGCGCATAGCCAACAGCCCCGCGGCGCCGTCCTGTCCCATGCCGGTCATAATGATGCCCACCATCTTGCAGCGGACCACCTCTGACATGGACTGAAACAGCGCGTCCACAGAGGGACGGTGGCCGCTGACTTTTTCTCCCGCCATACAGGAGACCGTGTATTTGTCTCCAATACGGACAACCCGGGCCTGCAGATCGGCAGGGGCCACCAGGGCCAGGCCGCGGCGGAGTTCATCGCCGTTTTTGGCTTCCCGCACCTCCATCTGGCAAAGGTTGTTCAGGCGGTTGGCGTACATCTGGGTAAAGCCCTTGGGCATGTGCTGTACGATGACCATGGGGGGGATATCGGCAGGCAGGCGCTTCATAACCTCCAGCGTGGCCTCCGTTCCGCCGGTGGAGGCGCCAAGACCGATCACCACGTTGTTCAGAGCGGGGGCGGCTCCCAGAAGTCCGGCGGGCGAAGAGGAAACCGCCGCCACAGCGCTGCTCGCGGCGGAGACCGCCGGCGGCGCGCTTACCCGAACTCTGGACATGGAGGCGACCAACACCTTTTGGGCCAGGGCGGTGATGAAGGAGGCCTGGGTATCCTCCGAGGTGGGTTTGCGGACAAAGTCCACCGCGCCGGCAGCCAAGGCGTCAAACACTTTCAAATTCAAAGAGGACACAAGAATGACGGGAATCGGATTGGCAGGAAGGTATTCCTTCAAAAAATCAATGCCGCTCTGCCCAGGCATCTCTACGTCCATGGTGACTACGTCGGGATTCAGTGCGGGGATTTTCCGCCTTGCATCCAAAGTGTTAATGGCGAAGCCCACCACTTCGATTCTGGGATGGGCCGTAAGGCCCTTGATAATCATACTGCGCGCCAGAAGCGAATCGTCTACCACCATGACGCGGATTTTTTTGGCTGGTACCATGTTTACGGAATGCCTCCTTCAAAAAGCTCCGGCCGTCATTTTTGGAAGACCGCCGTGGCCACCCTGCGATAGGGCATACCGGCGCTTAGATTTTCAGAGCAGCTAATCATGAAATAACCGCCGGGGACCGTGGCATCGTAAAAACGGCGGACCAGGGCGTCTTTGGTAGGCTGATCGAAATAAATCATGACATTGCGGCAGAAAATCATATCAAATTTCCGCCGGAACTGGATAGGACTCATCAGGTTAAAGGTCCGGAAATCCACATTATTCCGCACCGCCGGGGCAACTGTGTGGGTACCGTCCCGGTTGGGAGTAAAGTATTTCCGCTTCCACTCTGCGGGGATGGTGTCCGGCAGAGTGTATACACCTTTTCGGGCGGCGGTCAGGGCCTGGGCAGAGATATCCGTTGCCAAGATCTGGGTATCCCACTGGCTGGCCTGGCTTCCCAAATAGTCAAAGAGGAACATGGAGAGATTGTAGGGTTCCTCGCCGCTGGAGCAGCCGGCGCTCCAGATGGCGAGGCACTTGTCCCGCTGGTGGCGCTGGACCAGATCCGGGATAATCCTCTCGCGGAAAAAGTCCAGCGGCTCCTTCTCTCGCATGAAAAAGGTGTAGTTGGTAGTGAGCTTATTGATGATCAGGGTGATTTCGCTGTCCTCTTTTTTATCCAGCACGTGGTTGACAAATTCCCCAAAGCTCTTATAACCCAGCTTTCGAAGGGCCGGAGACAGACGTCCGGTGATAAGCTGTTTCTTCTGGGAGAGGTCGATGCCGTAGGACGACTGGATAAATGTCACCATCCGCTTGAAATCAGCGTCTGAAATCGCCATGGGGGAAAAGGCGCCTGCCCCCGGCGCGCCCTTGGTCTCGTTACTCATGGGGAATCAGCTGGTCGCAGTCCAGCACCAGCATGGTGCCAGAGCCGTCGGGCAGTGTGCACATCCCGGAGACCAACTTTTGGGCGCTCTGAGAGGGGATGGGCAAAATGCTGGCGTTGGGAATATCCAGCATCACTTCCACGGAATCCACCAGAATACCCAACTGGGTGCCGTTGTAGTTCAGGACCACCAGCAGACTTTCGCTTTCCATGGGAGGCTTACCCAGCCGCAGGCGGATATCCATGATGGGGATGATCTGGCCCCGCATGTTGAAGATGCCCCGGATGTAGTCCGGCATCATGGGCAGATAGGTCGCCGTATGGGTATTCAGGATTTCCACCACATATTCGGCGTCCACGCCCAAGCGCAGATCGTCCGTGATGAAAATGAGATATTTCCGGCTTTCTACGGTCTCCTCCATAACGGGGGGATTCGTCTCGTCCTGAATTTGAAACAGGACATTTTCGTTTACCGCGCTCATTGCGTTCCCTCCTTTGGCGCGTTACGCGCCCCGGGCCGCCGCGAAAAGGCCGCCCGCGTCCAGAATGATACTGATGTTGCCGTCGCCCAGGATGCTGCATCCGGTGATGCCGAAATTTTTGATGTCGAAGCTGTTGACATAGGCGGGAAGCGGTTTTACCACAATTTGCTGCTCGCCAAGCAGCTCATCGACAAACAGGCAGTAGGAACAGTCGCCGGACTCCAGCCACATCAAAATACCATCGCCGATTTCCTCGGCGCCGGTGGGAAGGTTGTAGAAGTCCCTGGCGCGGACCACGGGGTAGTACCCGTCCATAATTTTGACCATTTCGCCGTTAACAGAATCGTGAAGGATATCGTTGGCGGTTACCTTCAGGGTGGAGCGGATGTTGTTGATGGGGATGGTGAAGATCGAGTCCCCGACAGACACTTCCATGCCGTCCATAATGGCCATGGTCAGGGGAATCCGCATGGTGGTGATCATGCCGCGGCCCTGCTCGCTGGTGATGCTGACCGTGCCGCCCAGACTCTCTACACCGCTCTTTACCACGTCCATACCCACGCCCCGGCCGGAGAACTCCGTCACCTGCTGGTTGGTGGAAAAGCCGGGAGCCATCAGGAAGTTCAGAATCTCCTTGTGGCTGTACTCCACGTCGGGAGAGGCAATGCCGTTTTTGATGGCCTTTCGCAGCACGGCCTCGTCGTTGACGCCGGCGCCGTCGTCCTTGATCTGGATGATAACTTCGCTGCCGGTGTCCTCGGCGGAGAGGACAATCTCCCCCACAGGGTCTTTGCCGGCGGCGACGCGGTCCTCCACGTTTTCCTCAATGCCGTGGTCCATGGAATTACGGACCATGTGCATAATGGGGTCGCCGATGGAGTCCACAATGGTCTTATCCACCTCGGTGTTTTCGCCGATGAGAGTGAGCTTAACCTGCTTGTTCAGCTTTTTGCTCATATCCCGAACAATGCGGTTCATCTTCTGGAAGGTGTTGGACACCGGGATCATCCGCAGGGACATGGACACGTCCTGAAGCTCGTCGGTGAGCTTACGCAGCTGCCGGGCAGACTTGGAGAAGGCATCCAAATGGAGTCCCTTCAGGTCCGGAGAGGCGGTGACCATGGCCTCGGTGATGACGATCTCGCCCACGATGGCGGAGAGCTGGTCCAGCTTGCTCAGACCCACGCTGATGAGACTCTCCTTCTGGTGCTGCTGAGCGGCGGCCGCAGGAGCAGCGGCGGCTGCGGCCTTCGCGGGAGCCGCGGCCTTGGGAGCTGCCGCGGCGTCGTTGGACTGCGGCACGGACTCCTCTTCCGGCTCTTCCTGGGGAGGGGCGGGAACATAGTCGTGGGGCTGGTAGGAGCGCACGGAACCGGCCTCGCGGATCACGGCGATGGACTTCTCCCGGTTTTCCGGGTTTTTGAACATCAGCAGGAAGCCCTCGTCAATAATTTTTTCCGCCGTTGAGGCGTCGCTCTCCACCCCGGCGGGTTCATAGAGGAAATCCGCGTCGGAGCAAAAGCTCTGGATAGAGGTTACCAGCATGTAGGCCCGCAGGTTCTCCATGCCGCAGCCGTCGTCGAAAAAGACCCGCAGCTCGTGGGGGAAATCCGGGTTGCCGCTTCCGGCGGCGGGAACAGCCGCGGGGGCCGGGGCGCTGGCGGCGGGAGCAGCCTGGGGCGGCGGGGCGGCGGGGGTCTCCTCAGCAGGCTCCTCTCCTTTAATTTTAGCGATCAGGCTATTAATATTTGCAAGGAAGCTGTCGACATCCTTATTAAGAGGCTCTTCCGCCTCCACCTTTTCCATCTCCTCCCGGAAATAGTCCACGGCGCGGAGCATCACGTCGAACAGAGCGGGACGGTCCGCGTCCTTTACCACGGACATCGTACCCTCCCGAATGAGGAAAAACATGTCCTCGATCCGATGGGAGACTGCCGCCAGAGAATCGAACTCCATCATAGCAGAAGAACCCTTGATGGTATGCATGATCCGGAAGATCTCATTCACATTGTCCTGGGAGAACGTGTTTTCCTTTTCCGCGTCCAGAACGATTGTCTCCAGCTGTTCCAGCAGGGAGTTGGTTTCGTAGATATACATGTCCAGGATATCATTACTGCTCACGGGAACACCACCTCATTTGTCTTTTTGAAATTTATCGGCCAGCTGCCGCAAAAAAATAAGTAGTCTTTATCAGATTTTTCTGCTATCATGTACTAGTATAAGTCTTTTTCTGCGAGGTGTCAAGAATGCCTGACCTTTTAGGTGCAACCAACCCGGTACCGGGGTATGACAGAGCGGCTACCAACCGAAACCTGCCGGTCTCTCCGGACAGCACGCCGGTGCAGAACGTCCCGGACCCCAGCCGGGTCACCCGGACAGACCAGCGAACTGAACAGCAGGACCACAACCTCCAGGGGGACGGCCAGGTCCGGTACGATTCCAATTACCAGACGTTCCTCCAGCGCCTGCGGGACACTCCCGGTATGGCGGAGAGTCTGGCCCGCCTCTTTTCCGGGCGGGAGGGAACGGTGGTTCTCTCCGGCATGAGCGAGGGGATTGCCCAGGAGATGAGCCAAATTCTGGAGATGCTCCGGATGGATAAGGACCAGCTTATGGAATTCCTCACCGGGCAGTTCCGGGCGGGAACGCGTTTTGGCGGGGCGCTGTTTGCCCTGCTGCGCAACGCCTATGCCCGGGCCTCCTCCGACGGCGTCCGGGCCGATATTCTGCAGTTTCTGCGCAACTACGCGGATTTTGGCGCTACCGTCCATATCGAGGGAAATATCCTGAGAAACCTGGCGGATATGGCGGACGCCATTCCCGCCAGCTGGGCGGAAAAGCTGAGAGAGCTGATGGCCCAGCTGGAAAACGGCATGGCGGCCGGGGACCGGAAGGGAAATTTGGAGCTGCTCCAGCGGGGAATTATCCCGTATATGGGCGGCTATGTGGAGCGGACCCATGACCTGGGGCTGCCCCGCACGCTTTTGACCATGCTGGCGCTGAATATGGCCCGGTACGAAAACGGATCTGAGGAAAAATTGCTGGAGTCCTTCCATCAGCTCAGCGGATATGGTACACTGAAAGGGCAGTTGGAGAATATCGACGACGAGTCCCTTCTGCGCCTTCTGCGCAGCAGCCAGCTGGGACAGAACGAGCCGGCCATTCAATTTTCGGACCATATTGCCGCCGCGGCGGCCCGGGCCTTGCGGGGCGAGGGCGGCGCCGAGGTGCAGCAGGCGTTTCAAAATCTGGTGGGGGCCATGCTGGTGAACGAGAGCGTCTATATGCCGGTGAACCACTATCTGATTCCTCTGGAGTGGAACGGGCGGATGCTGTTCTCCGAGCTGTGGGTGGACCCGGACGCGGAGGACCGCCAGAGCCGAAGCGGCGGAAAGGGGAACGTCATGAAGTTCCTCTTTAAGATGGATGTGCAGTCTCTGGGGCTGTTCGATATTGTTTTAACTGCCCAGGACGGTGAGGTGGATCTTCAGATTGCCTGTCCGGAGAAGGTGGTTCCATTCTCCCAGCAGATTGAGACCACCGTGTCCCAGATCCTGGCGCGGAATGATCTCAGACCCTCCCGCGTCGCCGTGCGGAAGCTGGAGCGCCCGGTCACATTGACCGAGGTGTTCCCCAAAATTTTTGAAGGGAAGAACAGCGTAAATGTCAAGGTCTGACGGAACAAGAGGCGGGGCCAAGAAGGCGGTGGCCCTGCAATACGGGCCGGACGACGCGGCTCCGGTCATTGTGGCCTCCGGCATGGGGTATCTGGCGGAAAAAATTGTGGAGACGGCGGCGGACAACGGTGTGCCGATCTATGAGGACAACTCTCTGTCCACGATTCTGACGCAGCTGCAGCTGGGCCAGGAGATTCCGCCCAGCCTGTATCAGGCGATTGTAGAAATCTATGTATATTTCCTCCACTTTGATCCCAACGGAAGGCCAAAGGAGGAAACTGAGGAGCGCGAGAGCAGTCCCGTGCCCCGGGGAGAGGAGACGACATGAACGGGAGACAGGAAGAGCGGATGTATCTGCTGTTGGACAGCGTGAATCATCCATTGGCGAGAGGCCGGCTGGAGGGTCCCGCCGCCGGGGATACCCTCCAGCTGATGGTGATGGACAATGACGTGGACAAGGTGGCCTGTCATGAGGTCATTGTGCTGATGAGCATGAGCGGCAGCGAGCCGCCCCTGCAGTGCCGCATTGTCCGGCAGCGCGGAGACCGGATAGCGCTGGAAAAAATCGCCAGCCTGGACCCGGATCTCCGGCGGAACCTGCGGGTTCCCATTAAATTCAATACATTTATCTATCCCATCACAGGACGGTGGCAGGGCCGGAGAGAGATCCAGTCCATTGACCTCAGCTGCGGCGGCGTGGCCTTTTACGGGGACGAGGGCCTGGAGATCGAAGAGCGCCTGGAGCTGGTGATCCCCGTGACCGAGGAGCCGGTGATTCTGCGCTGCCAGATTTTGCGAAAACAGGAGCTGCGCAATGATAAACTGCTCTATGCCACAAAATTTGTGGATATGTGTGAAGATGAAGAGGTGACGGTGCGGGAGGCGGTATTCAGTATTCAGCTGGAAAGCCGGTCTGCCCCTGCTGTGGGTACGACAACTAGGGAGGAACAGCAATGAACACGAACAAGAGAGGATGGAAGAGTGTCCGGAGCGGCTTGGCCAAGAGAGTGCTCTCCCTGGCGCTGGCCGCTGTGACACTGTGGAGCCTGCTTCCGCGGCTGACCCCGGAGGCGGAGGCCGCGGAGTGGATGGAACCCTATCTGGAGACCCTGGTTGACTGGGGCGTGATGCGGGGCAGCAATACCGGCGACCTGAATCCGGACCGGGTGCTCACCCGGGCGGAATTTGTCACCATGGTCAACCGGGCCTTTGGCTATACGGAGCGGGGAGCCACCCCTTTTCAGGACGTGCCGGAAAACGCCTGGTATGCCGACGATATCAACATCGCCTACCAGGCGGGCTATTTCCAGGGAACGTCTGAGACCACCGCCGGCCCTATGGGGCGGGTGACCCGGGAGCAGGCTGCCGTAATGCTGGGGCGGAACCTGCGGATGCAGGGAATTCCCGGCGTAAACAGCGATTTTTCGGATTTCCGGGATATGGGGAACTGGAGCCGCGGTATGGTGCAGGAGTGCGCCGAGATGGGCATCATTCAGGGTTACTCGGACGGCACCTTCCGTCCCCGAAATTACATCACCCGGGGGCAGATGGCCTGTTTCCTGGTGCGGGCCCTGGGTACGCTGGTCAAAAACCCCGGTGAGCAGATCGCAGGCGGTGTGTATGGCAACCTGACCGTCAACAGCCCCGGCGTCAAGCTGCGGGACACCGTTGTCACCGGGAATCTGTATCTCACCGGCGGTGTTGGCCTTGGCAATGTGGAACTGGAGAACGTCACCGTCATGGGCAAGATTGTGGTCTGCGGCGCCGGTGAGGCCGAGCGCGGGCAGAACAGCATTATTCTGCGCAACGTGACGGCGGAGGGTCTGGAGATCGACAGTCTGACAGACCACTTTATGAGCGTTCGAACCGAGGGCCTGACCAACATTGCCAATACCACGGTCCGCACCTCCGCCTATCTGGAGGATGTGACCGACGACGACCAGGGCCTGCGCGTCATCACCCTGGACGGCGCGGACGGTACGCAGCTGCAGCTGGCGGGAAATATCAAGGAAGTCGTCAATATCACGCCCAACTCCGACCTCCGGGTGGTCCAGGGCATTACCCATAAGCTTACTGTGGATGAGCAGGCCACCGGCTCCGCCCTGAGCATCGCCAACGACACCACCGTGAAGATCCTGAACCTGGACGCGGCCACGCCGGTCACCGGCAACGGCGATGTGGACAAGATGAACATCAACGCCGCCGGCTCCAGCGCCACCATGCTGCCGGACAGCATCTTCATCCGGCCCGGCATTGACTCCAATATCAACAACAAGGTGATGGACAGCATCGCGGCGGCGGAGTCCTCGGACGACCCGCGGCTGCTGTCCGGGTATCCTCTGGCCCGGAACATAGGTTCTACCACGGCGGAGGCGGTGTTCAGCACCAACAAGCGCGGCACGGTGTATTGGGCAGTCAGCTCGCTGTTGGACGGTTCCATGGGCGAGGATGAGCTGCGAAATCCCACCGCCTATCCGGGTAAGATTCTCCGAAGCGGGACCCTCAATGTCACCGCCTCCAAGACGGAGATGATCGCCCGCATCACAGGCCTGACCCAGGAGGGATCTTACTACATCTCCGCCATGCTGGTGGATGACCGCGGCCGGGCAAGCCCTGTAAAGGTAGCTGTCTTTACAACTACGGACAACTCCGCGCCGGCGTTTTCCACCGGATATCCCTATACAATTGTGACGGTGGACGATGAGGACGACCAGGTGATTCAGGCCATGGTCATGGCGACAAAGAGCTGCAAGCTGTACTATGCCCTGCTGCCTCTGAACTCTACGGCGCCCTCCACGGCAAATCTCAGAGCGGGCGCGATTCCCGGCAACCTGGGCTACGGTGTGGTTGACCTCCGGAAGAACACGCCGCATCTGATCTCTCGGGTCAACTCCTCCCACCTGGCGGAGGATACCAGCTATGACCTGTATCTGTGGCTCAACGACGCCGACAGCAACAAGAGTTCCGCCGTGCGGAAGCTGACGGTGCGTACGCTGGACCGGACGCCTCCCGTCATCCAGCACCTGACGGTGACGGATATGACGGCAACCTCCGTGCGGCTGACCAGCTCTTTGGATGAGCCGGGCACCATCTACTGGGCCGTGGTGCGGCGGGGCGCGGAGTTCTATGCCCCGGGCATCGAGAGTCCTGAGGATCTGATGGCCAAGATTCAGGTGGAGAGCGGTACCGGCGCCCTGAAAAAGGGTAACGTCAAGGTGGGCAAGGCCGGCACGGACGTGACCATCAACATCACCGGACTGACGGCCCAGACCGCGTATGATTTGTACTACGTGGCAAAGGATCTCGCCGGCAACTACAATGTCTATACCCAGAATCTGACCCCGCCCATGGAGATCAATACACTGGACAACGAGGGTCCCACGGTGAAGCAGGAGTTCACCCATGACGGCAGCGAAGGCTCCACCGAGTTGACCCCCTATCCCGACACCTCGATCCGCCTGGTGTTCTCCGAGAGCGTACAAGGTGTTCAGAACGTGGCCGGAAAGCCGATTACCAGTGTGTTCCAGACGCTGTACAACAATGTCCTCACGGCGGACAGCACCAACCGGGCAGCCCGGGAGGAGGAGCTGGCCGCAGCCCTGCGCTACCACATCAAGCTCTATGAGAAGCCCATCAGCGGACAGCCGGAGGTAGTGCTGGAGCGGAACGGCCAAAATGAGGACGATGTGGGCGAGGATTGGATCATCGATTACCGCAAGGCCACGGTCACCATGGATAACTCCGGCAGCGGAGAGATGATCATCACCTTCCCCCACGACAGCGAACTCAGCCGCAGCGGACTGAATCTGGCCAGCGGAACCACGTATTACTTTGAGCTGCAGGGCATCGTGGATACCTCCGCCGCCGCCAATCCCATGGTCGGCGTCCGGGGCGTGACAAAGCTCCAGGAGTTTACCACCATCGATGCCCAGATGGTATTCTCCCTGGGCACCAACAACGGCAAGGATGAAGACGGCAACCAGCTCCTGTTCGACATGAACTTCCGCCTGACTCCGCTGACTGCCGCCAGCGTCAGCGAGGATACGCTGTATGATCTGCTGTTCTGGTCGGATACCAGCATGAAGTTTGAACTCTACTACAGGAACGAGGGCGACACCTATTGGACCCAGATGAAGAAGGGTGCCTCCACTATGGCAGAGTTCCGCACCACCGTCCAGACCCCCACGGTGGGCCTCAGCATCGCCCGGGAGCTGCGGAGCGACGGGCCGGTGGAGAAGACGAACCCCAATTTTGAGAAGCTGAAATACGCCAGAGACCGGGAGTACGGCATTATCATTCGGGAGCTGAACGGCTCTCCCGACAGTGAGCGGGACAGCTGGACCGGGTCGGTTGCCATCCGGGTGACGCCGGTCTCGGGCACTCAGACTACGCTGAACGCGCTCTCCAGCCTGTCCCTGACGCCGAGCGCCTACAGCGAGCACCAGAGGGGCATTTATAAGGTGAAGGAGATCGGTGTTCCCGTAGACTATACGGTGACGCACGCTTTCCAGGACAGCGCCCCTCCCACCTTTACCGACGGTTACCCTGTGTTTGACCCCGGCGACTCCGGCGTCCGCATCAGCTTTGCCCTCAGCCGTCCGGGCCTGTATTACTACGTGATTGCCCCGCTGGGCTATATCCCCACGGACTTCACGTATGAAAACGCCAGCGGAGCCACCGTTACGGAACGGCTGACAGAGAGCAACTGGGATCAGCTGCCGGAGGACGGCACGCCGTTTAAAGACACCAATAATCCCAACGCCACGCTGCCGGTGAGCAGCAGCATCACCAATCCCTCCTATACCGGCTCCAGCTATCAGATGGGATCCGGCAGCAACGGCGCGGCGTATCAGGAGATTATGGTCACAGATCTGACCGCCAGCACCAAGTATGTGGCCTATTTCGTTCTCCAAGGCCAGTCTCAAAACTCCATTTCCAATGTCTATGCCTTCCGATTTGAAACCGTGGATGTGGTAAAGCCCATCATCGGCGTCAGTGTCAGCAACCCCAGCGCCGGCGTTCAGGCCGACCGGCCCGCCGATATCAAATGGCTGCTCCTGGTGGATGGCACAGCGTCCTCGCCTTTGAGCGATACCATTGATTGGCAGACCCCAAATCCGGATTACGGTTTTGCCGGTGATTATACGGAGGAACAGTTCGATAAATTTAAGACCATGACCGTTTTGGAGGCCATGAGCGAATACCTCTACAGCAACGGCAGAAATTTGGCCGGCTCCGTATTTGACCTGTATGGCAGCGACGCTCAGAAAAACCAGGTTGTCAACTACATGAACACCGCCAGCCCCAGTTCGGGCAGTATTGCCCAGGTGGGCAATATGATTCACCCAGGCAGCTGGAAGACCATAACGGAAAACTGCCGCGGGTACATGAATCCAAACAACCCGAACATGGAGTACTGGTTTGTGGCTATGGGCAGCAGCCAGGGCGCTTCCGGTTACGCTTTCGCGGCGGCGTCCGGACTGTTCTATCCCGACAATACGCCGCCTCAGGCCATCACCATCTCCACGGAGGTGAACGCGGACATGGTTCTGACAGATGACCCCAAGGCCGCGGAAAACTTGGCGTACAGCGGCACGGTGACCATCACCTTCAGTACGGACCTCTACTATAGGGATAACAGCTCTTCTCCCACAAGGTATTTGCAAGTGGTCGACAAACCTCTGACGGCTACGCTGGATTCGACAAAGTATATCAGCAGCGGTGCGTTGGTATCCGCCGCCGGCATCGGTGTGGACCCGCAGGTTCCCGCCACCAGCACCACGAATCCCACCTGCCGTACGCTGATTCTGACCTTTACTGCGAGAAGAACGGGCAACAACTTCTCCCTGAACCAGAACCTCTCCAACATCCGGGGAATCACCGGCAGCAAACCCCTGACGCTGACGATGGACCTGGTGAAAAACAGCAGAGGGATGTATGTGCCCCGGTATTCCATTACCTCCGGCAGCGACTGGGGCAATCCCAGCGTGACTCCCTGAGCGGCCTTACCATTGGGAGGGCGGGCATCTCCGCCCGTCCTCCCGTTACCTTGCGTGAAAAGGAGTGCATCGGTTTATGAAATATCCGTTTTTCCGCCGCACAGGGGCGCTGCTCCTGGCGCTGGCCCTGCTGGTTTCCCTGGCTCCGGCGGCCTTGGCGGCTGACAGTTTTTCCTTTGACAGCGACCAGAAAACCATGAATGTTGGCGTAACAGAGTCTATTACCGCCCGGCTTACTCTGGATCCGCCGCCCCAGGATTACAACTTCACAGTGACTTGGGTAAGCGACAATACCAGTGTTGTGACGGTTGAGAGCACCACCACAAACGCGACGGCTGCCAGTGTGGGCAACCGGATCACCGCCGTGGGCAAGGGGACCGCCACGATTACGGCCACATGCGCCGAGTATCCGGGCCTCATCGCCAGCTGTGCGGTGACTGTGGAGTCCAAGGTAAAGAGCATTGAACTGACGGATACGGCGGGAAAAGACGTCACCGGCGGATTGACAATGCGCTCAGACGGGATGATCCACCTCATCGCCACGGCGAGGCCGGAAGACGCCGATAACCGGCAGATCAATTGGCGCAGCAGCGACGAGAGGATTGCCACCGTGACGCCGGCCACTACCGCCAGCGGTGAGCAGGTGACGGTCCGCGGCGTATCCGGCGGAACGGTCACAATCACCGCCACTGCGGCGGATGGCAGCCGCGTCTCCAACGGGTGTACGATCGAGGTTCAGGGCAGCCAGCACATAGAGGTGCGGGAGATTGTTGTGACGCCTTCCCGCATGAATATGATTGCGGGAGAGGTGTCCAGCCCCCTTGCGGCCACAGTTATTATGACGGATGGCAGCGAGGGCCACGATGTCACCTGGCGCAGCAGCAATGAGAAAGTGGCGACGGTAGACGAGAGCGGCGTTGTCACCGCTGTGGGCGCGGGCACCGCCGATATCATTGCCGCCAGTACCAGCGACCCGACAAAGACCGAGGCCTGTACCGTTACTGTGGCGGCGGCGGAAATTCCGATTACCGGCCTTTTCATGAATCCTACCTCTCTGGTGATGGAGATGCGGAAGAGCCAGAGGCTGGAGGTCGGCATCACTCCCAGCAACGCCAGCAACCAGACGCTGGAATGGACCAGCAGCGACGAGAAGGTAGCCACTGTGGCCAGCGACGGCACCGTGACCCCCCAGAGTCCCGGCAAGGTCACCATTACCGCCAAGAGCACAGACGGCAGCGGAAAGGAGGCCTTCTGTGAGATCGAGGTTTCCGGAATCACCCTCTCGCCCACCAGTGCCCAACTGGTGGTGAACGAGTCCCTCTCCATGGAATTTCCCACCTTCGGCAACGCCAAGGGAGCCATTTCCTGGAGCAGCAGCAATCCCTCTGTGGCCTCTGCCTCCAACGGTAAAATTACCGGCCACTATCCCGGTAAGGCCACGATCACCGCCACCGTCTACAACACCGGCTATAAGGCCTCGTGTGAGGTCACGGTAGTGGAGGATGTGGCGGAGGCGATCAACCGCAGCCTCCGGGCGGGGGAGAAGCTGGATTTCTCCGGCTTGGTGTCGGAGCTGAACAGCCGTTCCATCTCCAAGAGCAATGCGCCGCTGGACTATGTGGACAACTTGCGGGTTTCCACGGCCCAGGGCGTGCTCTACTACCGGTATGGTTCACCGGACACGCCCAACCACGGTGTGGGCGGTGTGGACCGGCTCTATGCCACCGCCCCCTCCGGCAGCGGGAAAATGGCCCTGGAGGATGTGAGCTTTGTACCAAACGGGGGCTTCAGCGGTACGGCGGTAATTGAGTATACTGGCCACAACACAAACGAGATCTCCTTCCATGGCACAATCCGGGTGGAGGTGGAGAGCACCGGCGATGTGACCTACAGCACTGCTATGAACCGCTCCATCACCCTGTCAAGCAAGGAGTTTAAGGATATCTGCAAGCTGAAAACCGGGCGGAACGCCAGCTATGTCACGTTCAGCCAGCCCGGTTCCGGTAAGGGAACGCTCTACTATAATTACAGCCCCGAGCAGTATTCCCCGAAGGTGGACGGTACCACCAAGTATTATATCAGCAGCAATCCTCTGCTGGAGAAAGTGACGTTTGTTCCGGAAGAGAACTATACCGGTACGATCAGTGTCCCTTACCGCTGTACGGACACCACCGGCAGCAGCTACTCTGGTACGATGACCATCAACATTTATTCTGCCGACGGCGGCGGCAGCGGCGGAGTGGAGTACACCACCGGGATCAATCAGCGACTGACGCTGAATGCGGCGGATTTTAATTCCGCCTGTCAGGATGCCAACGGCAGGACCTTGAGCTATATCTACTTCGACAGCCTGCCTCCGGCATCCCAGGGGATTCTATACTACAGCTATACCAGCAGCTCCAGCAACCGGGTGGATACCAGCACCCGCTACAACCGGAGCAATACCGGCAGCCGGATCTCCAATATTACCTTTGTGCCCGCCAGCAATTTCAGCGGAACCGTCACGATTCCCTATACCGGTTACGATACCACGGGCCATTCCTATAAGGACGACCTGGTGATCCACGTGTCGGATCAGGCGGGAACCGTGTCCTACACCACCGACGTGGGCGAGGCGGTGACGTTCCGGGCGGAGGATTTCAACGAGGCCTGCCAGCGGGCCAATAACTCCTCCCTGAATTACATTACGTTTACCCTGCCTGCCTCCAGCGTTGGAACGCTGTACCGCAATTACAGGAACAGCAGCAACACCGGCAGCCGGGTTTCCTCTTCCCAGCGGTTTTCCAGGGGCGGCAATCCCAGCGTGTCGGATGTGACCTTTGTCCCCAACCGGCGGTATGAGGGCACGGCTTCCATCCCCTTCGGAGGCTATGACGCCGCAGGAAACCGGTTTGAGGGTACTGTCAGCATCACGGTGGGCCAGGCTACCGGCCGGGTGGTGAGTTATTCCATTGCCAGCGGCGGCGTGGTGCGCTTCAATGCCAGCGATTTTAACGCCGTTTGCCGTTCCGCTACAGGGGATGATCTCAGCTATGTAAGCTTTGAGCTGCCTGCCAGCCGGTACGGCACGCTGTACTACCAGTATAATGCCTCCCGGGGGACCGGTACCGCCGTGGGGAGTTCCACGATGTACTACCGCCGGGGCGGGAGCCGCCAGCTGGACGATGTCTCCTTCGCGGCGGCCAACACCAACGGCACGGCGACCTTCCGGTACGATGCCAGAAGCACCGGCGGAGAGCGGTTCAGCGGCACCGTGGAGATTGTCATCGGCAGCACCGGCGGGGACAGCGGCTTTTCCAGCGGGACCCGATATATCGGCAGCTCCGCTCCCGTGGCCCTGCGGTCGGTAGATTTCCAGTCCGCCTGCCAGTCGGCGGTGGGAGGCACACTGTCCCACATCCGCTTTACCAGCCTGCCCAATGCCAGCGCGGGGCGGCTGTACATGAACTACGCATCTCCCAGCCGTCCGGGCGCTCCGGCCACCACCACCGCTAATTACACCGCAGGCGGGGGCCTTTTCATCGGGCAGCTGTCCTTTGTGCCCAAGGCGGGCTATCAGGGACAAGTGAATATCCCTTACACCGGATATAATACCCAGGGCGGCAGTTTCAGCGGCAATGTGACCATCGACCTCTATACCAGCTACTGCGCTACGCCCTTCTATGATGTGGACAGCGGCTGGGATTGGGCAAAACCCTCTGTGGAGTTCCTCCGCTACGCCGGAATCTCCAACGGATACAGCGACAATTCCTTCCGGCCGTCCCGGTCCATCAGCCGGGGTGAGTTTACGCTGATGGTGTGCCGTGCTTTCGGTTTTGATACCAGCGCCAAGGTTTCCAGCTTCCCGGATGTTCCGGCCAGCAGTCCCTATGCCGGAGCGGTGGCCGTCGCCAAGAGCAAGGGAATTGTGGAGGGCAGCGGCGGACGGTTTAACCCCAACAGCCCCATTACCCGCCAGAGCGCCATGACGATGATCTGCCGGGCCATGCGGGCTGCCGGAGAGCGGGTTCCCGCCACTACTGCCTCGGCCCTTAACGCGTATGCGGACCAGGCACAGGTCTCGTCCTATGCCCGGGAGTCTGTGGCCGCTCTCATTCAGCTGGGGGTGGTACAGGGCAGCAGTGATCTGCGGATCAATCCCCGCAGATCCATCAGCCGGGCAGAGATGGCCGTTATATTACACCGTGTGCTGACGCTTTGAGTGGCGGAAGGAGAGAAGACCGATGAAATTTTTCAAAGGGATTCTGAAAGCGGCACCGGAAAAACAGAGGCGGCCGCCGGACCCCGTGGATTCCCAGGAGATGCCAGAACTCTATTCCGGGATGAAGGTGGAGGTTTTGACCATGGAAAACCACCTCATTTTTGTGGGTAGGCTGGGACTCTTGGGCGGCGGTATTTTAGAGCTGCGGAGAGATACGGAGGACCCGCTGCCCCAGGCGCTGTACAACAGCAAGGTCAAGCTGCGTGGATTTCAGCGGAACTCCCAGGCCTTTTCCATGAACGGGACGGTGGGCAAGAGTTCCCGGGATTTTTGGCAGATCGAAAATTTGGAGATCCTCCAGAGCCAGGAGCACCGGAATTTCTTCCGTCAAAACACCGATATGGACGCCCGGGTGATGCCCAGCGGCCGGTACAGAGGTCTGGGCCGGGAGCAGGCGGAGTGCAGGGTGCTGGATGTCAGCGCCGGCGGCGCTCGGGTTTTGACCAAGAATGTGTACCAGGAGGGGGACTTTTTCCAGCTGGAGGCGGCGCTTTTGCCAAACGAACGGCCCTTCTCCATCACCTGCCAGGTGCTGCGCGTTACGCCGAAGAAGGGCTTTCGGTATGAGTATGGCTGCAGGTTTGAGGCCTTGGATGAAAAAGAGCGGCAGCGGCTGCTGCGGGCGATTTTTACGATCCAGCGCAAGATGCTCCAGGCCCAGCGGGACTAAAGACATGGCGGAATTTTAATACGAGTGCGAAAACAGTGGGACGAGAGATTCGTCCCACTGTTTTTGTCTTTGTAAATTTGGAAATCCGGCGCATGAAAATAAAAATTTTAGAGAACCTAAAGCAGAGTAATCCATGATTGTCTTGCGGAGGAAGTGGAGATCTAGCTTTGCTTCTCCGGGACTTTTAAAAAGGAGTGACCCATTTTGGAGACTGGAATCCATAATACGTCTGAGATCGGCCGGCTGAGAAAGGTCCTGCTGCATCGCCCCGGCGGAGAGCTGGAGAATTTAATGCCGGAGTACTTGGAGCGGCTGCTGTTTGACGACATCCCCTATCTGCGGGAGGCCCAAAAAGAGCACGACGCCTTTGCCGAGTGTCTTCGCCAGCAGGGAGTGGAGGTGGTATACCTCACGGATCTGGTGGTGAACTCCATCACCAGCAGCGAGGTGCGCAAGGACTTTATCCGGCAGTTTTTGGATGAGGCGGAGGTTCGGGACCCGCGGATGCGGGAGTGTCTGGAGGAGTTCCTGGGAAAAATGCAGGACCGGGAGATGGTTTCCACCATGATGGCCGGCGTCCGCAAGAGCCAGCTGCGCCAGGGAAGCGGACGCCTGGGGGACTTTCTCCCGGCGGAGGGAGATGACTATCCCTTTGCCGTGGACCCAATGCCGAACCTCTATTTCACCCGGGACCCCTTTGCCACCATCGGCACCGGCGTATCCATCCACAAGATGCACACCGCCACCCGCAACCGGGAGACATTGTTTGGAAAACTGATTTTTGAACACAATCCGGAGTATATGCACGCCCCGCGCTGGTATGACCGGGGAGAGGTGTCCTCCCTGGAGGGAGGTGACATCTTGGTGCTGTCTCCCCAGGTGCTGGCGGTGGGAATCTCCCAGCGTACCCGTGAGAACTCCATTGACACCTTGGCGGAGGCGGTGCTGACCCGCAGCAAAACCTTTAAGAAAATTCTGGCTTTCAATATTCCCAAGACCCGTTCTTTCATGCATCTGGACACTGTGTTTACCATGGTAGACCGGGACAAATTTACCGTCCACCCCAACATTTTGTCCAGCATCACCGTATTTGTTATGGAGCTGGACGAGAGCCGCAAGATGTCCATCCGCCAGGAGGAGGGACGGCTGGAGGATATTCTGAAAGAGCATCTGGAGCTGGACCGTGTGACGCTGATCCCCTGTGGAAGGGGCAGCGAGATCGACGCCGCACGGGAGCAGTGGAACGACGGCAGCAACACCCTGGCCATCGGCCCCGGCGAGGTGGTGGTGTACTCCCGGAACTACGTGACCAACCGCTCTTTAGAGGAGGCTGGAATTAAGATCCACACCATCCCCAGCGCGGAGCTGAGCCGCGGCCGGGGCGGTCCCCGCTGCATGTCCATGCCGCTGTGGAGGGAGGACCCCTGAAAGAGAATATTGGCAGTAAGGCCGCAATTTGCCGCGTTCAACCGGCGGCATAGGCACGCTGCCTGCGGAGCGCACATTCACCGCAAGGTGAAATCACACAAGCCGGGGCGTTCTCAGCGGCTCCAGCGGAGACCACCTGTGAAAAAACCTCTGATGCGCTTTGGATTTGCCGGCGGTGGACGCATCCGTGAGGCGTTCGCCTTATCATCCCATTACCAATCATAGAAGAACAAAGGAGATCGTTTATTATGGCAGTGAATTTAAAAGGCAGAAGCTTTCTGACGTTACAGGATTTTACCCCGGCGGAGATCCGCTATCTTCTGGACCTAGGTCACGACCTAAAGGCCAAGCGCAGGGCCGGGATCTGCGATCCGGCCCTGAAAGGCAAGCACATTGTGCTGCTCTTTGAAAAGACCTCCACCCGCACAAGGTGCTCTTTTGAGGTGGCGGCCACTCAGGAGGGCGCCCACGTCACCTATCTGGACGCAGGCAGCTCCCAGATGGGAAAGAAGGAGTCTTTGGAGGACTCCGCCAAGGTGCTGGGCCGGTTCTTTGACGGAATTGAATACCGGGGCTATGCTCAGAAAAATGTGGAGGAACTGGCGAAATACGCCGGGGTTCCCGTTTGGAACGGCCTTACCGACGCCGACCACCCCACCCAGATCCTGGCAGACATGATGACCATTGAAGAGCACTGCCACAAGCCCCTGAATCAGATCAAAATTGTATTCCCCGGCGATGTGCGCAACAACATGTGCTATGCCTGGATGATTGGCGCCGCAAAGATGGGGATGCACTTTGTGGGCATCGGTCCGGAGAAGCTGGCCAAGGAGATGGACCAGGAGGTGGTCAAGACCACCTTCGCTACCGCCCGGGAGAACGGCGCCCTGCTGGAGATCACCGACAATATGAACGACGTAAAAGACGCCGACGTGATCTATGGCGACATCTGGGCTTCCATGGGCGAGGAGGCGCTGATTCCCGAGCGGGCGGAGCTGCTCTCTCCCTTCCGGGTGACGGAGGAAACCATGAAGGCCACCGGCAACCCCAACGTGCTCTATATGCACTGCCTGCCCTCCTTCCACGATTTTGAGACAAAGCTGGCCAAGGAGTGGAAGGATAAGGGCGTGGACATCCGGGAAGTTACCGACGAGGTGTTCCGGGGCCGCCACAGTGTGGTCTTTGACGAGGCGGAAAACCGGATGCACTCCATCAAGGCGGTGCTGGTGGCCACGATCGGCAAATAAGAGGAGGCGCTCTTTTTTGGAGAAACCCAAATTTCGGATGCCCACAGCCTATACCATTCTCTTTCTTCTCATTATTCTGGTGGCCGCCGCCACGTGGCTGATTCCCTCCGGCGCCTATGAATATGTGGACGAGGTGCCCGTGGCAGGCAGCTACCATCTCACCGATTCAACGCCCCAGGGCGCGGGCGCGGTGCTGAAAGCCGCCTTTAACGGCTTTTACGATGCCGTGGACGTGTGCGTTTTCATCTTGATGGTAGGCGGTTTTCTAGGTGTGGTGATGAAGACCGGAGCGGTAGACGCCGGCGTCGCCCGGATTATCCAGCGGCTGGGCGGCCGGGAAAAGTGGCTGATTCCCATCCTGATGCTGCTCTTTGGCCTGGGGGGCACCACCTACGGTATGTGGGAGGAGACCATGGCCTTTTATCCGCTGCTGATCCCCGTGTTTCTGGCGGCGGGCTACGACGCCGTGGTGGGCATCTCCGTGATTTTACTGGGCGCGGGGGCGGGGGTAATCGCCTCCACAGTCAATCCCTTTGCCACCGGCATTGCCGCAGGCTTTGCCGGCGTATCCCTGGGGGAGGGCATTTTGCTGCGGGTCCTCCAGTGGATTGTGTTTGAGGGGGCGGCTATTTGGTTTGTCATGGCCTACGCCGCCAGGGTGAAAAAAAATCCATCCCGGTCCGTAGTGGGCGTCGGCGCGGGTAAGATCCAGGTGAGCATGGAGGAACCACAGCCGGAGTTTACCCCCAAGCGCAAGGCTATCATGACGCTCTTTACACTGGTCTTTCTGGTTATGATCTACGGCGTCATTCCCTTTGACGAGATGGGCCTGCCGCTTCCGGCTTTGGGCTGGTGGTTCCCGGAGCTGAGCGCTCTGTTTTTGCTGGGGGGCGTGATCATCGGCCTAATCGACGGACAGCGGGAGGACGAGGTGGCGGAGACCTTTGTGGCCGGCTGCGCGGACCTGCTGGGCGTGGCCTTCATCATTGGAATCAGCCGCGGCATTACTGTGCTGATGAACGACGGCGGGATCACGGATACCGTTCTTCACTGGGGCGAGGTAGCGCTCTCCGGCACAGGGGCGGTCAGCTTTGTGCTGCTGGTATATCTGATCTACCTGCCGCTGACAGTGCTGATTCCCTCTTCCTCGGGACTTGCCACACTGTCGGTACCCATCATGGCCCCTCTGGGGGAATTCGCCGGAGTGGGCGGAGATCTGGTGGTGACGGCCTTTCAGTCTGCATCAGGTCTTGTGAACATCATCACACCCACGGCGGCGGTGGTGATGGGGGCGTTGGCCCTGGGGCACGTCCCCTATGACCGCTGGGTAAAATACGTGTGGAAGCTGGTCCTATACTTCCTGGTGCTGACCATGGTGTTTCTGGTGGCTGGCGTCTGGATGGGATAGAAAAAGGAAGGCGGACGCCGCGGCGTCCGCCTTCCGGCATTCCCTGATAAATATTCGTTTTAATATTCACTAAGGACTGTGGGAGATGCCTGAAAAATCCACAAAAAAACCGGCGAATGTTCCATATTTTCTGGAGAAATGGAAGAAGTGACCAAATAAATATACATAAATACTGATAAACTATTGACAGTCGGGCCAGGGAGTGATAAGGTATCCACAGTCAACGGAAGAAGCCGTTTGAATATGAAAATTTCCAGACGGAAAGAAACTTGATGGAAAAGGAAGATTGTGTTATGAAGAAGTATTTTGCGCTTTTGCTGGTCCTGGCCATGGTGCTGAGTCTGGCCGCCTGCGGCGGCGGTGACAAGCCCGCCTCCCCTGATACTCCCGATGATGTGGACGCCGCCGCCACGGCATTTACCACCGTGGAAGAGGGCAAGCTCCATATGTCCACCAACGCCGAGTTCCCTCCCTACGAGATGACCACCGATGCCGGCGGCTTCGAGGGCATCGACGTGGAGGTGGCGGACGCCATCGCCAAGAAGCTGGGATTGGAACTGGTGGTGGACGACATGGGCTTTGACGCGGCTCTCACCGCTGTCCAGACCGGTCAGAGCGACATCGCCATGGCTGGCATTACCATCACGGATGAGCGGAAAGAGGTTATGGATTTCTCCGACAGCTACGCCACCGGCATCCAGGTGGTCATCGTCAAGGAGGACTCTTCCATTCAGACGGTGGATGATCTGGCGAATGCCGAGATGATCGGCACCCAGAAGGCCACCACCGGCTATATTTACTGCTCCGACACCCCGGAGAACGGCGGCTACGGCGAGGACCACGTCACCGCCTTTGACACCGGCGCCCTGGCGGTCATGGCCCTGGTCAACGGCCAGGTGGACGCCGTGGTCATCGACAACGAACCCGCCAAGGCCTTCATGGCCCAGAACCCTGGCCTGAAGATTCTGGACACCGAGTTCGCCGTGGAGGACTACGCCATCGGTTTTGCCAAGGGCAACACCGCCCTGCTGGAGGCTGTCAACACCGCCATGGCGGAGCTGAAGGCCGACGGCACCTTCCAGGACATTGTGGATAAGTATATTACCGCCGAATAAGGAGATTGAAAAGGGCGGCCGAAGGGCCGCCCTTTTTCATCATGGAGAAAGAGAGAGGAGGCCCCCATGTTCCAATCGCTGACTGACTGGCTGATTCGCATTGGTCCCCGCCTGCAAAGGGCTTTCATTGAGGGTGACCGCTGGAGGCTTTACCTCCAGGGTCTGGGCACAACCTTGGAGCTGACTGTCATTGCCCTGATCTTCGGCGTGCTGCTGGGGCTGGTGGTGGCCGTAATCCGCTCCGCCCACGACCAGCAGCGCCTGGGCCGGAAGAGAAATCCCCTGTTGGGCATTTTAAACGTACTCTGCCAGATTTACACCACCGTTATTCGAGGCACCCCTATGCTGGTGCAGCTGTTCATCTGGACCTTCGTCATCTTCCCCACCCAGCGCAACAAGGTCTTGGTTGCCTTCATCGGCCTGGGCGTCAACTCCGGGGCCTATGTGGCGGAGATCATCCGGGGCGGATTGATGAGCGTGGATGCGGGCCAGTCCGAGGCAGGCCGCTCTCTAGGACTCAATTACTTCGACACCATGCGCTTTATTGTCATCCCACAGGCGTTCAAGAACATTCTGCCATCCCTTGGCAACGAGTTCATTACACTGTTCAAGGACACCTCTCTGGCCCAGGCTATCGGCGGCGCGGAAATGCTGTACTATGCCAGTACCATCGGCGGCAGGACCTTCGACTATATGCCGCCGCTGATCGGCATTGCCGTGATGTACTTAAGCGTTGTCATCATCTTCACCTGGCTTCAGGGGAAGCTGGAAAGGAGGCTGCGGGAAAGTGATCGACGTTAAAAACCTCTCCAAGTCCTTTGGAGATCATTTGGTGTTGAACGATATCTCCCAGCATATTCACTCCGGAGAAAAGGTGGTGGTGATCGGTCCCTCCGGCTCCGGTAAGTCCACATTTTTGCGGTGCCTGAACCTGTTGGAGACGCCCACCAAGGGGACGATCACGTTTCAGGGCACGGTCATCACCGATCCCAAGGTGAAGATCGACCAGGTGCGCCAGCAGATGGGCATGGTGTTCCAGCACTTTAACCTGTTTCCCAATATGACCATCCGGAAAAACATCACCCTGGCCCCGGTGCGCACGGGACTGATGAAGCAGGAGGAGGCCGACGCCCAGGCGGACGCCCTGCTCCAGCGGGTAGGCCTGACAGACAAGGCGGACGCCTATCCCAGCCAGCTCTCCGGCGGCCAGAAGCAGCGGGTGGCCATCGTCCGTGCTTTGGCCATGAAGCCCCAGGTCATGCTGTTTGACGAACCGACCTCCGCTCTGGACCCGGAGATGGTGGGCGAAGTGCTGGACGTGATGAAGGAGCTGGCCCGGGAGGGCATGACCATGGTGGTGGTGACCCACGAGATGGGCTTTGCACGGGAGGTGGGCAGCCGGGTGCTCTTCATGGCCGATGGGTTGGTACTGGAGGAGGGGACCCCGGAGGCGGTATTCGGCAGTCCCCGGCATCCCCGGCTCCAGGATTTCCTCAGCAAGGTGCTGTAACAATACGAAAAGATCCCTCAGACAGCAGGCGGGACCTGCCGTATGAGGGATCTTTTTTGTCTTATCGCAGGGGCTGAAACGGCTCTCCGCTCAGGAGATCGTGCCAGGTAAACTCGCCGTCCTCCAGCGTCATGTAGCTGTGGGGGGTGCCTTCCTTGGGCAGGGACAGGGAGCCGGGGTTCAGATAGGTGAAGGCGCCGCAGTCCCGGTGCACAGGCAGGTGAGTGTGGCCGCACAGGAGAAAATGCCCCGTCCCCAGGGGCGGTGGGTTGTCCGGGCCGTAGTGATGGCCGTGGGTGGCGAAGATACTGCGGCCGTCTACGGATAAAAAGGCGTACTCCGCCAGCACGGGAAACTCCAGCACCATTTGGTCTACCTCACTGTCACAGTTTCCCCGGACGCAGAGCAGATGGTCTTTCACGCCGTTGAGCAGGCCGGTGACGGCCCGGGGATCATACTCCTGGGGAAAATCGTTCCGGGGACCGTGGTAGAGCAGATCTCCCAGCAGTACCAGCCGGCCTGCCTCTTCACGCCGGAATGCTTCCAGCATTGCCCGGCAGAACCGGGCGGAGCCGTGGAGGTCGGAGGCGATCATCCATTTCATAGAGCTTTCTCCTTTGTGTTTTGTAGTCAACGGACCTCAAAAAAGCGCATGCGTTTTTTGGGTCCGCCGGCGGACACGAAAAGCGTCCGGCCTGCGTGAAATCCATGGGACACCGGCAGATATTTTTTCGTGCCGGCACATCATGGATTTTGGCCTGCCGCAGGAAATTATGTTAAAGCTGCGGATCGACGGCGAAGTGAGAAATTTAAATCCCCGGCGGAGCGTGCCCTGCTGGGGATTTTGAGATTTAACGTCTCCGTCGTCCACCCCGTTTGCCGTCCATGCTGCGGTTTAGGTCCGCCATCTTTCCCTCGGAGGAGGAGAGGAATCGCTTGAGCTTGTCCTCGAAGGCCTGATCTCCGGAGGGCGGCAGAGGCTGCTGTGCGCCCTGGGGGGAACGGAAATGAGCCGGCGGCTGAGAAGCCGCTGGGCGCGGCGCCGCTCCGCCTGGCCGGGGTCCCCGGGACGCGGGACGCTCCTGGGGAGGCAGGGCTTTTTTGATGGAGAGATTGATACGGCCTTTCTCCGACGAGAGGACCAAAACCTTCACCGATTGCCCTTCCTGCAAAAAATCGTGTACGTCGTTGACGAAGGTGTTGGCGATTTCCGAGATATGTACCAACCCGGATTTTCCGCCCTCCAGGGCGATAAACGCGCCAAATTTTGTAATACTGGCTACCTTGCCCTCCAAAATGCTCCCAACCTGAGGCTCCATACGGCTATTTTTTTCTCCTTCCAAAGATTTTATCAACACACAGCAGATTTGCCGGCAAGGGACGGCGCGGGATTGGGGACATATCGCCTGCCGCCAAGCGCCCCTTTTTTCTTGCCGGTCTTTCATATGAAAAGAATCGGCCGGCCCGTGGCACGGAGAGGTCTTTCCACTCTCCCCTTTTGCCCGGCGCCGGTCAATTCACTCCATCGCAAAGTACGTACTCGCCGGGAAAGACCATGCCCAGTTCATTCCGGGCAATCTCCTCCATCTTCTCCTGGGTGCCGCCCGCCGCGAGATCGGCGGACAGGGCCTCATTTTCCTGGCGTTTGGCTTCTACCTGAGCGGCGAGAAGGTCTCTTTCCATCTGCGCGGCGACCACTTGGCTTTGGAGGCGGTACAGCTGCCAGCCGATGCCCAGCAGCAGCGCCAGCAGCAGAATTTTGGTCAGAGGGCCGGTGCGCACCATGCGGCGCTTTTCCTTTGCCGCCCGCTTTTTCTTTGCCACGTCTGCCGCCTCCCCTCTGTAAAGAATGTCTCCATCCGCTTTGTCTTATTGTATAGCATTTCCGCCGAAAATAAAAGAGCTTTTTTCCGTAAAGCGCAATTTTTTTGCAAAAATTTTTCCACCATAGAACAGGCAGGGACAGCAGATGTGCCAAATAGGCCAATGTGTCCGTCCAAAAGGCCCATATGGGCCGCAAAAGCTCTGAAAATACGCAGAAAAATAAAATCGCGCCGCCCAGTGCTCCCAAGACCACAAACCCCCGAAGCTCCCCCTCCGCTCCCCGAAGGAGAAAGAGAAATATGGCAACTCCGGTCAAGAGGCAGTACAGGGCGTCCAAAACCCCTGTCAGCCGGGGAAGCCGCAAGCGGAAAGGGCGCAGTAAATCGTACACCAGCCCGGCGCAGAAACCCAGCAGAATCGACTGCCCAAACACCAGCAGCTGATGGGAAAATTGGCTCTCCATAGGCCCTATCCGAAGAGGCGGCTGAAAAATCCGCCCCGGCTGGGACCGTCGTCCTCATAGGATACAGAGTCCACCCGGCCGTCCACGTGAAGCTCTCCGCCGTCCAAGGACAGCTTTCCAATATGCAGGTCCTCCCCTGTGATTACCAGCGTCCCGGCGGAGGTAGACATGATGATGCCTGTCTCATCAAAGCGCTCCACATCCTCCACGCCGGAGACCATCAAGCGCTCCCTGCCCACCAGCTCCAGGCGGTGGGCGGTCTGGGGCATGGAATTGTAATCGTTCATACGGCATTCCTCCCTGTCCCCACTATATGGGAGGAGGCAGGAAAATATGACAGCTCCGCAGTGTTAACGTCCAATCTCCCGGTACAGCGTTGCGGCGTCCGCTTGGCGGACAGTCTCCTGGACGGAGAGCACCTCCACAGTGACGGTCCGTACGCCGAAGCGCAGAGAGATCTGGTCGCCCGCTTTTACATCGTAAGAGGCGCGGGCCGGTTTTCCGTTGACGGTGACCAATCCGTTGTCGCAGGCCTCGTTGGCCACAGTCCGCCGCTTGATGAGCCGTGAGACCTTCAAGTATTTATCCAGTCGCATAAAAAGTCCTCCACAAAGAACCGCCGGCACATCCCCCACCGGCAGCAATTCCAACCCCGAACTCCGCAAGTGCTGGGGAAAAGAGCCGGAGAAAAAATTTGAATCATTTTTGCCGCGGCGTGCGCATGTTAAACAGGTCTTGATCCGCCCTCCCAAGGGCAAACACACCAGTGACCGAAGTCACTGGTGTTGAGATCTTTCCCGATGGGTGTGCCTGTCCTCTGTCCGCCCCCAGACCCAAGGGAAAAGAGCAGATCAAGGAGAGGCACAGGCTCCGCTTTACTTAGAAATAGTGTCCTTCAGCAGCTTGCCGGCCTTAAACACGGGAAGCACGGTGGCGGGGATCTCAATTTCCTCTTTGGTCCGGGGATTACGGCCAATGCGGGCGGCGCGTTTTTTGACCTCAAAAGAGCCAAAACCCACCAGCTGCACCTTGTCACCCTGCCTCAGAGCCTCGGTGATGGTGTCCAACATAGCGGAGATCACTGCCTCGGTGTCCTTTTTGGATACGTCGGCAGAAGCGGCGACAGCATTGATAAGTTCAGCTTTGTTCATGGGTGAATCCTCCTAAAAATCTTTGGTATTTCCAATTTATTTCTTAACGCAAATGCGATTAAGACGGTTTCTTCGCGGCTCTCCACAGAGCCGCCAGCTCCTCCTCGGTGTGTTCCGCCAGGGGCTTGTCCGCCGCCTCCTCCACGCGGCGGAACCGGGCGTCAAACTTGTCGCAGGCCATGTGCAGAGCCTCCTCCGGATCCACGCCGGACATCTGCGCGATTTTGGCGGTGATGAAAAGCAGATCGCCCAGCTCCTCCTGTATGCCGTGGGGCAGGTCTGCGGGTCCACCGGATTCCAGCGCCTGGCGAAGCTCTCCCGCCTCTTCTTCCAGCTTGTCCATAGCGCGGAGAACGTGGGACCAGTTAAAACCGGCCTTGGCGGTTTTAGAGACGACCTTTTCCGCTCTCCACAGGGCGGGCAGCGTATGCGGGACGGATTCAATGGCGTCTGCAGTGGAGCGCTGGCCCTTCTCTGTCCGCTTCAAAGCCTCCCAATTGACGAGGACTTCCTCGGTAGTGTCCGCCCGGGTGGCGCCGAAGACATGGGGATGGCGGTATACCAGCTTTTGGGCCACGCCGTCTACCACGTCGTCCATGGTAAAGCGGCCCTGCTCCGCCTCGATTTGAGCATGAAGAGCCACCTGCATCAGAAGATCCCCAAGCTCTTCGCACATGGCATGGGGGTCATCCCGGTCCAGGGCGTCTAAAACCTCATAGGTCTCCTCCAGAAAATTCCGGCGAATAGAGCT
Organism: uncultured Oscillibacter sp.; assembly: GCA_910588005.1. Classification (GTDB taxonomy): domain Bacteria; phylum Bacillota; class Clostridia; order Oscillospirales; family Oscillospiraceae; genus Oscillibacter. The sequence continues at coordinate 55,680 of CAJUQM010000002.1, forward strand.
GTGGGTTTGTTCCCGGTCCCAGGGACATCCGCCAGGACTGCGGAGAAGCCTGGTGATCTCCAGGAAATCCTCCCATCCGTAGCGGCCTTTACATTGAAAATCTACCATAGATTGCCCACCTTTGCAAGTTTTTTTAAATGAAGCAACAAATGTTTCTCTTTTGTTTCGAAAAAAGTTTTAAGAAAAACGATTGCGCCTCACTTTAAACGCAGCAGCCGCACCAGGGTTTCCCCGTGGGGGATGGAGCGCACGTCCTCGGCCCGCAGAATGCGCAGGGCAATTACCAAAACGGCATATACCGCAACGCCCGCCAGAATCCCCGCCATGACGGCGGCGGCGTTGGCGCCGTAGGCGGAATGACCGGCGGCGAGACCCCGGTTTACAAAGCCGTACACCGCCCAGGCTGCCCCGCCCATTGCGGCAGATGCTGCAGCGGGCTTTAAAAACAGCTGGAGATAGCGGGGCTTTTTCATTGAATATTTCCAGACAAAGAACAGGTTTAATCCCACAATGACCAGATAGCAGCACAGGGTGGAAACCGGTGCGCCGTGAATATTGATATCAGGATTCCCCACCAGGATGTAATTCATCACAATTTTGGTAATTCCGCCGGCCACCACGGTGAAAATCGGCAGCTTCTCCTTGCCATAGGTCTGCAAAATAGCATTGGTCAAAATCATCAGACAGATGAAGATCAGGGCGACGCCTAAAATTTGCAGGTGAGGTCCCGCCGCGATGGCGTCCTCCTGACGGCTGGGGAGGATCAGGCGCATAATGGGGGTGGACAATGCGGAGAGTCCTACGCCGGCCGGGATTGCCAGCACAGCGATAAGCCGGAAAGAGGAGGAGACAATGCGGTCAGCGCGGATGGTATCCCGCTGAGTGATGGCAGCTGCGGCAAAGGGAATCAGGCTCATGGTGACGGGATAGACGAAGGAGGCCACCATGTTGGGCATGTCCATGGCCATGCGGTATTGGCCGTTTAACAGGGCGGCCTCGTTTTCCGTCAGCAGCAGGGCGCTTTGGAGCCGTCCCATGACAATTTTTGTGTCAATGAGGTTGATAATGCCCAGAGCTGAGTTGCCCAGGGTGATGGGAATGCCGATGGCCAGCACTTGGCGAAGAATGGCGCCGCCGCTGGAGGGGACGTCTGGGGACCTGGTCCGGTTCCGGTGGGTCAGCAGGTAAAAGACCAGGAAGCACACGGAGAGAATGGTGCCTGCGGTGACGCCGAAGATGGCTCCGGCGGCCACGTTGGCCATGCTCTCCGCCTCCATCAGCCGTCCGGCCTCCTCCGTGGCGGCGGCCTGCACCGCGCTCTGACTCAGGCGCAGAATGTACCAGGCCAGGGGCAGTCCGATCCCAACCTTGCACAGTGCCTCCAGGACTTGGCTGACAGCGGTGGGGGTCATGTTTCCCTGGCCCTGGGTATAGCCCCGCATACAGGCCAGCAGGCACACGCAGAATACCGCGGGGGCCAGGGCGCGGATGGCCTGGGCCGCCATTGGGTTTTCCTCAAAGGCGGCCAGCTGGCCGGCACCAAAGAACATCAAAAGAGAGGCCGTCAGCCCCAGGGCAAAGAACAGCCAGATGGCGGTGCGGAAGATCTTCCGCTTCTCGTTCTCGCGGCCCTGGGCGTGGGCTTGGCTGGTAAGTTTGGAGATGGCCAGGGGCAGGCCCGCCGTAGCGAAGATGTTTAAGAAGTTGTAAATCAGATAGGCGGTGTCGAAGTACGTTTTGCCTACGCTGCCCAGAATGTTGTTCAGCGGCAGTTTGTAGACCGCGCCGATGAGCTTGACAACGACCACGGCGGAGGCCAGAATGGCAGCGCCGCCCATAAAGGATTGCTTTTTTTCTTTCGACATGAAAAAAGTACCTCGGATTTCTCAAAAAGGATGGGCGGACTCCGCCGGTTCCAAATCTCAAATATGAAAAGCAAAAGCGGCAGCGGAAAAAGAGTTTTTTTTGAGCGGTCTCCGCAGCCGTAGGTACGGAGACCGCACTTTGCCGGTTTGCGGAGGCCGCTGCCCTAGTATCCTATTGCGGGCTGAAGCGGTTTATACCCGTTTTAGACAGGCCTTTACCAGGGCGGAGAATTTGGGTGCCGCCTCCTCCGCCGCCTCCAGCACTTCCTGGCCGGAGAGGGGCTGCTCCAGCACGCCCGCTCCCATGTTGGTACACAGGGTAAAGCCCAAAACCCGCATGCCGCAGTGGGCCGCCACAATTGCCTCCGGCACGGTGGACATACCCACGGCGTCCGCACCCAGAACCCTGGCCATGCGCACCTCGGCGGGGGTTTCGAACTGGGGACCTGGGAAATACATATAGACGCCCTGCTGCAGGGACAAGCCCAGCTCCGCGGCGCTTTGCCGGGCCGCCTCCTGCAGAGCCGGGGTGTAAACGTGGCTGACGTCCGGGAACCGGGGGCCGAATTCCTCTATATTGGGACCGTTTAGCGGGCCGCCGCCGAAGAGCTTGATATGGTCGGTAATCAACATAATGTCCCCGGGGGTATAGGTGGTGTTCACCGCTCCGGCGGCGTTGGTTACCAACAGAGTGTCCACCCCCAGCAGCCGCAGAACCCGGACAGGATAGCCCGCCTCTGCCATGGACCAGCCCTCATAGGTGTGGAGTCGGCCCTGCATTACCGCAACATTCTGTCCGGCCAGCCGCCCAAAGACAAACTGCCCCTTGTGGTCCGGCGCGGTAGAGTGCTTCATATGGGGAACCTCTCCATAGGGGACGACGATCGGGTTTTCCACCTCATCCCCCAAAAAGCCCAGGCCGGAGCCTAAAATCAGTAAAACCCTGGGTTGAAATGTTCCCAGCTTGGCGTGCAGGGATTCTGCGCTCTCTTGATACTGGGCGTAAACAGAATAGCCGTTCATATTCATAATTTTCCTCCACATTCCCGGCAGAAGGCGTCCCCCTCCCGAATTGCCGCGCCGCAGGTAGAACATACCGGCGGCTCCGGTACACGGCCCAGGGCGTCGTTGATGTCCGCCAGCTGAGCATGGAGTTCATCAATCTCCTGGAGCTTGGACAGCAGGTCCTCAGACTCCGTGGGAGTACCGGTGTGGGTGGCGTAGACCATCCTGCCGACCTCCGTCAGTTTTCCTTTGATCTCACCTTCCACTGTGGCGGCGCGGACCCGAAGCTTGGCGGAGGACAGGAGGTCGTCCGCCATCTGTCCCGCGCCGTAGACCGCGTCGGCGGCCAGATCGCCCGCCTGCCAGGCGGTGCGCTGGACAAGCTCCAGCAGATTTTGCAGCTTCTCGTTCATAAAAAGGCTCCTTTCGTCTCTTTAATTCGCAGAGGCGGGGTTTTCAAAATAGGCGCTTCCTCCAATAAACTCCCGGGCCAGGGAATTGGCGGCGATATACTTCTCGTCCAGAGGCTCGATTTTCTCCAGACCGCGCAGAATCTCCTCCACCACAGGGTACTTTCCGGCGGGAAGGCCCTCCAGCAGAGGTACTACAAAGGGCTTCAGGACGGAGACGCTGATGGCCAGAGAGGAGTCGAACATGATGTCCGCGCTCTCCTTATAGGGGGAGATATACAGCTTTTCGCCCCGGCGGACGTTGTCCCACAGTTTCAGGGTGAATTCCGCATCGCTGCCCCGGAACTTGAAGTCCCGGACGATCCGGCGGCAGAGGCGGAACCAGGGATGCTGAAAGACAACGGTTCCATCCTCGTCCACAATGTTGCTGCGGGCGGCGATATACAGCTTGAAGGCCCTGGGATTCTTACCCACAATGATATCGTTCAGCGCATGGATGCCCTCGAACACGGCCAGCTCGTCCTCTCCCAGGCGCAGGGGCTGAGAGAGGGTGTCGGAGCGCATCTGGCGGGCGAATTCATACTTGGGAACATGGATGGTTTTACCCTGGTCCAGCATGGTGAAGTGGCGGCTTAAGAGATCCACGTCCAAACAGAAGGGAGACTCGTAGTCAATGGCGCCCTCCCGGGTTCGGGGAGCGGTTTCGGGATCGATGGTGTTGAAGTAGTTGTCCATGGAGATGGTGTGGGTTACAATCCCCATCCCCTTGAGTTCTTCTTCGATTTTCATGGCGGTGGTGGTCTTGCCGGAGCCGGAGGGGCCGGACAGCAGGATAATGTGGGATTCCCTCCGGCGGGCGGCGATCTTCTGGGCGGCTTTTTTCACTTTATCGGTATAAACGGCATCGCTCCGCAGGGCAAAGCCCTGGGGGTCGCTGCGGATTTGCTCATTGATCTCTTTCAGAGAGTAAGACATGGGGGAGCGCTCCTTTCAGGCGTTGAAAAGTTTTTCATAAAAAGAGGCGAAGAGCCGCTGATTGGCAAGGTGCTTTTCGGGCCGCGCCGTATACTCCTGGGGATATTTCAGGTTGAAGGTCCGCTCAATGCGGTTGGTGCCCGGCACCACCATTTTGGTAGATCCGCCGGCGCCGAAAGACAAAATGGAACACAGCTCCGACATGATATAGATATTGTACAGGCACTGCGCGCCGGGGAGACTCCAACCGATATTTTCGAAGCTGCCGGACATATACTTTTGCCGGTAAAGGTAATAAGGGGCGTATCCGGCGGGGCGCAGGGCGGAGGCGGCATAGTCCAGCATCTCGGCCACCGAATCCGGAGGGGGGATCTTAAGGCCCTCCAGAAGAATGCGGCTGCCTTTTTTCAGCGCCAGAGTGTGGACGGTGATATTGTCTGTGCCAAAGGCCAGACAGGCGTCCAGAGACCGGCGGAATCCCTCCGGGGAGTCCTCCGGCAGCCCTGCGATCAGATCCATGTTCACATGGGGAAAGCCGTATTTTGCCGTCAGATCCATGGCCCGGGCAATGTCTCCGGCAGTGTGCCGCCGCCCTATAGCCTGGAGAACGTGATCCTCCATGGTCTGGGGGTTGACGGATACCCGGGTGACGCCGTGGGCCTTTAAGACCGCCAATTTCTCTGCCGTGATGGTATCCGGACGGCCTGCTTCCACGGTGCGTTCGCCGCAGAGGGAGGTGTCAAAGGACTGCTCAAAGGCGGTCAGCACCCGGTCCAGCTGGTCCGCTGCCAGCGTGGTGGGAGTGCCGCCCCCCATGTAGAAAGTCCGGACCCGCAGACCCAGCTCCCGGACCATGTCCCCCCCGGCCCGGATTTCCCCGATCAGGGCGTCCACGTAGGGGGATATCAGGCCAAAGCTCCGCTCTACAGAGTGGCTGACAAAGGAGCAGTAGGCACAGCGGGTGGGGCAAAAGGGAATTCCCACATACACGGCCAGATCCCGGGGGGCCAGCGCCTTGGCCGCCTCCGCCGCCAAAGCGCCGGTCTCCGCCGCCAGCGCCGCCCGGCTGGAGGAGACAAAGTAGGTCTCCTCCAGGATCCTTTGGGCGTCGGAGCGGGATTTTCCCGCTCCGACGGCCCAGGCCGCGGGCTTGTCGGGCCGAACCCCCGTCAACATCCCCCAGGGGGGTGGGGCGTCCAGAAATTCCAGAGCAGCGAGATAGAAGCCGGCGGCGATGGCGTGCCGCCGCTGGCCCTCCCGGTCAAAGGCCGTGCCGGAGAGCGTGGCTGCAAAGCTGCGGGAGACGGTCTTTCCACAGCGGGTGAGGGCCGTGGAAGCGGTTAGGGAATCGCCGTCTTCCCGGCAGGAGACGACCGCCCCGTCCTCGCCGGGGGCTATGGGTTCGTAAACGGGAAGCTCTCCGGGGAAGAGATTCATCAGGCTCTGCTCCACAGTATACCGCTCGTTGTGGCCTTTCAATACCAGTTTCATGACGGCTCCTTAAAAACGCCCGTCCATAGCCTGGCGGAGGTAGGGGTTGACTCGCCTCTCCCGATTCAGCGTACTGCTTTCCATATGGCCGGGCAGCACCTGGAGATTGCCCTCCAGCTCTCCCAGCCGCCGCAGGGAGGAGAGGATCTTTGCCGTGTCGCCGCCGGGGAAGTCCGTCCGTCCGCAGGAGCCGGCAAAGAGAGTGTCCCCGCAAAAGAGGACGTCTCCGCAGCGCAGCGTCACGCTGCCCTCAGAGTGACCGGGAGTGTGAAGGACTTCAACGGTCAGCGCGCCCAGGTTCAGCCGGTCTCCCTCGCCGTAAAAATTTACGCCGCCGGAGAGCTGTGTGTGCAGGGGGAACAGCGAGGGATCCACATCGCAGTAGTCGCCCTTGTGAATATAGACCGCCGCCTCCGGAAAGGCCGCCGCCAGCTCCGCCGCGGCGCCGGTGTGGTCGTAGTGGCCGTGGGTCAGCAGGATGTACCGGACCTCCAGCCCTTTCAGCGCCGCCAGAAGACGGGGGGCGTCGCCGCCGGGATCGATGACGGCGGCCTGACGGGCTGCGCTGTCCTCCAGAATATAGCAGTTGGTGCCGATGGGACCTACCTGCATGGCTTTGATGTTCATAAAAACCTCCCCGCGCCCCGCGGCGCGCATACAGAAACTGGGGCCGCTCCGGCTGAACGGCTCCCGGCGGCTTTTTTAGATTGGACGCTTTACAGCGTCCCCTCTGTGTCAAATAGGATGGTCACCGGACCGTCGTTGCGGGAGTCCACCTGCATATCGGCGCCAAATTCGCCCTGCTCCACCCGGAAGCCCCGTTCCCGGCACTGCGCCATAAATTTTTCATACAGCGGAATGGCCAGGTCCGGCTTTGCGGCCTTGGAAAAGCCGGGGCGGCGGGAGGAGGTATCGGCGTACAGCGTGAACTGGGAGACCACCAGCAGGCTTCCATTTACCTGCTCCAGGTTGAGGTTCATCCGCTCTTCCTCGTCCTCAAAGATTCTGAGATTGCAGATTTTATCCGCCAGCTTGACGGCGGTATCCTCCGTATCGTTGGGGCCCACGCCCAGCAAAACCAGATAGCCCTGGCCGATTTGGCCGCGGACCTGCCCCTCAATGGTGACGGACGCGTGTTTTACGCGGGTAACGACAGCGCGCATGAAAACTCCTCCTTATTGGTTCTGGTCAATAGACTTGAAAAGCGAACGGGACGCCCTTTGCCGCCGCAAGCGGCCGGCTTGCGCAACCCCACTCACCGGCAGTCAGCCGGAGGGCCGGGTGACCTGGAGAACGCCGGAGATCTGGTTCAGCTTGTTGATGATCGTGCGCATCTGCTCCCCGTCCCGAACGCGGATTTCAATACGGGCGATGGCAAAGCCGTCCTCCGTGCTGCGGCATTGGATACCGGAGACAAAGGTCTTGGTGGTGGACAGGGCCGCAGATACGTCCAGCAGCAGGTTTAGCCGGTCCTTGGCCACCACCTCCAAGGTGGTGGGATAGCTTTCGTTGGTGTCGCTGCCCCAGGAAACCCGGATCCACCGGTCGGAGAGAGCCGGGTCCGCCCGGCGCTCCGGCGAGGCGTTGGGGCAGTCGCTGCGGTGGACGGATACGCCGTAACCCCGGGTGATAAAGCCTACGATTTCATCTCCCGGTACGGGGGTACAGCATTTGGAAAATTTCACAAGGCAGTTATTGAGACCCTCTACGATGATCCCCTGCTCGCTCTTGACCTGCTTGGGGGCGGGGGAATGGGAGTCCTCCGCTTTTGAGCTGTTTTCCGAAGCCTCCAGAGCCTGCTTTTCCGCCTGCTGCTTGGCAATGCGCTGCAGCTCGCCCCGCATCCGGCTTACCGCCTTTTGAGCGGTGAAGCCGCCGTAGCCGATGGCGGCGTACATATCGTCCAGAGAGGGATAGGTGACCTTTTTCAAAAGCACCGGCAGCCGGTCGGGACCCAGCAGGTCCTTCATGGAGAGGCCGCAGTGCTTCAGCTCCGCTTCAAAGGCGGCGCGGCCGTTGACGATGTTCTCGTCCCGCCGCTCCTTTTTAAACCATTGGCGGATTTTGCTGCGGGCTTCGTTGCTCTTGGCGATTTTCATCCAGTCGCGGCTGGGACCCTTGGCGCCCTTAGAGGTCAGAATCTCCACAATATCGCCGTTTTTCAGCGTGTGGTCAAAGGTGACGATGCGCCCGTTGACCCTGGCCCCCACCATGCGGTTGCCCACTGCGGAGTGGATGGCATAGGCAAAATCAATGGGGGTGGCGCCGGCAGGCAGATTTTGCACGTCTCCGTTGGGGGTGAAGACGAACACCTCGTCCGCGAACATGTCGATCTTCAGAGAGTGGATAAACTCCTCCGCGTCCGCGCCCTCCTGGTTTTCCAGCAGGCGGCGGACCCACTCGTATTTCCCCTCGGCGCCGGCGCCCTGGCCGTTCTGCTTATACTTCCAGTGGGCCGCCACACCGTATTCGGAGACCTCGTGCATGCTCCGGGTGCGGATCTGCACCTCGAAGGGGATGCCGTCAGTTCCCATAACTGTGGTGTGGAGAGATTGGTAACCGTTGGGCTTGGGGGTGCCGATATAGTCCTTAAACCGGCCCAGAATGGGGGTGTAGATATCATGGATGACGCCCAGGACATTATAGCAGTCCCCCACGTTTTCCACGATTACCCGGAAGGCGAACAGGTCAAAAATCTCATCCAGGTTTTTATTCTGGCTGAACATCTTGCGGTAGATGCTGTAGGGGTGCTTTACCCGGCCGTAGACCAGGTGGGGGATGCCCAGTTCGTCCAGGCGGGTCTCCACCTGGGCGCGGGTTTTCTGCATGAACATGTCGTATTCCGTCTTTTTGGCGTCCAGCCGGGAGACAATCTCCTGATATCCCACCGGATCCAGATATTTCAAAGACAGGTCCTCCAGCTCCCATTTCATCCGCTGCATGCCGAGGCGGTGGGCGATGGGGGCATAGATCTCCATGGTCTCCAGAGATTTTTGCTTCTGCTTCTCCGGGGATTGGTACTCCATGGTGCGCATGTTGTGAAGCCGGTCAGAGATCTTGATGAGAATGACCCGGATGTCCTTGCTCATGGCGATGAGCATCTTCCGCAGGGTCTCCATCTGCTCGTCTTCCTTGGTGGCGTATTGAATACGGGTCAGCTTGCTGACGCCCTCTACAAGGTCGGCGATGGTGGGGGAGAAAAGGCGGGCGATGTCCGCATGCTCGGCGGGGGTGTCCTCAATGACGTCGTGAAGGAGGGCGGCCTCGATGGACTCGCTGTCCAGATTCAGCTCCTCCGCCACGATCTGGGCAACCGCCAGAGGATGGATAATATAGGGTTCGCCGCTCTTGCGCTTTTGCCCGTTGTGGCATTGGTCGGCGTATTCAAAGGCGTTGCGGATGCGGGAGAAGTCCGCCGAGGGATTGTACCCCCGGAGGGTCTTTTCCAGATGCTCGTACTGTTCTTGGATGGTCATGGCAGCTCACCTCGATTGTGGTTGACCCCGCCTGTGCCGATGCGGGTGAGATAGGGACAGGCGGCGAGGTCCACCTTCCCTTGAATGGGGTTTAAACTGGCCAGCAGGGTTTCGCCCTGGCGGGTGAGAGCCAGCAGGCCCCGCTCATGAAACACCGCCAGGGCCAGGGCAGTGCGGAGAAAGCTCTCACTTCCGCCGCTCTCCGCCGCCAGACACCGCAGCCAGGGCAGCCATGGTTCGCTGGCCTTTCCATGGCGCAGGCGGCGTTCCAGCACCACCCAACAGGCGGCGAATTGCTCCCGGGAAGCCCGCAGGCGGCCCCTCTCCTGAATGGTCAGCGCCCCGCCGCCGAGCAGGCGGCTGAGCAGATCCAAGGCCTCGGCCTCATGCCGGCTGGGGGTCAGGGAGGGGCGGACGTCGATCAGCTGCAGCTGCAGCGAGGTGGCCCCCCGGAAGGTATTGACCTGGAGGTAAAACGCGGCGTCCACCCGGGCGCCCAGAGCCACGCCGCACTCCTCCGCCGTCACGGAGAAGAAAATTGCGTCAAACCGGCAGGAACCCTTGGAGAGACGGAATTTTAGATGTTTGCCCTGGCCCACAGGCTGCAGGTTGTCCACCGTGGCTCCCAGAAGGGCGAAGACAGGCCGGGTGTTGCCGGCGCCGTAGGGTTCCAGCAGGCTCAGCTGCTCCACCTCCTGAAGCGTTATGGCGGCAGGGCAGGCGACGGGGGCGTCCACCTCCAGGGAGGAGACGGGCAGCTCTCCGCCGGAGGCGGAGCGCACGTAGCGGTTCATCCGGGTTCGGAAGGCGGCGATGTTCTCCTCCGGAATGGTGAATCCGGCGGCCAGCTCATGGCCGCCGAAGCCGTCCAGTAGGTCGGCGCAGGACTCCAGAGCCGCAAAGAGATTGAATCCGCCGTAGGACCGGCAGGAACCCTTGCCCGTGCCGTCTCTGAGATGGATCATAAAGCTGGGGCAGGAGTACTTTTCGCTGAGGCGGGAAGCTACGATGCCCACCACCCCCTGGTGCCAGCGATCGCTGGCCAGCACCAGAGCGCTGCGCTCCTCCCCCCGCAGGGATTCGATCTGGGCCACGGCGTCGGCACAGATGGCCTGCTCGACCTCTTGCCGCCTCCGGTTCAGTTCGCACAGTTCCCGGGCCATCTCCTCCGCCCGGGCGGGATCGGCGCACTCCAGCAGGTCGGCGGCCAGATCCGCCGCGCCCATGCGGCCGGCGGCGTTGATCCGGGGGGAGAGGACGAAGCCGATCTGAATGGAGGTGATGGGCCTGCCTAGCAGGCCCGCTTCTTTTAAAAGGGCGTGGACGCCCACAAAATCCGTGTGGGGCAGGGCCTCCAGCCCGCAGGATACGATGGTCCGGTTCTCGCCCTCCATCCGCATCACGTCGGCAATGGTGCCGATGGCGGCCAGAGTGCAGTACCGGGCGAACAGCGCGTCCTCACGGCTCTCCCCCCCCAGGGCCAGTACCAGCTTCAGGGCCACGCCCACGCCGGCCAGGTGCTTGAAGGGATAGGGACAGTCGGGCCGGTGGGGGTCCACCACCGCGGCGGCCCGGGGAAGGGCCTCCTTGCACTCGTGGTGGTCTGTTACCACTACGTCCAGTCCGATGGAGGCGGCAAAATCCACCTCTTCGTTGCCGGTGATACCACAGTCCACGGTGATCATCAGTGTGGCTCCCTGGTCCCGCAGGGCCTGGATGGCGTCCTTGGACAGTCCGTAGCCGTCCTCAATCCGCCGGGGAATATACCGCAGGCATTTTACGCCGCAGTTTTTTAAATAGTCCATCACCAGCACCGTGGAGGTGATGCCGTCCACGTCATAGTCGCCAAAGACGGCGATGGTCTCTTTTGCCGCGATGGCCCTTTGAATACGGCTCGCGGCCTTGTCCATGTCCCGCATGAGCATGGGGGAGAGGGTCAGCTTTCGTTCCCGGTCCAAAAACTCCGCCGCAGACTCGGCGCTGTCCACGCCCCGGGCGGCCAGCACTGTGGAGAGCAGGTAGGGATACCCCGCTCCCCGCAGAAGGTCCACAGCCTGGGGGGCGGGGGTCCCGATGTTCCATTTTTGAAATTTCACTGGTGTCTCGGGTCTCCTTTCCCAATGGCGGCGGCGCGCCAGACCTATTATAACTTTTTTATTATAGCAGGAAAGACCGGCCAGGTAAAGAAAAAATCTTAACATTTTCAACAAAATCCAGCAGTTGCGGTTCTTGAGAAGTTAAAAAAGAAATGCTTGCACTTTTTCATAGGTTATGATATATTGTGTATGTTAGTAATGTGTAATCTCGGGAGTGGACCTCAGGTCCGCTCTTTTTGTTGGACTTTTCCCGTTGCCAAAATTCGAAAAATCAGTCAATAGATGGAGGCAGTCCCCCATGAAAAAAATCACCGAGTTGACCGCCGAACTGGCGGCGCCCGCCATTGCGGAGGCCGGCTGCACCCTGTGGGATGTGGAGTATGTCAAGGAGGCCGGAACCTGGTATCTTCGGGTACTTTTGGATAAAGAAGGCGGCGTGGACATTCTGGACTGCGAGTCCGTCTCCCGGAAGCTCTCGGACCTGTTGGACGAGGCGGACCCGATTGAGGGCAGCTACACTCTGGAGGTGGGTTCCGCCGGGGCGGAGCGGGCGTTAAAGCGCCCTGGGGACTTTGCACGTTTTTTGGGCAGCCCCGTACTGGTGAAGCTCTACCGCGCCCGGGATGGACAGAAGGAGTTTGCGGGGACTCTGGCAGGGTATGACGAGGCCGCCGGGGACGTCTCCGTCACCGTGGGGGGGGAGACGCTGTGTTTTTCGAAGAGGGAGACCGCGTTGGTCCGGCTGCGGGTGGAGTTTTGAACCGCTGAGACGGACATTTGAGAGATTTTTTAAGAGATCAAGAGTGAGTATATAGAACGAATATAAAGGAGAGTCACGCCATGAGAGGCAAGAAGCAGAAGGAACCCGCCGGGATGAACCCCGCGGAGATCTTTGCCGCGCTGGAGCTGCTGGAAAAGGAGCGGGGGATCCCCCAGACCTTTATGATGGATAAGATTATCCAGGCCATCACCACCGCGTACAAGCGGGACCACGAGGGCGTGGAGAACGTCATTGTGGATGTGGATGAGGAGCACCGGGATTTAAAGATGTTCGTCCAGAAGAATGTGGTGGACGAGGAGGACTACGTGGACCCCGCCAACGAGATGACGCTGGAGGAGGCCAAGGCCCTGTCCGCCAGGTATGAGATTGGCGACGTGGTGAACATTCCCGTGGACAAGATGGAGTTCGGCCGTATCGCCGCCGGGAACGGCAAGCAGGTCATTATCCAGGGCCTGCGGGAGGCCGAGCGGGGCATGGTGTATGACGAGTTCAACTCCAAGCAGCATGAGATTCTCACCGGTGTGGTCACCCGGGTGGACCCCCGGAACGGCAATGTGTCGCTACGCATCGGCACCGGCACGGAGTCCACGGAGGCGCTGCTGATGAGCGGGGAACAGGTTCCCGGCGAGGACCTGGCAGAGGGTATGCATGTCAAGGTCTACGTGGTGGACGTCCGCCGCTCCACCCGGGGACCCCAGGTGCTGATCTCCCGCACCCACCCGGGGCTGGTAAAGCGCCTTTTCGAACTGGAGGTCCCGGAGATTTACGACGGCACCGTGGAGGTGAAGTCCATTGCCCGGGAGGCCGGCAGCCGCACGAAGATGGCGGTGTGGTCCAATGAGGAAAATGTGGATCCCATCGGCGCCTGCGTGGGACCCAAGGGACAGCGGGTGGCCGGCATTGTCGACGAGCTGCGGGGCGAAAAAATCGATATCATCAAGTACAGCGAAGATCCCGCCCAGTTTATCGCCGCCGCGCTGGCCCCTGCCGAGGTGGTGGACGTGTGGATGGCGGACGAGGGCAAGGCCTGCCGCTGCGTGGTGCCGGACGACCAGCTTTCCCTGGCCATTGGCAAGGAGGGGCAGAACGCCCGCCTGGCGGCCCGCCTGACGGGGTATAAGATCGACATCAAGCCGGAGAGCTATCAGGACCCTGAGGAAGAGGAGCCGGCCGAGGCCGCCGTTACCGCGGAGGACGCGGAAAATCCGGAGGAGTGAAGAGACAAACGACAGGAGGGGGATGTGCTTCCCCCGTGAATGCCGCTCTAAAGATCTCTTATCTTTAATTTCTAAAAGAAAGGCGGTCCCAAAAACATGCCAAGAGTGAAAAAAATTCCCCAGCGGCAGTGCGTGGGCTGCCGGGAGATGAGGGATAAAAAGTCCCTGCTCCGGGTGGTGAAGTCCCCAGAGGGCCAAGTGAGCCTGGATTTCGGCGGGAAAAAACCGGGACGGGGCGCCTATGTATGCCATAACATCGCGTGCCTGCAAAAGGCCCGGAAGACACGGGCGCTGGAGCGGGCCTTTGAGGTGGCCATCCCACCGGAGGTCTATGACTCCATGGAGGCGGAATTGCGAGGTGCGGATGGAGAATAAGCGGATTTTATCCCTGCTGGGTCTGGCCCTTCGGGGCGGAAACCTGGCGGTGGGAGAGGAGCCGGTGGAGGCGGCCGCCCGGGCCAAAGACGCCAGGATTCTGCTGCTGGCCGCCGATGCGGCGGCGGGTACCTGCCGTCGGGCGGAGCACTTTGCCCTGGCGGGTCAGTGCCTGTGGCTCCGAACGCCTTTCACCAAGGAGGAGCTGGGGGCGGCTCTGGGCCGCGCGTCGGTGGCGATGGCGGCGGTGACGGACACCGGCCTTGCCAACACCGTGGTTCACCGCCTGGCAGAGGGAGACCCTGTCCGCTATGGAGAGGCAGCCGCCCAGCTGGAGGTTAAGGCCCGCCGTGCCCAGCAGAGAAAGGCGGAGCGGCTGGCCCACGAGAAGAATGTCCGCCAGGGAAAGCGAAAGCCCGCCAATCCGCCGGAGCGCCCACCGAAAAAGGCGGCCTCCGCCGGGGAAAAGAGGGGCGTTCCACCCCGCGGGAGCTGGTTTAAAAGCAGCCGCCCCAGACCGGGGGCAAGGGCAAAATCCTATGCCCATAGCCACCCTGTGAAAAAGGGCAAGGGTTCCTTCCGTAAGCGGGAGGATTGAGAACCCGTATTCGCAATTGCTGAGTACCGCCTGAGAGGTCTTTGGCCTGATTCCCCGCCGGATTTTCTCACTGTGCGGTGATGTCCGCGAAGATCGGTAGAGGACAATATCCCCGCTCATCCGGCATTTCCGGTTATGAATACAGGTTCCGAGTATTATTAAAAATTCCCAGCCCCCGGGTTGGAGCGTAACGAGGTGTTTTGATTGGGTATTGAGAAATACAGGGTCCATGAGGTGGCGAAAGACTTTGGCCTTCCCACTAAGACCATCACCGAAATTCTGACGAAGTATGTGGCTGCGCCAAAGAACCACATGCAGGTTTTGACGGATCACGAGCTGTCCGTGATCTTTGACTATCTGACTCAGAAAAATCCGGTCTCCAGCATCCAGACGATCTTTGCTGAGGGCCGGCAGGAGAAGACGGAAGCCCCGGTGGAAAAGCCCGCTGAAAAGCCGGCCCAGCCGGCGGCCTCCGGCCAGCAGGGCAGAGGGGGACAGGCGGCGGTTTCCGGCAAGCCCGGCCAGCAGGGCCAGCGCCCCCAGGGTTCCGGGCAAAAGCCTCCCTCCAGCCAGCCGGCGGCCTCCGGCCAGCACGTGGCTTCCACCCAAAAGCCGGCTCCGGGCCAACAGCCGGCAAAGCCCGCGGGTCAAAAGCCGGCCGGCGGCCAGCAGCCCGCCAGCCGCGTGCCCCAGAAAAAGATTGTGGATACCCGCAAGGGCGGCGACGTGAACCTGGCCAAGTACGACGAGCGTTTAGAGACCCTGGGCGGCCAGCAGGGCGAGCGGATGCAGCGCCAGCAGCGCGGCGGCAAGGAAAAATTCCGGAATAACAGCCAGCGCCGGGGCGGCATGACTTTTTCCAACAAGCGCCGTCAGGATGAGGCGGAGAAAATGCGCCGCCTTCAGCTGGAGATTGCCAAAAAGGCGCCGCTTAAGGTCCAGATCCCAGACGAGATCAGTGTGGGCGAGCTGGCCTCCCGTATGAAAAAGACGGGAGCCGAGGTGGTTAAGGTACTGATGAAAAACGGGATCATGGCCTCCCTTCCTCAGATGATCGACTTTGACACCGCATCCTTCGTGGCGGAGGAGATGGGCTGCAAGGTGGAAAAAGAGGTGGTCGTCACCATCGAGGAAAAGCTGATCGACGATCACAAGGACGATGAGAAGGACCTGGTGCCCCGCGCTCCCGTGGTGGTGGTCATGGGCCACGTGGACCACGGCAAGACCTCTCTTCTGGATACCATCCGCGACACCTCTGTGGCCGCGGGAGAGGCCGGCGGCATTACCCAGCACATCGGCGCCTACCAGGTGCAGGTAAACGGCAAGCCCATTACCTTCCTGGATACGCCCGGCCACGAGGCCTTTACGTCGATGCGCGCCCGGGGCGCCATGATCACCGACATCGCCATTTTGATGGTGGCGGCGGACGATGGCATTATGCCCCAGACCATTGAATCCATCAACCACGCCAAAGCCGCCGGCATCCCCATCATCGTGGCGGTGAATAAGATCGATAAGGAGAACGCCAATCCCGACCGCGTTTTGCAGCAGCTGACGGAGCACGGCCTTGTGCCGGAGGACTGGGGCGGCGAGACGATCTGCTGCAAGGTTTCCGCCAAGAAGAACATCGGCATTGAAAGCCTGCTGGAGAACCTGGTGCTTTTGGCGGAGATTCAGGAGCTGAGAGCCAATCCCAACCGGGCGGGCCAGGGTACTGTGATCGAGGCGAGGCTGGATAAGGGCCGCGGCCCTGTGGCCACGCTCCTGGTGCAGAATGGCACGCTGAGACAGGGGGACATCATCATCGCCGGAACCGCTGTCGGCCGCGTCCGCACCATGCTGGACTATAAGGGGAACCGCCTTGCCGAGGCTGGACCCTCCGTCCCTGTGGAGATTGCAGGTCTCAGCGAGGCGCCCACTGCCGGCAGTCCCTTCTTCGTTGTGGCGGATGAACGTATGGCCCGGGAGCTGGTGGAACAGCGCAAGGCCGAGGAGAAGGCCAAAGCCCTGGCTCCGGTACAGAAGGTCTCTCTGGAGAACCTGTTTGACCAGATCCAGGCCGGTGAGCGCAAGGAGCTGGCCCTGATTGTCAAGGCCGACGTCCAGGGCAGTGTGGAGGCCGTGAAGGCCTCGCTGGAAAAGCTCTCCAACGATGAGGTCAACGTCCGGGTAATCCACGGCGGCGTGGGAGCTGTCAGCGAGTCCGACGTGATGCTGGCCTCTTCCTCCAACGCCATTATCGTGGGCTTCAACGTTCGGCCGGACGCCGCCGCCCGGGACAGCGCCGCCCGGTCCAATGTGGATATGCGGATGTACCGGGTCATTTACGACTGTATTGACGAGATTACCGCCGCCATGAAGGGCATGCTGGCGCCCAAGTTCCGGGAGGTTATCCTGGGCCACGCGGAGATCCGGCAGACCTACAGAGTGTCCAGCGTGGGCACTGTGGCGGGATGTTACGTCCAAGACGGCAAAATCGTCCGGTCCTGCTCTGTCCGCATTGTGCGGGATGGCATCGTCATCCACGAAGGCCAGCTGGCCTCCCTCCAGCGGTTCAAGGACGCTGCCAAGGAGGTCGCCAGCGGATATGAGTGCGGCATGACCATCGAGAAGTTTAACGATATTAAAGAGGGCGACATCATTGAGGGATACACCATGGAGGAGATTCCCCAATAATTGCGCATAATAGGGGCGGCGGCGGTGCCGCCGCCCTTTGATTTTTTATATGTACAGTATGCAGTATGCGGCGGGCTATGGACGTAGCCGGTGTGACGGCATGAAGCCGGATCCGAAATCGCGGTTCATTGTCCCAAGCGTGCCGGACCCTGCGGGCAGGTTTCCAAGGAAGGACGGGATTCCCGGCACCTGCCGGGAATCAAGAAGGAGGCTATCTCTCATGTCAAGCAATCGAATTGGACGGATCAACGAGGAGATCCAGCGGGAGCTGGCGGACCAGCTTCGCCGTTTGAAGGACCCCCGGGTTTCCCAGGTGGGCATGGTTTCCATTACCCGGGTGGACACCACCGGTGACCTGCGCTATGCCCGGGTCTATGTCAGCGTTCTGGATAAGGACCAGGAGAAAGGCGTTCTCAAGGGGTTGAAATCCGCCTCCGGCTTTTTGCGCAGGGAGCTGGGCCGCGCACTCCAGCTGCGTTACACGCCGGAGCTTCAGTTCATCGGCGACGACTCGATTCAGCACGGCGCCCATATTTTGGAGGTCCTGCGCCAAGTGGAACGGACAGATGAATCCCGCGGCGGCCCGGGGACAGAGGAGTGAGCCGTATGTTGACGATTTCCGAAGCGGCGGCCCTGCTGCGGGAGTTTGACCATGTTTTAATTTTAACGCACATCCGGCCGGACGGAGATACCGTGGGCTGTGCCGCAGCCCTGTGCGCTGGACTGCGGGCGCTGGGCAAGACGGCGTATCTGCTGCCGAACCCGGGGCTGACGGATTCCACAGCTTCCTATTTTGCGCCCTATGCCGCTCCGGTGGGGTTTGTGCCGGACAGGGTGGTATCCACAGATATTGCCGCGCTGACTCTGCTGCCGGACAATGCCAGGGACTATGGCGGCCGCATTGATTTGGCTGTGGATCACCATCCCTCTTTCGAGCGCTTTGGCAGGGCCAATATTGCCCGGCCGGAGGCTGCCGCCTGCGGGGAGCTGCTCTATGACATTTTGCGGGAGCTGGGACCCATCACGCCGGAGGTTGCTCTGCCCCTGTATGTGGCGGTCTCTACGGATACCGGCTGCTTTGCCTACGCCAATACCACTGCCAACACCCATAAGGTGGCGGCGGCGCTGATAGAGACGGGGATCGACTACCGCACGGTAAATAAGGTGTTTTTCCGCACAAAGACCCGAAAGCGGATGCAGTTGGAGGGCGCCATGCTGGCTGCCTGTGAGTTCTACGACCGGGACCGGGTGGCGGTGCTGTCCGTCCCCCTGTCCCTGATGGAGCAGTTCCGGGCCTCGGAGAGCGACGCCGAGGAGCTGTCCTCCCTGGGCGGCCAGATTCAGGGGGTAGACTGCGCCGTCACAATGCGGGAGCTGCGGCCGGATGTGTGGAAACTGTCTCTTCGCACTGGAGAGCGGATTAACGCAACGGAGGCTTGCCGGATCTTAGGCGGCGGCGGACATGCGGCGGCGGCAGGCTGCACGGTAGAGGCACCTTGGACAGAGGCAAAACGGCGGATTTTAGACGCGGTTGCCCAGGTCGCGCCAGATTTTTTGAGATAGGAGTGGGGAGGACCGGATCTTTGACAATCCGCCGGTGCTGGACCAAGAGCGTGTCTGCGGGCAATGGCGCTTTTCATATTTCCGGCTTCCCTTTTGAATGGTATGCCAAGTGGGATTTTAGTGATTGACAAACCCGCCGGATGGACTTCCATGGACGTGTGCGCCAAGCTGCGGGGGATTTTTCATGAGAAGCGGGTGGGCCATGGCGGAACCCTGGATCCCATGGCTACCGGTGTGCTGCCGGTGTTTGTGGGACAGGCGACCCGGGCCGTGGAGTTTGCGGAGAACAGCCGGAAAGAGTATATGGCGGGGCTGCGTCTGGGGCTGGTCACCGATACGCAGGACACGTCGGGCCAAACGCTGGAGAGCCGTCCCGCGGAGTTCTCCTGCGAAGAGGTGGAGTCCGCATTGGCCGGCTTCCGGGGGGAGATTCTGCAAATTCCACCGATGTATTCCGCGGTCAAGGTTCAGGGGAGAAAGCTCTACGAGCTGGCGCGAAAGGGCCAAGAGGTCGAGCGAAAGCCCCGGCCGGTGACCATCTATGACTTGGAGCTGCTGGGACAGGAGGGGGAGAGGGATTATCTTCTCCGCTGTGTCTGCTCTAAAGGTACGTACATCCGCACTCTCTGCCATGACATTGGACAGGTTCTGGGCTGCGGCGGGGCGATGAGTTCCCTGCGCCGCACCATGGCGGCGGAATTTACTCTGGCGGACGCCGTGACCATCGAAGAGGTTCGGGAGCGGGGAGAGGCGCTGCTGCGGCCCATAGACAGCCTGTTTGTACAGTATCCGGCCTTGACAGTCCGTTCGGCGGGAGTGGAGAAGCGGGTCCGCAACGGCGGCGATTTCACCGCTAAGGACGTAGCCGACGGGACCTACCGGGTCTACGGACGCGAGGGTGCTTTTTTGTGCCTGTCCCGGTCCAGCGGCGGCACAGTGACCGCCATAAAAAATTTTTTTGGAGCGTAACCGGCCATGAAGGAACGAGCCATTGCCCTGGGCTTTTTCGACGGGGTTCACCTGGGCCACGCCGCCCTTCTGCGGCGGGCTGTGGAGGCCGCCGCGGAACGGGGTGTTACTCCTGCGGTATTCACGTTTGACCGCCCCCCCAAAGAGGTGGTCACCGGCGTGCCCTGCCCGCTGATCAATTCCCCCGAGGACCGCCGGGACCTGGTTTTCCGGCTGTATGGGATCCGGGAGGTCATCATGGCCCCCTTTGACCGGGAGATGATGACCACCTCCTGGGAGGATTTTATTACAAGAATTCTGGTGGAGCGGTATCATGCCGTCCATTTGGTGGCGGGGCACGACCACCGTTTTGGCCATAAAAACGCAGGTACGCCGGAGCTGCTGGCACAAAAATGTGCCCAGCTGGGGCTGGGATGTGACATTATTCCCAAGGTGGAAATTGGGGGCGTTACCGTCAGCTCCACCTATATCCGCCGCCTGATTGAACTGGGGCAGACAGAGCGGGCCGCTCAGTTTTTGGGCCACCCGCATACCCTGACGGGCATCGTCCGCCACGGGCGGGGAGTGGGGTCCTCCCGCCTGTTTCCCACGGCGAATCTGGTGATTCCGCCCCGTGTTCTGGTTCCCAGTCACGGCGTTTATGTGACCCGGGTCTATCTTCCGGACGGAGAGGATTATGCCGCTGTCACCAACGTGGGGACCCGCCCCACGCTGGACAACGGAACAGATGTCACTGTGGAGGCCTGTATCTTGGATTTTGCGGGGGATCTATATGGGCAGACGCTGCGGGTGGAATTTTACCAGCACCTGCGGGACGAGATGCGGTTTGACTCTCTGGACGCGCTGCGGAACCGGATTGCGGCCGACGCGGAGACAACCCGCCGCTATTTTCAGGAGCGCTCCAAGTAGGTGCATAAAGTGCCGGCCAAAATAGAATGCGAAAAAAGCAGGCAGACACTATGTGTCTGCCTGCTTTTATGACAATGAGCCGGCGGTGGAACAGGTTAAAATTCTATTCACTGGGGGGAAGCAGCAGAAAATCACCTTCCCAGACCGAGTCCGGCGCGGCCAGCTCCGGCACAAACGGCTTTACCTGGTCTTCAGTCGCGGCCTTCGCCTGGAGGGTCAGATCTGACAGGGACGCTGCCCGTTCCGCCTCCGTTACGGCGTATATGCGGTCCGCATATCTGGCGGCCTGTGCTAAGACCAGTCCGGAGGCATTCTCCGCTCCCTCTGCAACCACTGTCTCCGGAAGCTCTATGGAGAGCGTCACCTCATATGGCTCCAGCGCGGTGCACAGCGCCTCCCAGAGCAGGCACAGGTTTTCCTCAATCGGACCGTCGGTGTTATAGTTGATTTTGTCCAGCTTGCCCTGGGTGGGATAACCGGTATCCGTCAAAAGAATTTCATCAAATCCAAGCTCTGCAATTTCCCTGGCCAGACCGCAGAGATATGCCCGGGCAGCCTCCTTGCCGGGGTCCAGCCAAGCGGTGTAGTTTCCGTCGTAAAAGATATAGCCGCCGGTATTTTTCAGGCCCATACCCTCTACATCCGTGCGGGAGGCCCTGGGGTCCAGCAGGCAGGAGAGACGGGCGATGGTGTGCAGCTCCGCGTCTCCGGTGACGGAGGCCAGCACCACCATAGTGTCCTCCTCCGTTTTGACCGCCTTTTTGACAGCGGTCTCGGAGTCAAAGTATATATTTCCCTGGGGATCCTTCAGCGTGACGGCCACCGCGTTATAATCCGCGCCGGCTTCCATCCTGGCGGCCTCCCAGGACTCCAGGGTCAATGGACCGCCGGCCAGGGAAAAGGCCTTGAGCGGCGGCGCCTCCGGCTCTTGGATGATGACCTCCAGGTCATTCGGCTCTGTGTTCTGGGGCGGGTCCACCGGAGGAGTAACTTCCGGCTCCCCATCGGGCAAGCGGAAAAAAGGCCTGCCGTTTTCATCATAGACGATATAGCGCTGCATGGAAAGCGCGCCCAGTGCCGCAAAAATAATGAGTACCAGTATAACAGCCAGAATAATTTTTCCCTTGGAGGCCCGCCCCCGGTAGCTGCGGTATCCTCTGGACAACGGGATCCCCTCCTCTGCGAAAAACTAATGGAAATCGCGGAAGTCAGTCCTCCAGGGCCATGATCTTATCCACGCGGCGGGCATGGCGTCCGCCCTCAAACTCCGTGGAGAGGAATACTTCCACCATACGCTCAGCCATGTTCTTACCGGTAAATCCCGCGCCGATGGCCATCATATTGGCGTTGTTGTGGCGGCGGGTCATCTCTGCCTGCAGGCAGTCGGCGCAGTGGGCGCAACGGATGCCCTTGACTTTATTGGCGGCGATGGAGATGCCGATGCCGGTGGTGCAGATTACAATACCGCGGTCGCATTTGCCCTCCGCAACGGCCTTTGCCGCCGCCGCGCCGAAATCAGGGTAGTCGCAGCTGTCCAAAGAGGTGCAGCCGAAGTCCTCATAGGTGTGGCCCAGTTTTTCTAAAACACCGGCAATGTACTGTTTCAGTTCATAACCGCCGTGGTCGCAGCCCAACGCAATTTTCATGGTGGATCTCTCCTGTCTGTCAGATTTTGTACTCTGTATTGTATCCCAACTGCGAAAAAAAATCAATTGGAATCTGCTCTGTGCTTTAGGGGAAGGTTTGCTTAGGAGGGGGGGGGCGCCGCTTTTGGAGAGAAATTATTTTGCGTTACAGCGAGTGCCAGATGGGCTGCCGCTTTTCAAAGGTGCAGAATTTGGTAAAACCGCACTGGCGCAGCAGCTGCTGCCGTGCCTGGACCGCACAGCCCACAAATTCCGGTGTGTGGGCGTCGGTGCCCAAGGTGATGATCTCACCGCCCAAATCGCGGTACATTTGCAGCCATTTTTTGTCCGGCAGGGGCGTGTGCCCCCGGTTGGTGTTTAATTCAATGCCGCAGCCGCTACGGATCAGGGTGCGGAGAAGATCCTCTACCTCCGCCTCAAAACCGTCGAAGCTCAGGTGAAAGCCCTGGTTCTCATTGAGGTACCGCAGGGGAAGCGTCAGATGTCCGAGAACGTTGAACTGTCCCCACTCCGCCGTCCGCTTTACCAGCTTTAGATAGTCGGCGATGCCCAGCAGAGCCTCTTCCTCATCTTTCGGATGGAAAAAGTACATGTCTACATTGGAAAAACGCTCCGACAGAATGTGCGTTGAACCGATGATAAAATCCAGCTCCGGAGCGTCTGCCAGCAGCGCGGCGGTGCGGGGCAGGTCTAAAACGGCCTCCCCCAGTTCAATGCCAAGCCGCAGCCGGATGCGGTCTCCTGCCGCGTCCTGGGCCTCCTGAAATTCCTGAGAGAGGGCGTCCCAATCGTAAAACTCGATCGGATCCCGGCCGTTCCAGGCCACCGGCTCCACATGGTCGGTGAAGCACAGCTCGTTCATCCCCGCCCGGATGGCCGCCTCTGCCATCTCCGCCATAGAGCAGCCGGCGTCCGGAGAGATGCGGGAATGAACATGATAGTCAGCCAGATACATGGGACCGCACCTCACTTTTTAAATTTCTTGAAAAACTTTTTCCGCTCTTCATAGTTGCCGTCCCCTACGCTCTCGGCAAACCTCTTTAGGGCTTCCTTTTGCTCTTTATTCAGATTCCGGGGAGTTTCGATGTAGACGGTGACATATTGATCACCACGGCCCCGGCCGTTGATCGTGGGAATGCCCTTGCCCTTGAGGCGGAAGGTGGTGCCGCTCTGGGTGCCCTCCGGCAGGTCGTATTTGACTTTGCCGTCGATGGTGGGGATCTCCAGCTCCGCGCCCAGTACTGCTTGGGCAAAGGTGATGGGAGCCTCGCAAAGCACGGAGGTGCCCTCCCGCCGGAACAGGTCGTGGGGCCGGACGGTGATGGTGATCAGCAGGTCGCCGGCGGGACCGCCGTTGGTTCCGGCGTGACCCTGCCCCCGGATAGAGATGGTCTGGCCATGATCGATGCCGGCGGGGATGCTGGCCTGGATGGTTTTGCGCTTGCGGACGGCGCCTGTTCCCCGGCAGTCCTTGCAGGGCTGATGAATGATTTTTCCCTTGCCGCCGCACTTAGAACAGGGAGAGGTGGTGGCAAAAACACCCATGGGCGTCTGCCGCCGGACCTGCACTTGGCCAGTGCCGTGGCAGTCCGGGCAGATCTCCGGCGTGGCGCCGGGAGCGCAGCCGTTGCCGTGGCAGGTGTCGCATTGTTCCATGCGCTCCACAGTTACGGCCTTTTCACAGCCGAAGGCCGCCTCCTCAAAGGACACAGCCAAAGACAGGCGGATACTCTCCCCCCGCTGGGGTGCGTTGGGGTTGCTCCGCCGGCCGCCGAAACCGCCGCCGAAGAAGCTGCCGAAGAGATCCCCCAGGTCGCCGAAGTCAAAGCCGCCGTCAAAACCGCCTCCGGCTCCAAAGTTGGGGTCCACCCCGGCGTGGCCGTATTGGTCATACCGGGCTTTTTTGTCGCTGTCAGATAGAATCTCGTAGGCCTCGTTGACTTCTTTGAACCGGGCCTCGGCGGCCTTGTCGCCGGGATTTAGATCCGGATGGTTGGCCTTGGCCAATTTCCGGTACGCCCTTTTGATCTCATCCTGAGACGCCCCTTTGGAGACGCCTAGGACTTCGTAGTAGTCTCTTTTTTGTTCTGCCATTCGTCGCCGCAAGGGCCGCTGAGTTTCATGTTCCGCTGGCGCGGAATTCCGCCCGCTCCCTTGCTCCTCCTCTCCATCGTCGCCGTAAGGCCCGACAAGCTCCATTTTCCGCCGGTGGGAAAATCGCGCCCGCTGCCTTACGCCTCCTGATCCGGCCGGGACTGCGCCGCCGGACTGCGGCGGGAGCCGGCATTGTTCCGCCGTGCCGGGCTTCGAGCCGGAAAATTACAGGGGGATGCGGAGCCGCTTTTCAGCGGCTCCGCATGATCCCAAAGTTACTTGTTCTGGCCGTCCTCGTCCACAACCTTGTAGTCCGCATCGTAGTATTGCCCTTCTTGAGCGGCGCCGGCATCGGGTCCGGGCTGCTGGGCGCCCTGGGGGTTGGCCTGCTGATAGAGCTTTTCGCTGACGGCGTAAAACGCCTGCTGAAGGGCCTCGGTGTCGGCCTTGATGGCGGCGGTATCCTGTCCCTTCAGGGTCTCTCTCAGCTTGTCCAGGGCTGCCTGAACCTTGCCCTTGTCGTCCGCAGGGATTTTATCGCCCATCTCGGAGAGCGTTTTTTCGCTTTGATAGACCATTTGGTCGGCCTGGTTGCGGGTCTCGACCTCCTCTTTCAGCTTCTTGTCCTGGGCGGCGTACTGCTCTGCCTCTTTCACGGCCTTTTCAATGTCGTCCTTGCTCATATTGGAGGAGGAGGTGATGGTGATGTGCTGCTCTTGGCCGGTGCCCAGGTCCTTGGCAGAGACGTTGACGATTCCGTTGGCGTCAATGTCAAAGGTCACCTCGATCTGAGGCACGCCCCGGCGGGCCGGCGCAATGCCGTCCAGATGAAAGCGGCCCAGAGATTTGTTGGCGGCGGCCATCTCCCGCTCGCCCTGGAGGACGTTGACCTCTACGCTGGTCTGGTTGTCGGCGGCGGTGGAGAAGATCTGGCTCTTTTTCACAGGGATCGTGGTGTTGCGGTCAATGAGGCGGGTCATCACGCCGCCCTGGGTCTCGATGCCCAGGGACAGGGGGGTAACGTCCAACAGAAGAAGTCCCTTTACGTCGCCGGTGAGAACGCCGGCCTGGAGAGCGGCGCCCATGGCTACGCACTCGTCGGGGTTGATGCCCTTAAAGGGTTCGTTGCCGGTAAAGCCCTTGACGGCCTCCTGCACGGCGGGAATGCGGCTGGAACCGCCTACCAGCAGCACTTTGGAGAGGTCGGAGGGTTTGAGTCCGGCGTCGCTCATGGCCTGGCGCACGGGTCCCATGGTGGCCTCCACCAGGTGGCCTGTCAGCTCGTTAAACTTGGCCCGGGAGAGCGTCATATCCAGGTGTTTGGGACCGGTGGCGTCGGCGGTGATATAGGGCAGGTTGATATTGGAGGTGGTGACGCCGGAGAGTTCGATCTTGGCCTTTTCAGCGGCCTCTTTCAGCCGCTGCATGGCAACCTTGTCGCCGGAGAGGTCCACGCCGTCGGTGCGCTTGAATTCGCTGACCAGCCACTTCATGACGCACTCGTCAAAGTCATCGCCGCCCAGGCGGTTGTTGCCTGCGGTGGCCAGAACCTCAATAACACCGTCGTCAATGTCCAGGATGGAGACGTCAAAGGTGCCGCCGCCCAGGTCATAGACCATGATCTTCTGGGTCTGTTCCTTATCCACGCCATAGGCCAGAGCCGCGGCAGTGGGTTCGTTGATGATCCGCTTGACGTCAAGGCCCGCGATCTTGCCGGCGTCCTTAGTGGCCTGACGCTGGGAGTCGGTGAAATAGGCGGGGACGGTAATCACCGCCTCGGTGACGGCGCCGCCCAGATAGGCTTCGGCGTCGGATTTCAGCTTTTGGAGAATCATGGCGCTGATCTCCTGGGGGGTGTAATTTTTGCTGTCAATCGCCACCCTGTGATCGCTGCCCATCTCCCGCTTGATGGAGGAGATGGTACGGTCCGGGTTGGTGATGGCCTGGCGCTTGGCCACCTGGCCGACCATACGCTCGCCGGTTTTGGAGAAGGCCACGACGGACGGAGTGGTGCGGTTGCCCTCGGCGTTGGCGATGACGACGGCCTCGCCGCCCTCCATCACCGCCACGCAGGAGTTAGTGGTTCCTAAATCGATACCGATTACTTTAGACATAATAAAAGCCTCCACTTATATAGAAAATTTTTCTTCTTTAGCTGTGAATGGGGGACCGGTAAAGGGATCAGGGCGCCTCTCTATTTTCGGCCGCCATATAATTACCGGTCCGGCGGAGCCGGATTCCACAACGAGGGTGTTTTAGCAATTCACCATTGCCGGCAAATCCCCGGGTTTCAATTTGCCACCTGCACAATGGCGTGCCGGACCACCCGGTCTCCCATCCGGAACCCGGCCTGGAACACCTGGGCCACCGTGTTTTCACCGTAGTTTTCATCGTCAATATGCATCACGGCGTTCATGGACTCCGGGTCAAAGGGCTGGCCCTGGGCCTCAATCTCCTCCACGCCCAGGTTTTTCAAAAGCTCTTGGTACTGGTGGAAGATCATTACCAACCCCTTTTTATGGGGGGAGTCGTCGTCTCCCTCTGTGGCGGCGGCGCGCTCCAGATTATCATACACTGCCAGAAACTCCCGAACGGTATCCGCCCGGGCGTCCTGATAGAGGCTGTCTTTTTCCTTCGCCGTGCGCTTGCGGTAGTTCTCGTACTCGGCGGTAAGGCGGACAAACTGATCCTTCACAGACTCCAGCTGTTTGGCGGCCAGCTCCATCTGCTCCACCTGTTCCCGGGTGAAGGTGTAGCCCTTTTCCTTTTTCTTCTTACCCTTGGGCGTCTTTTCCGGTTTTTCCGCCTCCTCCTGGGGGACGGGACCCTCTGCCGTCTCCTGTTGGGAGACAGCCTCTTCCGCTTCCTCTGGGACGGGCTGCTTTTGTTCCTCGTTCATTCTTTGGCATCCTCCTTCGGGGGTAATTCTTTTCCAAATATCCGTGTTAGCCCTTCGGCAAAGCCGGTGAGCCGTGCGGCTACGGCGGCATAATCCATTCGGGTGGGTCCCACCACGCCGATCAGGCCCCGCATGTCGTCTCCGATATCATAACTGGCCACCACCACGCTGGCGTCTTTCAGCGCGTCGGTCACATTCTCCGGGCCGATGAGAATTTTCATAGGGCCGTCATCCGGCATGGGAAGGCTCTCCTTACTGTCGGAGAGGAAGCTCATCAGCTCGTGGGCCTTGTCGGCGTCCCGGAATTCCGGCAGCTTTAAAAGCTGGTTGGCCCCGGCGGTAACAATTTCCCGCCGTCCTGCCTCCTCCAGGGTGTCTGCCGCATAGGAGACCGTCTGGGACAACAGCAGAAAGGCTGGCGGCGGAATCTGCTCGGCCACGTTCATCAGCCGCTGGTTCATCTCCTCGACAGATACGCCGGTGAAGTGGGTGTTCAATAAGCTGACCAACATAGCCAGCTGTTCCATATCCACTTTCAGCTGCAGCCGTAGCAACTGACTCTTCACCCGGCTCCCACTCATCATCAAAACCGCGATGCAGCTGTGCTCATCCACCGGCAGCAGCTCAAACCGGCGGGCGGTTTGGGTGGACCGGTTAGCGGCGGCTGCATAGGCGGGATAGTTTATGAAGGAGGACACCGCCCGGCCCGCTTGGTTGAGCAGCCGGTCCAAGGCCTCCATCTTGCCGTGGAGAGCCTGGTTGATCTCCTCCGTCTCTCGCAGAGACAGGCGCTGGCGCTCCATCAGTTCGTTGACGTACAGCCGGTAACCCTTGGGAGAGGGAACCCGCCCGGCGGAGGTATGGGGCTGCTCCAGATAGCCGAGTTCCACCAGGTCCGCCAGTTCGTTGCGGATGGTGGCAGAACTGACGCTGCCCCCCATCTCCGCGGCAATGGCCTTGGAACCCACAGGGTCGGCGGTTCGGACGTAATCCTCCACCACTACTTTCAGTATTTGTTTTTTTCGGTCTGTCAGTTCCACAAGAGACGCTCCCGATCGCTCAGATCTGCCGTACAGATGTTGTGCCCTGAGAGAGGGCGGGGTGTAAAATTGGATTAGCACTCCATTTCCTTGAGTGCTAAAAGGAGTTTACCACCGCCGCCCTCCAATGTCAATGGATGGATATAAATAAATTGTAAACAAAGAGAGGACGAACTTTGAACTTTCAATTTCCGGCGAATTTTTCCCGAGATCTGAGCAGTGGAAAAACGTCCGGGGAGCACGGAAGATGAGACGGGCAAGGTGTTTCCATAATCTGCCTCTTTGCAGGGCAGTTGCAGGGCATGAGAAAGGCCCGCCTCTTCAAGGCGGGCCTTTTGAAAGGGATCTCACTCAGCTGTCTCAGCCGCTTTGGCCTCAGCGGCGGCCTTGGCCTTTTCAGCCTGGGCCTTTTTGATGGCCTTGTACTTCTCCTTCTCCTCCGCCGTGGCGATGGGAAGAATGGCGTCTCTCGGGCAGACCTTAGTGCACAGCTTGCAGCCAATGCACTTCTCGCCGTCCACCACGGCCACGCCGTCCACCACGTGGATGGCGTCCTTCTTGCACTCCTTCTGGCACAATCCGCAGCCGATGCAGGAGGACTTGCACACGCTCATGGCGGCCTTGCCCTTGTCGCGGTTGGCGCAGGCCACCTTCACCTTCTTCTCGTTGGCGGGGACGGACACGATCAGCTTCCGGGGGCAGGCGCTCATGCAGGCGCCGCAGTTGGTGCACTTGTCCGGGTCCACCACAGCAGTGCCATTGGGACCGATGGACATGGCGCCGAACTGGCAGGCGTTGACGCAGGAGCCGAAGCCCAGGCAGCCAAAGGCGCACTCCAGAGGACCGCCGGCCACCTTAGTGGCGGAGATGCAGTCCTTGACGCCCACATACTCATAGCGCTTAACGGCGTTGACACCGCCGTTGCAGCGGACAAAGGCCACCTGCCGCTCGCCGGTGGGGGCCTCCTGGCCCATGATCTTGGCGATGGCGGCGGCGTTTTCAGGTCCCGCGGGAGCGCAGGCGGTGACAGGGGCCGTGCCGGCCAGAATGGCGGCGGCGCAGCCGCCGCAGCCGGGGAAGCCGCAGCCGCCGCAGTTGGCGCCGGCCAGATGGCTCAAGATCTCCTCCTCCCGGGGATCCTTCTTCACCTCGAAGATCTTGGACGCCACGGACAAGACCAGTCCGAACAGCGCGCCCAGGATGCCCAGCACGAGGAGCGCATAAATTACATTCAGCATAGTTTCCAGTACCTCCTTACCAGACCTGCAGGCCGGAGAAGCCCATGAAGGCCAGGGCCATCAGGCCCGCGGTCACCAGGGCGATGGGGAAGCCGTCCCAGCACTTGGGATAGTCGGCAAAGACCAGGCGCTCCCGAATGCTGGCAAAGAGCACGATGGCCAGCAAAAAGCCCAGACCGCCGGTGATGCCGTATACCACGGACTCAATGAAATTGTAGTTATTCTGGATGTTCAGCAGGGCCACACCCAGCACGGCGCAGTTGGTGGTGATCAGGGGCAGATACACGCCCAGGGCCGTATACAGGGTGGGCATGGACTTCTGCAAAAACATTTCGATAAACTGCACCAGGGAGGCGATGACCAGGATAAAGGCCACCGTCTGCATGTACATCAGGTCGAACTTCACCAGAATGAAGGTGTTCACCAGCCAGGTGATGGCGGAGGCCAGGCCCATGACGAAGGTCACGGCGATGCCCATGCCCACGGCGGTATCCACCTTCTTGGAAACGCCCAGGAAGGGGCAGATGCCTAAGAACTGGGAGAAGATGAAGTTATTGGACAAAATCGCGCCCAGCGAAATTGCCAGCAGACTGAAAATGGTTTCCATTATTTGCTCTCCTCCTTATTCTTTTTCGGCCGGTTCAGTGCCCACTGCATCAGGGCGATCAGCGCACCCAGCACCAGGAAGCCGCCAACGGGCAGCGTCAGCATGCCGATGGGATACTGGGAGGGCAGGATCATGATGCCCTTGCCGTCCACACCCAGGAGGCCGCCGCCGAAGGTGCCGGCGCCCAGGAACTCACGGATGATACACATGGCCAGCAGCACCAGGGTGTAGCCAATGCCCTGGAAGATGCCGTCAAAGAAGGAGGCGGCAACGCCGTTCTTGTAGGAGAAGGCCTCTGCCCGGCCCAGGATGATGCAGTTCACCACGATCAGGGGGATGAACACGCCCAGGGAGGTAGCAAGATCCGGCAGGAACGCCTGGATCAGCAGATCCACCATGGTGACGAAGCCCGCGATGACCACGATGAACATGGCGATGCGGATCTTATCCGGCACGATCTTCCGGATCAGGGAGATGATGACGTTGGAAAGCGTCAGGATGATGAGCACGGCCACGCCCATGCCCAGGCCGTTGAAAAACGACGTGGTGATGGCCATGGTGGAGCACATACCCAGCACCTGCACCAGAACCGGGTTTTGATACAGGAGGCCATCCATAAATTGCTTTTTGAGATTCATAAGTTCAGCTCCCCCTTTCTCAGCCGATGGCGCCGGCCGCGGCCAGCGCGGCGTTGACACCGGCGGTGACGCCCTTGCTGGAAACCGTGGCGCCGGTGATGGCGTCCACGTTGGTGCCGACCACAAGCACACCGTCTGCGGCGCTCTTGCCCACAAACTGGTCCAGGACGCCGTTCTGGTTCTCCATGACCTTGGAGCCGATGCCTGCGGTCTCGGAGTTTTTGACGATGGAGACGCCGGTGACGGCGCCCTCGCCGTCCACGCCCACCATCATCTCAATATTGCCCTGGGAACCAGAGGCCACGACCTTGATGGCGTAGCCCGCGTTTGCGCCGCCTACCTGGACCTCATACACGGAGTCCAGCGTGCCGCCGGCGGCGGCTGCCGCCGCAGAGGGGGCCTCGATATCCTGCAGCGCGTCGGAGAAGGTGGTGGCGTCGGGGTCCGCCACAACGGCCTTCATGGCCGCCACGGTGTTCTCCCAGTTGATGGCGGCGATCTTCTCCCGGGTGACATTGTCTACCAGGCCCAGGAGTCCCGCCACGATGACGCAGGTGACGAACAGCGTCACGGTCAGCTTGATGATGTACTTGGGGTCCATATGGACCTTTTCCTTGGTTTTCACTTCGGTGCTCATTTCGCTCACCCCTCCTTCTTATCGGATTTCACGACGCCGAAACGGGTGGGCTTGGTGTATTTGTCAATCAGGGCCACGCACAGGTTCATGACCATGATGGAGTAGCACACGCCCTCGTTATAGGAGCCGAAATAGCGGATAAACACGGTGAAAAGCCCGCAGCCGATGCCGAAGATGACCTGCCCCTTCTTGGTGATGGGGGAGGTGGCGTAATCGGTGGCCATGAAGAACGCGCCCAGCATCAGTCCGCCGCCGAACAGGCTGTAAAGCATCCACTCCACGCCGGTGCCGTACTTGGGGAAGAGGAACGTCAGCACGGCCACGGTGGCGATGTAGCTGACGGGTGTGTGCCAGTTGATGACCTTGCGGACGATCAGGTATACGCCGCCGATCAGCAGCATCAGGGCAGAGATCTCGCCCATGGAGCCGGGGATGTTGCCCAGGAACATATCCGCCACGGAGTAGGTCCCGGCCAGTCCCGCCATGTCGCCGGTCTTCATCATGGCCAGGGGAGTGGCGGTGGTCACCGCGTCGGCCACGCCGCCGAAGAGGGGGGCCTTATTGGCGGCGGGATCCACCCAGGTGGTCATCACGCCGGCGTAGCTGCCAAGCAAAAAGGCGCGGCCCGCCAGGGCGGGGTTCACAAAGTTTTTGCCGATGCCGCCGAAGAGCTGCTTGACCACGATAATGGCAAAGAAGTCGCCGATCAGGATCATCCACAGCGGGGTGCTGGGAGGGCAGACAAAAGACAGCAGCATGCCCGTGACCACGGCGCTGAGATCGCCCACGGACTGGGGCCTTTTCATGATGGAGCGGTAGCCCCACTCGAAAAACATGCAGCCGGCCACAGACACGGCGGTGAGGATCAAGGCCTCCAGGCCGAATTTGAAGATGCCCCAGGCCAGAGCCGGCAGCATGGCGATAATCACGTCCAGCATGATGGACCGGGTGGTCTCATTGCCCCGGATATGGGGGTTGGACGTGGCGGTCAATTTGAGATTTTTGTAATCCGTCATGGTTGTTTACGCCTCCTTCCGCTCTTGCGCGGCCTTTTTCGCCTCGGCGGCCGCTTTGTCGGCGGCGGCCTTGTCCTTTACCAGCTGCTTGCCGGTTTTGAACATATGGGTCAGATGCATCCGGGCGGGGCAGGCGTAGGCGCAGGCGCCGCACTCCATGCAGTCCATGATGTGGGCGTCGTTCAGCTCATCCACCATGCCCTTGGAGGCGTACTGATACATGAAGAGGGGTTCCAGGTGCATCGGGCAGACGGACACGCACTTGCCGCAGCGGATGCACTGGGGATTTTCAACGGTCTGCTCCTCCTTCTCGCAGAAGGCCAAAATGGCGCCGGTGCCCTTGGCCACGGGGATCTCCGCGGTGTACTGGGCCATGCCCATCATGGGACCGCCGGCGATGAGCTTGTAGGTGCCGTCCTTCACGCCGCCGCAGGCGTTCAGCAGAAGAGACACCGGGGTGCCGATGGGGCACTCGATGTTCTTGGGTTCTACAATGCCGGAGCCGGAGACGGTGACCACCTTGTTCACCACGGGCATGCCCTGGGTGACGGCCCGGAAGATGCAGCAGGTGGTGTTGATGTTGAATACGGCGCAGCCGATGTTGCTGGGCAGGCCTCCCGGGGGGACCTGCTTGCCGGTGATGGCCTGACAGAGCTGCTTCTCACCGCCCTGGGGGTAACGGCAGTGAAGGGGTTCCACCACCACGGGGGCTTTTTTCTCCGCGATGACCTTATTCATGGCGTCGATGCCGTTTTGCTTATTGTCCTCCACGCCGATGACGACCTTGTCCACACCGAACATCTTGGCGAGGTATGTGGCGCCGCCGATGATCTCCTCGGGCCGCTCCAGCATGGTGCGGTGGTCGCCGGTGATGTAGGGTTCGCACTCGGCGCCGTTGATAATAACGGTATCCACCTTGCCGATACCGCCGGAGATCTTGACGTGGGTGGGGAACGTAGCGCCGCCCATACCCACGATGCCGGCGTTCTTCACGATCTCCACCATCTCCTCCGCCGTCAGGGCGTCTGGGTTGGACGGAGCCTGGACTTCCTCGCTGAGGGTGTTCTGGAAGTCGTTTTCAATGATGACGGACGTCATATTCCCGCCCATGGAATAGGGCCGGGGTTCCACTGCCTTGACCTTGCCGGAGACGCTGGCGTGGATGGGAGCGCCCAGCCCCCGGAACTCGCCGATTTTCTGGCCTACCTTCACCAGATCCCCGGCTTTGACCAGGGGAGTGCAGGGCGCGCCAAAGTGCATCGACATGGGGATGACCACTTCTGCCGGCGGTGCCAGCTGCTCAATGGCCTTTTCATTGGTCGCGGCCTTCATATCATGGGGATGAACGCCGCCAAAGAAAGCTTGTGCCATAGTCTTCACCTCATTTTTACTCCTGATAGCGGCCTTTCGCGCGGGGAAAGCCCCATCCACCGGCTCGGGACGGGGCGGTCCGCGCTTTTGGCGCTTCTATCACATACTGTGCTCTATTCTACACCTTGTTTCAAGAAATGTCCAGACTGTGAACGACGGTTTTTGCTGGAATTCTCCCTTTTTTTCACACTATTCTGACAGACCCGGTATTTCTGAGGCGTCCCTTGCTATTCCCGGCGGGATGTGCTACACTGAAGTCAACGCCGAAAAATCCGGCGATTTTCAGAACAAATTGGAGGTGTCCATCCATGATGGCGGAACGTGTTGACAGAAAACAGCTGAAGGCGGAGGCACGGGAGCTGCTTGCCGCCGCCCAGGTGTCTCCCAAGGGCATGGCGGCGCTGTTTCTGGGATTGGGGCTGCTGCTGAGCTTTGTGGACCAGTTCACCAATAACGTTACGGGCGGTTTTCCAAACCCGCTGGGGCTGTTCGTGACCATATTGACCTCCTTCCTCGGCGCCGTGCTGGGGGTGGGCTTTATCCTCTACTGCATGGCCATCCGCCGGGGAGAGCGGGCGGAGTATCTGACCTTGTTTGACGGTTTCTCTTTTGTGGGCAAGATTATTGTGCTGGAGCTGGTGATGAGTTTGTTTATCTCCCTGTGGTCCATGCTCTTTGTGATCCCTGGGATTGTCGCGGCCTACCGCTACCGCTTCGCCGTGTACAACCTGTGCGAAAACCCCGGGATCGGCGTCATGGAGGCTCTGGACATGAGCAAGCGTCAGACCTGGGGCTATAAGGGCCAGCTGTTCGTTCTTGATTGGAGCTACTTCGGCTGGAAGCTGCTGGCCACTTTCCCCACCTTTATCATTATGGGATATCTGGTCTCGGCCGCCGTCATGGCTGTGTATGGCGGAAACGGTGCCCCCGAGATGCTGCTGTATATGCACACGGGGCAGTTCCTTATGTGGACGGTTTTGGCCGGTGTGTGGGCCTTCGTGGTGTACCTCTTCTACCGCCCCGGCTACCAGTGCGTGGAGCTGGGCTATTTTGAGACGGCCAAGCGCACCTCCGGCGTGGGGCTGAACGCCGGGCTGCCCCGGCCGGAGGATGATCCCAACAGCGGTTGGACCGGAGGGTGGGGACAGATCTGATTCCCCCTTCTCTTATCAATACAGTGCCCCGGCGGGTTTTAGAACCCGCCGGGGCGTTTGTCTGCCGTTAAGAGATCTCACAGATTGGGAAATTCCCTCTGTATGTAGCCGTTCCGGCGCAGGGCCGCCAGCAGCAGCGTGGAGGCCGCGGCGCCAAAGGCCGCCTGAACCAGATTGCTGGGGATGCCGGCGGATGCGCCGCTCAGAGCGGTGGTAAAGGCCGTGCCGCCGGCGGAGACCAGAACGGCGTCAAACAGCCAGTAGCCCAGCACCATGGGAACTTCGCCCGCGACGCCGCAGGCAATTACGCCGGGAATGCCCCGGCGGCGCAGGACTTTGTACAGCAGGCCTGCGGTGGTTCCCATAATGGCCTTGATGATGAGAGTGGCCGGCACGTATACGGGATATCCGCCCAGCAGGTCCGCCATGGCAGGCCCCACGCCTCCTGCGGCGGCTCCATACACCGGACCCAGGCAATAGGCCCCCAGCAGTACCGCCGTGTCTCCCAGATTCATATAACCGCCGGTGGGAGAGGGGACCTTGACCACCATAGTGGCCGCGCAGCCCAAGGCGGCGAACAGCGCCGTCATAACCAAGCGCTTTGTTCTGCCCGCGGAGGCGGCCCCCGCAGGTTTTAATGTTTTTTCCATGTGGCTCACTCCTTCTGACTGTCTGTGATATTGCCATCATAGCCCATTTGTGATATGATGAAAATATTCAATTTCTATATTTTTTATAAGGTCAGGAGGAGAGGCGTATGTTGACCTACACCCTGGACGAGCGGGGCGGTCTGCCCCTGTATGAATATCTCTACCGCCGGGTCCGGGCGGACATTCTGAGCGGAGCTTTGGCGGCGGGCGAGCGCCTGCCCTCCAAGCGGGCGCTGGCGGAGCATCTGCAGATTTCCGTCATCACCGTGGAGAGCGCTTACCAGCAGCTGGAGGCGGAGGGATTTCTTGTGGCCCGCCCCCGGCGGGGTTTTTTTGTGGCGGCGGTGGAGCGGTGCCTGCCGGCACACTCCGCCCCGCCGAAGCCGTCCGAGACTTCAGAACCTGTCTGGCGGCTGGATCTGAAAGGCGGCCAGGTGGATGTATCCCGGTTTCCGGTGTCCATCTGGGCAAAGCTCACCCGCCAGGTTCTCTCTGAGGGCGGGGAGGCTCTGCTGGCCCCGGTACATCAACAGGGCCTGCCGGCCCTGCGGCGGGCCATAGCTGCCAATCTGCGGAATCTGAAGGGCATGGCGGTGGCGCCGGAGCAGATCGTGGTGGGGGCGGGGGCGGAGTATCTCTACCTCCTGCTGGCCCAGTTGCTGGAGGGGGCGGCCTTTGCGGTGGAGGACCCGGGGTATCCAAAGATCCGCCAGGTGTATTCCAAATGCGGCGTGGACTGCCGCCCGGTTCCCCTGGACGGCCAGGGAGTGGAACTCTCCGCTCTGGAGGACTCCCGGGCGGGCGTTCTCCACCTCTCGCCCTCGCACCACTATCCCACGGGTTTGGTAACGCCCATCGGGCGGCGGCAGGCCCTGCTGCGCTGGGCCGCGGCCCGGGACGGCGTCATTATCGAGGACGACTATGACAGTGAGCTTCGCTTTACAGGCCGCCCGCTCCCCACGCTGCAGAGCATTGACGGCGGCGGACGGGTGGTCTATGTGAACACCTTCTCTCAGACCATCTCCCCTTCCATGCGGGTGGGGTTTATGGTGCTGCCGCCCCGCCTGCTGGAGCGGTACCGCCGGGAACTGGACTTTTACGCCTGTGCTGTTCCGGCGCTGGAGCAGCATGTGCTGGCCCGCTTTTTAGAGAGGGGGTGTTATGAGCAGCACCTCTCCCGGATGCGCAAGGAGTACCGCAGCCGCCGGGCCAAGGTGCTGGAGGCCTTTCGCACCAGCTCCTTCGCGGAGCGCATTGCCATCTTTGAGCAGGGGGCGGGTCTTCACTTCCTGCTGCGGCTGGATACAGCCCGCTCCGATGGGGAGCTTCGCCGCCGGGGAGAGGAGCTGGGCGTCCGGCTGGGATTCCTGTCTGAATGTGCGGCCGTCTTCCACCCCGGCTATGCCCATACCCTGGTGGTGAATTACGCCGGGCTGCGGGCGGAGCGCCTGCCGGCAGCCATGGACCTTCTTGGAGAGGTGTTTGCGGAGTAAAATGAGAGACCGCCCCCGGTACAGCCGGGGGCGGTCTCTAAGGTGCTGGCAATTAGGGGGAGAGATCGGTGAGGCGGTTTGCCTATTTCCGGCCGTCCAATCTCCGCAGGGACTCCAGCGCCTCGCCAAACTCCTTGGCGGCAGCGGAGGGGTTCCCCCGCAGGATCCGCAGGGAGCGGCGGTAGCTCCGGGGTTCTCTGGAGCGGATGACGGACTCCCGCCGCCGGAGGCGGCAGATGGCCTCGTCCAGATCCGCCCGGCGCTCGGCCAGGGCGGCTTCCGCCAGGTCCGGCAGATTGTCTAGGTGGTTCCGGCAGGTCTCCAGCGCACCGGCAATGGTCTCCAGCGCCTCCAGTTTGGCAGCGGTACGGCGGCGGAGGGCATCCTCCCAACGGGCCTGCCGCTTTTGAGACCGCTGGGTACGGGCATCCCGAAGTCCTTGGAGTTCTTCCTGCACACGGTTTTGCAGCAGCAGTTTTTCCACCTCTGTCCGCTCCCGGAAACGGCGCAGGTCATCCTCTGCGAAGGCGGCGGCCACCTCCGCCCGCCTGGCCAGGCGGCGCAGCTCCTGGTTCTCCTCCGTGAGGCGGGCAAGCACATCCCGCAGGTCCAGGGCCGCCTGTACGGAGCAGACCAGGTCTGCAGTGAAGGCGGCGGTGAGGACCAGGGCTGCCGGGTCCACCACCAGGGCGGGGACCCGGGCCAGCAGCCGTCCTACCGGCGGATGGATGAACCGCACCAGAAGGATGGAGAAGAACCCCCATGCGATGGAGCTGGTGAGGCAGATATGCCCGTTCAGGTTGAATTTCTGATTGGAGTAATCCCAGTAACGGACCTTGAAGATCCGCTCCATGGCCGCGCCGGTGGCA
This sequence comes from uncultured Oscillibacter sp., assembly GCA_910588005.1. Taxonomy (GTDB): domain Bacteria; phylum Bacillota; class Clostridia; order Oscillospirales; family Oscillospiraceae; genus Oscillibacter. The sequence continues at coordinate 93,438 of CAJUQM010000002.1, forward strand.
TACTCCAGCGCCGTGGCAGCGGTCATGCCAAAAAGCCACACCAGGTGCAGGTCGTCCTCCACGGGAATGACGGCAAACAGGATGATGATGGCCCCGGAGCCGTAGATCGGCAGCAGGGGACCGTGGAGAAAGCCGCGGTTTACCCATTGGCGCTGGCGGACGGAGACATAGCAGGACTCCCAGATCCAGCCGCAGAGACAGTAGAAATAAAAGAGCAGGGTCCATTGGCCCGCAGTATAGATATGCATCGATTTTTCCCTCAATCCCGGTCCACCCGGAAATCGCCTCGGGCGGCGGCGGCGGCCCGGCGCTGTTTCTCCGCCGCCAGGGCATCCAGCAGCCGGGAGATGATCTGGTTGGAGACCAAAAACCCTTGGGGTGTCAAATGCCACCGTCCCTCCTGGTATACGGCGTAGCCGGCTTCCCGGCACTCCTCCAGAAGCGGGAGAAAACACCGGAAGCGGCGGCGGAACCGGTTTTCAAAGACCTTGGGGTCCAGGCCGTATACGGTCCGCAGCCCCAGCATCAGCCACTCGATGTCCCGGTCCATGGGTGGGATGCGGTCGTTTTCCGCCAGCAGGGGACCGCCCTCCCGTACGCCCCGGATATAGCCCTCCAGATCTCTTTCATAGGCGTACCGGGTGCCGCCCAGGTCTGAGTGCGCGCCAGGGCCAAAGCCCATATACTCCCCCAGCGTCCAATATTTCAGGTTGTGGCGGGAGGCATGGCCCTCTTTGGCAAAGTTGGAGATCTCATACTGCCCGTAGCCCTGACCTGCCAGATACTCCACAGCGTATAAGTACATATCCGCCTGCGCTTCGTCACCCGGCAGCTCCACCTCTTCCCGGCAGGCGAAGAGGGGCGTTCCCGCCTCTACCTTCAGCCCGTAACAGGACAGGTGCTCCGGTTCCAGAGCGGCGGCGGCGGCAAGATTCTCCTGCCACCGCTCCATGGTCTGGCGGGGCAGGCCGTAAATCAGGTCCAGAGAGAGGTTTTGAAAGCCCGCCCTCCGAATGGCCTCTACGGCGGCGGCGGTCTGCTCCGCCGTGTGAACGCGGCCAATCTCCCGCAGCTCCTCGCCGCAGGCGGACTGCATCCCCAGGGAGATGCGGTTAAACCCCGCCCGCCGCAGGGCTTTTAGGGTTTTCCAGTCTCCGGCGGAGTCGGGATTGGCCTCCAGGGTAATCTCCGCGTCCTTGGCGATGTGATATTTCTTCGCGGCGGTTTTCAGAATCCTCACCAGCCGCTTCTCTCCCAGGAAGCTTGGGGTGCCGCCGCCGAAATACACGGTGTCCGCCAGATATCCGGCGGCATAGGGGGCCAGCTCCGCCAGGTGGGCGCACAGGGCATCGACGTAGCCGTCCATCTGCGATTCGCTGCCCGGCAGGGAGTAGAAATCGCAGTAAGTACACTTCTGCTTGCAGAAGGGGATGTGGATATACAGCCCCAGGGGCTTTTTCTCCGGTTTCATGAGCGGTCCCTCCAAAGATTGCTGTGGCAATCATCATACCGCGTTTTGCTCTAATTTGCAAGAACGCATATTTCATTATCATTTCGGAGATGCTATATAAAAATTTCCGGAAGAGAGGGATCCACCATGGATATGTCACCTCAGGAGTACCAGCAGTATGTAAAACAGCGGGCGCAGAAATCTCCGCTGGTGAAGGACGTGGTTCTGGCGTTTATCATCGGCGGGCTGATCTGCGTGGTGGGGCAGCTGATCCAGAACGGCTGGTCCGCGGCGGGGCTGAACCAGGAGGACGCGGGCACCGCCACCTCCTGTTCGCTGGTGGCCCTGTCCGCCCTGCTGACGGGGCTGAACCTGTACAACAAGCTGGGGCGCTTCGGCGGCGCGGGGACGCTGGTGCCCATCACCGGCTTTGCCAATGCGGTGGTGTCCCCGGCCATCGACTTTAAGAGCGAAGGGTTTGTCACCGGTATGGCAGCCAAGATGTTCCTGGTGGCGGGGCCGGTGATTGTGTTCGGTACGCTGGCCAGCGTGATTTACGGCGTGGTGCTGATGCTGACAGGCGGATAGAAAAGAGAACCGGGACAGCTGAAAGCCTGTCCCGGTTCTCTCAGAGATAGCGCCGGACGCGCCGGGCATAGCGCTGGTATGCGGCCCCGAAGGTCTCCAGGCACCACCGCTCCTCCGCTAGAATGATCCAGTGGGCGGAGACCTGAAACACCAGGACGATGCCGGTCAGAGCCGCCGACCGGACCAGAAGAGCCATCCCCGCAAAGCAGAGGAAGTAGGATACATACATGGGATTGCGGGAGAACCGGTAGATCCCCTTTGTGCACAGGCTCCCGCCGGAGGGAGCGGCAAAGCCGGCGATGGAGGCGGCGCAGAGGACCAGGCCGCCGAGATAGCAGATCAGCCCCACAAAGAGGGGAAGAGCCTGCTCTGTCCGGACCCGGAGAAAGGGCAGGTACAGAAACAGCGCCGCGTTGGAGAGCTGATAGATCCAGTAGGCCGCCTTCTCTCCGCCCCGCATGGGGGCGAAACGGGCCGCCCGTCCAACGGCCTCCCGGTTCAGGAGGGACAGCAGCCCGAACCGGACCGACAAAAAGGGGACCAGCAGCCAAAAACCGCTCATTCTCCTAATTGCCCTCCTTGGGCAGAATCAGGTTCAGCAATACCGCCATCAAGGTGGCGATGACCACGGGAGACTTGCCGAAGATCATCGTGAAGCTGTCCGGGAACTGGCTCAGCGAGGCGCTGGCCTGGGAGATCCCCACGCCCAGGGCGGCGGAGAGTCCCACAATGGTGGTGTTCCGGGCCGTCAGGTCCTGGGAGGCGATGAGCCGCATCCCCGTCATGGCGATGGTGGAGAACACGGTGATGGTGGCGCCGCCCAGCACGCACTGGGGAATGGTGGTCAGCACGGCGGCAAATTTGGGAGAGACCCCCGCCAGCAGCAGAAAGAGTCCTGTCAGGGTAAATACCGTCCGGTTTACCACTTTGTTGGTGGTGACAATGCCTACGTTCTGAGAGTACGTGGCCGTGGGAAGACCGCCGAAGAGAGCCGCCAGAATGTTGGACGCGCCGTAGGCGATGATGCCGCCCTGGAGTTCACTGTCTGTGGGGGCCCGGTCCATGCCGCCTACGGTGGTGGCGGTGAAATCGCCGATGGCCTGGATGGAGTTGATGGCGAAGAGCAGCCCAAGGGCCACGCAGGAGGGGATGTCAAAGCTGACGCCGAAGTGCAGAAAGCGGGGAAGGGAGAACCAGGCGGCGTCCCCCACGCCGGCGAAGCTGACCATGCCGAAGCACAGGGCGGCCCCATAGCCGAAGGCCATGCCCAGCAGGATGGAGGCGAGCTTGCAGACGCCCCTGCCCTTGTTGTTCAGAATCATCACCGCCGCCAGGGTCAGGATGGCGATGAGCCAGTTTTGCCAGGAGCCGTACACCATGGCCTCCGGCAGGCCCTTGGCGGCAACGGACTCGTATGTATTCCCGGTGCCGCCGGCCATGTAGTTGATGGCGGTGGGATAGAGGGACAATCCGATGGTGAATACCACTGTGCCGGTGATCACCGGGGGAAACAGCAGCCGGATCTTCTTGACAAACAGTCCCACTATAATGGCGATCACGCCGCCTACCAGCATGGCTCCCGCGATGGCGGATACACCGCCGCCGGAGGCGGCGATCGCCTGCATGCTGGGGAGATAGGCAAAGCTGACACCCAGGATTACCGGCAGGCCGGAACCAAACCGGCCTCCGATGGGAAACAGCTGGAGAAGCGTGGAGACGGCGGACATGACCAGGGATACCTGGATCAGCAAAACCCGGTCCGCCTGGCTGAGACCGATGGCTCCGGCGATGATGATAGGCGGCGTGACACATCCCACAATCATGGCCACCAGGTGTTGGAGGGCCAGAGAGACAGAGGCGCCCAGAGGCGGTGTGCCGCGGAACTGGAACAGCAGCTCCCGGCGGGAGTCAGGGGGGTGCATAAGCATACGCTCCTTTTCTTATAGTCATTGTTTTAGTATAGCAACGCTTAACAAGAGCACACAGAACATAGTATAAAACGCAGAGAGAAAGA
>CAJUQM010000003.1 GCA_910588005.1 uncultured Oscillibacter sp.
GCCGTAATACTGGCAGACGGCGAAGGACACGCTCTCGGCCTCCACCTCCATGGTGCTTTTGTCCTTGGCCTTGGGTGGGTCCTTGTCTGTGTTCCCGGCAGCGGCGGAGAGGCGGTTCTTCTCCCGGTCATGGAGGACCGCGTGGCCGATCTCATGGACAGTGGCGCACACCGTCTGTACCTGGCTCATGCCCTCCCGGATGGAGATGGTCTGCTTGGTGAAGCTGCACACACCGTCCGTATTGGGTTCCAGCGGAGCAAAGGAGATGGGCATGGGGGACGTGCGCCGCAGGGCCTCCATGAACGCCTCATACTGCTGCACATCGCCGGTCAGGCCGGTGGCGAGGCTGGGGAGCGGCTTGCCCTCCGTCTGGTCGGCGGTAAAGACCTTCACCGGCTTGAACAGGGGGATTTCCACGGTTTTTTCATCTATGATGATGTTGCCGTCCCGGTCCAGCACCGGGGCCTTGGTGTCCGGGTCCAGCCGCATCTCCTCGATCTTCTTTTTCAGAGGCGTGGGGGCGATGATGGTCAGGCCCTTCTCGCCCTTTTTCACATGCCGCCCGAACTGCTTCCACTTGTTGAAGCCAGCGGCGGGCATGGAGGCGTGGGGCCGCTGCATGTGAATCAGGATGGTGTTATTGACGGAATAGCTGTGGAACCGGGACATGGTGCGGAGGTAGTCAAAATACCGCTCACTCTGGAACAGGTCCTGGATATTCTGTTCAATGCTTGAAACAATTTCCTTGACCCGTTCCCGGTTGCTGGGCTTCTGGTCTGCCACGGCAAAAAACTCCTTTCAAAGTAATAATTCCGCAAATAGAACGCAATTTCAGCCCTCCAAGGGTAAAGTTAAGCCCCTGGCCGTTTTCCCGCTTTCAAGCCCTTGTGCCGCAAGGCTTTCCAAGACTCTATTTACGGAAGTCCAGGGCCGCTTTCGCCTTGCGTTCCCGGTCCCTCCGGCGGCGCTCCCGAACGGCGCAGGCGGGGCAGTATTTGACCGAATTGGACCGGGGAAAAATCTGTTTGCCGCAGATGCGGCAGTTTTTGGCGGACCGCTTCTGCATGACCTCCGCACACAGCTCCCGGTCAGCGGGGAGTACGGCGGCGCGGAAGTATTTGCAGATCAGCGTGGGGGAAATGAGCTGGGGACAGGGGCAGAAGTCGCCGCCGTCCAGCGGCAGGCAGTTTCCCCCGTCATAATTGGCGCACAGGCGGCGGATGATCTTTCTGGCCCGCCGGAATTGGCTGTCGTTCATACGGTGCAGCTCACTCATGGCTGAACTCCAGTTTATAGTTCGTCCGCGCCCCATCGTCCTCCAGAATGACCGTGGCATCATAGGTCTTGCCGGTTTTCTCGGACCAGCAGCCGGTGAGCTTCACCCGGCCCTCCTTCAGCAGCGAGGCGGCGGCGGATTTTGTCAGCTGCTTCTTTTTGGCGGAGAAGAACTTGCTGTCTTTCCAGAGGACGAAGCGGCAGTCCCGATTCTCGCAGAAAAAGCCCTTCTTGCTCTCGGTGACAGCGCCGCCGCACCGGGGGCAGGGGCCGATGGTCTCCCGGTCCGAGGGGAACAGGACCTTCCAGCCGGAGACCGGCTGATAGTCCCGGACCAGATCGCGGACCAGGGCGGCGATGCCGTCCATGAAGTCCTCCGGGGCCAGCGTCCCCCGTTCTACCTCTCCCAGCCGCTGCTCCCATTCGGCGGTCAGCAGGGGGGATTGCAGGGCCTCCGGCAGAACGGTGACGAGGGAACTGCCCGCCTGGGTGGGCAGAAGGCTTGTGATTTTCTTTGCCTTTTTCCGTTCTACCAGCCCGGAGGCTACCAGCTTTTCCAGAATGGCGGCGCGGGTAGCAGGGGTTCCGATGCCCTTCCGCTCCGCATCCTCCGGCATATCCCCGGCCCCGGCGGTCTCCATGCTGGCAAGGATGGAATCCTCTGTGAAGTGCTTGGGCGGGGCCGTTTTGCCGGTCTTGACCCGGACCGCCTCCACTGGCAGCTGCATCCCCTCTGTCAGACCGCCCGGGAGGGCCGCATCCTGGGGCAGCTCGGCATAGGCCCGCCAGCCCGCGTCCAGCAGGACCTTCCCCTTGGCGGAGAAGCTGTGACCGGCGCACTCCACCACCACGGCGGTCTCCGCATACCGATAGGGCGGGCAGACCGCCCAGAGCAGGGCCAGGGACACCAGCCGCAGGACCTCCCGCTCTCCCAGGGGCAGGGCGGAGAGGTCGGCGGCAGCGGCGCTTCTGGTAGGAACAACGGCGTGGTGGTCCGTGACTTTCCCGCTGTTGCAGACCTGGGAGGCCAGCACCTCCCCCGGCGCGTCCAGACCGCAGACAACAGCGGCGGCGGAGACCAGAGCGGGGACGGTGTTCTCCATATCGTCCGTCAGATACCGGCTGTCCGTCCGGGGATAAGTACACAGCTTCTTCTCATAGAGGGCCTGGAGGTAGTCCAGGGTCTGCTGGGCGGTGTAGCCCAGGGCGCGGTTGGCCTCCCGCTGGAGGGTGGTCAGGTCGTAGAGTGCCGGGGGCTTCTCGGACTTCTCCCGGCGTTCCGCCGTCTGAATAGTGGCAGCGTGGCCTTCACAAGCAGCGGCGAGGGCGGAAGCGTCCTTCTTGACGCTGATCCGCTCCCCCGTGACGGTCATGCCGCCGCAGTCCAGCTCCACCGTGTAGAACGGTTCCGGGGCAAAGGCGGCGATCTCCGCCTCCCGCTGGACAATGAGCGCCAGCGTGGGGGACATCACCCGCCCGATGTTCAGCGTCCGGTTATACAGCACCGAAAACAGGCGGGTGGCGTTGATGCCCACCAGCCAATCGGCCTTCTGGCGGCACAGGGCCGCTTGGTGGAGGCCGTCATAGTCCCTGCCGGGGCGGAGGCTGGCAAAGCCCTCCCGGATGGCCCCGTCCTCCATGCTGGAGATCCACAGCCGCTTCATAGGCTTGGCGCATCCGGCCAGATGGTAGGCGGTGCGGAAAATCAGCTCTCCCTCCCGGCCAGCGTCGCAGGCGTTCACCACCTCGGACACGTCCTCCCGGCGCAGCAGGGTCCGCAGGGTGTCGAACTGGCTCCGTTTCTCCTGCCCGACAGTAAAGCGCCAGCTTTCCGGCAGGATGGGCAAATCCTCCCGCCGCCACTTGCCGTACCGGGGGTCATAGGCCGCAGGCTCGGCCAGCTCCGCCAGATGCCCCACGCACCAGCTCACCAGCCAGCCCCCGCCCTCCATGTGGCCCTCCTTCCGGGCCGTGGCCCCCAGCACCTTGGCGATGCTCATGGCAACCGACGGCTTTTCCGCAATCACCAGCTGATACATAAGAATCACTCCCTTCAAAACAGGGAGCGGCCCCGATTCCTGTCGAAGCCGCTCGAAAATTATGGATTGTTTTGGATAAAAGGATGGAGTACAATAGAAGGACAAACATATTGCGAGGTGTCTTATGAAAAAATTTGTGCTGTACCGCTCGTTAAAGGGCGGAAAAATTGACCGGGATTTAGGTAAGCATGAGCTGGTCGGCGTTGAGTACGGCGAGGACATCGACGCTGTGACCGATACATTGATCGACGTGGTATGCGATGACCTCGCCGGACTTCCAGAGTATGAGCATTGCGAAACCTGGGCCTATGCCCCGGAAGAAATGGAAGATTTTCGCCGCACAAAGCGGTATCAATACTATATGGGCGGCGTTGTGTCCCCTCCCAACGCAAAGGAAAATATCCTCTATGAGTACGGCATCATTGAGACGGAGAGCGGCAGATAACCGTCATACCGGCTGATCTCTTACACCCCGGTAGCAGGGCAGGACGCAGCCCTCGCCGTACCGCCTACACCCGTGGCAGGGGTGGCCCTCCGGGGGCTGGGGCGGGGGCCGGTCCCGCTGGGTGTGGGGAAGCTGCATCATCACCCGCTCCATGGGGCGGTCCGTGAAGTATTTCATACGTCCTCCTCCGCATCCGGGTCAGTGTCCTCCTCTAGCTCGTCCTCATCGTCTCCGTAGTCGTAATCATCCAGGTCGGTGCTGCCCTTGGCCTCCGGCTTCTTCTTCATGAATTTCAGATAATACACCGCGCCGCCGCCCGCCAGGGCCAGCACCAGGACAATCACCAGCAGGCCGGTATTGCCGCTCTTTTTCTTCGTCTCCGGCTTCTCTGTCTCCGGGTCGGGTTCCGGCTCCGGCGCTTTCCCGGCGCACTCGGACATATTGACGGAACAGGCCGCACAGGAGGTATTCACCGCCCCCGCCGCGCACTTGGACGAACAGGAGCAGACCGCCGGGGCCTGTTCCCCGTCCTCCATCAGCGAGAGAAGGTCGGCCTCGTCCACCTGGTTCAGAAAGTGGACGGTATCCTCTCCATCCTCCGCCCGGTCAATGATGATATAAAAATAATTGCCGCTTTTGGTGACGACGGTGATAAATTGCTTATCCTCCGGCGCGTTCCCGGTCAGGTCGTCCACCAGCGTCAGGTTGCCCTCCGGGGTGAGTGCGCCGGTGTTTCCCTCTGCGCCGGTCATGCCCTGCATCATCAGAGACAGTAATAGCATCAGGGACTGTTCATCCAGCAGGCCAGGGTCCCCCTCTGCCGCCGCAGGGGGTTCCGCTTCCTCCACCCGCAGATACTTGCCGCAGACGTAGCCTCTTTTTTCCGTGATAAGGACTTCGTACCAGCCGTTTTCCTCGCCCAGCACCCGGACCTGATCGCCGGGGGCCAGCTGCCCAATCACGGCATAGTCCGTACTGCCGCCAGAGCGGAGATTCAGCCGGGAACCGCCCGTGACCACTGTGCCGGTTGTTTCCGGTTCGGCGGTTTCGGCGGCGCTGTCCGCCTCCAGACTGGCAAAGGCTTTCTCCAGCTCGTCCAGCGTCCACTCCATGCCCCCCGCCGGGGCCTGCCCGGATTCCTGGCCGGTCTCCCCGCTGGCGGCAAAGGCCGGGGCGGGAAGGACGGCGCAGCACAGTGCCGCGCAGAGCAGGATGGACAGGATGTGTTTTGTAAATTTACTCATAGTCGGTCGCCTCCTTCGTCTCGGTGGGCCTCGCGCCCTGGATGAGCGCGGCCAGCTGGTCAGGGGTCAGGCCCATGTTCCGCACCATGCCGATGATGTCCAGATTCTCCAGCTCCAGGCGCTGCTTCTCCAGCTCCCGCTGGCGGGCTTGCAGTTCGGTGATTTTGGCCGCGTTTTTCTCGTATTCCGTGTCGATCTTCTTGATTTTCGGATTCATATTGTATCGCTCCTCTCAGGGCAGCCGCCCGTAGCAATAGAAATGATTTTGCCAATAACTGCTGTTCAGATTGGCGTAAGAGATGGGATTTCCACAGTGAATCATCATGTTATTGCCCACATAAATCCCACAGTGCGTAGGCGCGTTGGGGTCCGGGGCGTCGTAAGTGTTGATGAAGAACACCAGATCGCCGGGGCGGGCGTTGGCGGGTGAGACCGGAGTGCAGAGGTTGCACAGGGCCTTGGCCCCCAGCCGTCCCACGTCCCAGCCGCTGTGATTGATGACCCACGACACAAAGCCGGAGCAGTCAAAGGACGTGGCCGGGGAGCTGCCGCCCCAAACGTAGGGATAGCCGAGATATTTCTCCGCTTCGGCCAGCATCGCGGCAAAGGTCTCGTCCTCCAATGCCTCCGGGGGTACGTCATAGTCCAGATAGTCCTCCCGCTGGGAGGCGTTGGGGTACTGGCTGGAGGGGAACAGGTCCGGCCGGTTGCCCAGGGTAGCCATGTAGGTGGCGTACATGCTGACCTGATCCTCTCCCATGATGTAGACCGGCAAATGGGACAGGTCGAAATTCTCCAGGGTCACGTTGCAGATGTAATAATTGTAGGGGACTTCTACATCGTAGTCGTTGCCCTCGCTGTCCGTCCGGGTCTCCGTCCGGTAGCGCACCTCCACCACCACTTCCTCGGTGAGAATGTACTGCTGGTCAAAGAGCATTTCCAGCGTCCCCTGCACCTCCGCCAGCGTCCACTCCCCCCGGTGGTAGGCGGTGAGGATGGAGACCAGCACATAGGGGTCGTGGCTGATCTCGTCCAGGTCGAAGTTGTACTCGTCATAGCCGGGGTGCAGGCTGGCATAGTTGTCCAGCTCGTTCTGGAGCGCCGCCTCCATCCCGGCGTATGCGGCCTCGGCCCCCAGCATATCCTCGTCCCGGCAGGGGTAGGTGGAACCGCCCAGCGCGGACAGCCCGCCCTCCAGCAGAACGGAACAGGAGGCCATGCAGTTGAGCAGCAGGCTGACGCAGGCCAGAAGGCCGAGGATGATGCCGATGCCCTTCTTGTGCCGAATGATGAAATTGGCGGTGTCTTTGGACTTCTCCGCCGCCTTTTTCGCGGCCCTGGCGGTGTTCTCCATGGTGGCGGCGGCGGTCTGGCCGGACTTCACCGAGGCGGCGTACTGCTTTTGAATGGCCCGCTTCTGCTGCCAGCGGGAGAGGGGGTTGCTGGCAAGCTGGGGGTTGTCGTGGAGGTGCTTCTGATACAGCGCGTTCACGTTGGCCTTTTCCAGTTGCCGCTCCGCCCTTGCCGCCTCCCGGTAGGGCCGCAGCTTTTGGGCGCGGTAGGAATAGGCCGCGAGGCGGACCCCGCCCTCCGCCGCCTCCTCCAGCCGGTGGGCGCTCTCCAGGCCCGTGTTGTCCTGTTCCGCCTCCCGGATTTTCCGGTGGGCCTGGGCAGAGGCGGCGTTGAGGGGCGCGGACTGGACGGCGTGGGACAGCTTGGAGGGGGGCTTGGGCCGGTCCACATCCTCGAAATAGAGGTGCTTTTTGCCCTTGCGGACCTTGGCGAACTGCTGTTCGATCATCCGGCGTTTGAGCTTCTTCCGGTCCTTGGGAATCTTCTCCCGCGCCCGTTCTGCCTTGTCCGCCGCCCGCTCCGCCCGCCGGACGTGCCGTTTCAGCTTGGGGGACAGCTCTGCATCCGTGAACTGGAGGCGGGGCTGACGCTTCATACCGCGACCTCCTGGGGCTTGGTGGTGAGCAGCCGGTACAGCTCCGTGTCCTTGGGGAAACGGTCCACAAAGGGCAGAATCACGTTGCCATAGAACAGAAGCCCCTCGCCCTCGCCGGAGTGGGTGACGTAGGACAGCTGGTGGGGGGAGATGTTCAGCTGCTTGGCGAGAATCTGCCGGTCCCCGGCGGCTTGATTGAGCATGTAAATAAAATCGCTGTTCTCGAAAATGTTCTCAATCTCCCGCGAAGCCAGCAAATCCTTGATGTTCTGTGTGATGCCGGTGGGGATTCCGCCCCACTTTCTGAACCGCTTCCAGATTTCCACGCTCCAGGAGGCCAGCTCCCCCTTCAAGAGCAAATGGAACTCGTCTACGTAGTAGCGGGTGGTCTTGCCTGCCGCCCGGTTGACGGTGACGCGGTTCCACACCTGGTCCTGGATGACCAGCATCCCCAGCTGTTTCAGCTGCTTGCCCAATTCCTTGATGTCGTAGCAGACAATGCGGTTGTCAATGTCCACATTGGTTCGGTGGTTGAACACGTTGAGGGAGCCGGTGACGTAGATTTCCAGCGCCGTGGCAATGAAGTGGGCCTCCTTTTCCTCCTGCTTCAGCAGAAGCTGGTACAGGTCCTCCAGAATGGGCATATTCTCCGGGCAGGGGTTCTCCAGGTACTGCCGGTAGACCAGCCGCACACAGCGGTCAATGACGGTTTTCTCTATGGGCTGGAGGCCGTCTTTGCTGCCCACCACAATGTCGCAGAAGGACAGGAGGAAGTCCACTTTCAGAGAAAGCGGCGATTCATCGTCGGAGTAGTCCAGGTTGAGATCCATCGGGTTCACATACTGCCTGCTGGTGGGAGAGATTTTGATGACCTGACCGCCCAGCCGCTGGACCAGGGGATAATACTCCGCCTCCGGGTCTGCAATCAGGATGTCGTCGTTGGTGGCGAGGAACACGTTGGAGATTTCCCGCTTGGCGGAGAAGGATTTGCCGCTGCCGGGTGTGCCGAGAATCAGGCCATTGGGATTTTTAAGAGCCTTTCTGTCCACCATGATGAGGTTATTGGAGAGAGCGTTCAGCCCGTAGTAAAGGGCCTCCTTCCCACTCTGGAAAAGCTCCTGAGTGGTGAAGGGCACAAAAATGGCGGTGCTTGAGGTTGTCAAGCTCCGCTGAATCTCAACCTGATTCACCCCCAGGGGCAAGGAGGACATCAGGCCCTCCTCCTGCTGGAAGTCCAGCCGGACCAGCTGGCAGTTGTGCTTCTGTGCGATGCTGGAAGCCTGGAACACGTTGTTGTCCAGCTGACGCTGGCTGTCCGCTGTGTTCACCACCAGGAAGGTGACGAGGAACATCCGCTCATTCCGGCTCTGGAGGTCCTGCAAGAGCTTCTTGGCCTCGCTGCCGTAGGTGGCGAGGTCGGAGGGGATGATGTCCATGTCGTAGCCCGCGCGGACTGCCTTTTTCTGTTCCTCAATCTTGGCCCGGTCCAGGTCGGTGATCTTCCGCTTGACGGTCTTGATGGCGCTGACCTGATCCACGGACTGAATGTGCAGATTGACAATTTGGCTGCTCTCCATATCCAAAAAGTCCGCCAGCATCCGGTCGTTCAGCTCCGGGGCCATGATCTGGACAAAGGAGGCCGCGCCGAACTTCTTTCCCATGCGGAACATGCGCCCGTTTCTGAACTCGAAGGAGCTGGGGGCGATGAAGTCCTTGGTGGACAGCCCGGAGGGGGCCAGCCAGTCCCAGGAAAAGCGGAAGGTCTCCTGACCGTCCATGTGGAAGATGGCGTGGAACAGGCGCAGACGCTCCGCGCCGCTCATGGGGGCGGCGGTAACGCCCAGCCGCTTGAAGTTGTTGAGGATGTCGGTCTCAATGCGCTCCAGCCGGGGCTTGGCGGTTCGGATGTTCTCCCCGTCGATGCCGAAGGTGAGATACTTGGTCTTGGCGAGGCCGTTGTTGCCCTTCGACAGCTGGTTTTGCAGCATATCCGAGTATTCCTGCCGCACATCGTCAAAGCCGTCCTTTTGCAAGGGAATGACGATATTCCGGGAAAAGCCGTCCTGGGAGGCGGACAGGTTCAGAAAGGACAGCTGGAAGCGGATGGAGCTGTCAAAGTAGTTGAGGAAGTCGGACCAGCCCTCGAAAATGGCGGTCTTGTCCTCGTTCTGGCTTAATTGGTAGTTGATGTCCTGGAATTGAACGGTCTTGGTGTAGAACGTGTCGGTGACGCGGCAGATGCCGTCCGGGAACATCCGCTGATAGGGGATGCTGTCCTGGGCGGACAGCTCCTTTTTATCCGTCCCCTTCGCCTTGGCGATGGCGGCTTCGATCTGCTTTTTCTCCTCGCGGGTGAGCTTCCGCTTTCGGGTAGACAATGTGACGCACCTCCCTGTCTAATTGGTCCTGCCGTTCCAAAACGGCGTAAAAGTTGCGGGTCCGGTAGGGCCGCTGGCGGGGCCGGAGGACGGACACGCGGATGATATTTCCCACAATCTTCTCCAGCGGCTGGCCGTTCTTCTCGTACACACCCAGCATGAAGAACGGGAGCATGACCAGAATCATGCACAGCGCCGCTGTGCTGTTTCCAAGCGGGCCTTTGAGCAAAAAGAACAGCGGAACGCTGACCAGCGCCCCGCCGCTGAAGCAGACCAGCTGCCTCCTGGTGAGATTGAACATAACTTTCGTTTTTACTTTCGTCAGGTCCTTCGGTACAGGTACATAGGCCATCAGGGGGCCTCCTTTCATTTAGTGGGCGGAGAACACGCTTTTCGCAAGGCTTCCGGTCTTGAACAGCGTGAAGCACAGCAGCACCGTGTAGCCCATGCACGTCCAGATTGCCGCGCTGATGTCGCCGCTGGTGGCGATGCTTTGCACCAGCACCGCATAGATGCCCACGCAGATCATAATGAGAAACGCCTGGAAGCCCAGGGCGAACAGGGCTTTCAAGTAGTTTTGGCCCATGCCGCCGAACTCCTTGCCCATCATCGCCGCCATGGGAATGGGGGCAACGCTGGTCACTAAATACACCTCTATCATTCTCCCGTAGGTGATGATGAAAATGCAGATGGTCAGCGCCCACATGGTAATGCCCACGAACATGGACTGAAACCACAGGCCGAACAGCGGCCCCAGGTCCATGGCCTCCAGCTGGGCCTCCATATCCGGGAGGACCGCTGCCATGTCGATGCTGGTGTTGCCGATGATGACCCCGGACGCCTGATTGACCGCGCTCTGCGCCACGTCGAACACGCCCATGACAATGTTCCAGGTGTTGGTGACAATGAGAATGGCACAGGCGGTCTTGAAAATCCACTTGAAGAAAACCGCCGATTCGATGTCGTGGTGGTTGTTCTTGTCCATGAGTATCTGCACCAGCTCCAGCGTCATGACAAAGGCGAGGATGGCCCCCGCGATAGGGAGAATGACAGTGTTGGACAGGTTCTGGACCATGCTGAAAATGCCGCCGTTCCAGCCCTGGGGGGTCGCGCCCACCTGGGCGGCGATGTCTCCCACCTTTTCATTCACGCTGTCGAACATCCCGGAGAGATTCCCGATGATGCCGCTGACCAGCAGCTCTTTGAGCCATTCCGTGATTGCGTCGAGTACGAAATCCATAGGGGCTTACCCTCCTTTCGAGGCCCCTCCCGCCGGGGGCGGGAGGGGCTGGGGATTGGGGCTGCGGCCTGCGATCAGCCGAACAGCCCGGTCAGCAGGGGGACCAGCGTCAGGCCGATCAGGGCCACACCGCCCCCGGCCATGAGCTGCTTCATGCCCTGCGACTTCGCGCCGGGGTTGTCGTTGCCGTAGCCTTCCAGCAGGTTAATCACGCCCCACACACCGAGGCCAGCGCCGAGAGCGATCACGAGGGTCTCCAGAACATCAACAGCAGAGTTAAAGAAATCCATAATGTACCTCCGAAAAATTTGATAGATTTTTGAAGGCACGTTTCCCCTGATTCTTCACGAATCGGATTGGCCCCGCTTACTCGGAGCCTGGGTCCTCCTCCGATACATCTACCTCAAACACGTCGTAGACCTCATTGGGCCTGGGTTTGAGCCGGGTGGACAGAAAACGCGCTATGTCAAAGGCGTTTTTCTTGTCATGGTCGGCAAGGTATTTGTATAGGGGATGCTGGGTTATATCGAATTTATCCGAGAGGAACGGCCGCACGCCCCGCAGTTGCAGGATGCACTTGCCGCCGTCCATCACGGCCAATTCGTCCACGTCCATGAGCGCCTTGCCCAGCTTCTGATAATTCAGCGAGTGGGACAGCTCACGGCCCCGGCTCTCGCCGGTATTGTAGGTGTCGATGGTCTCCTTGCCCAGCTGGGCCGACAGCTCCTTCAAGGTGGTCGGTTCCTTGCCGCCCAGGAAGATGGAGCAGTCGCAGTTGCCAACAATGGTGTCGGCGTTGTCCTTGTAAATGGCCTTCAGCTGGCTTTGGGCCTGCAAAATCAGGCAGGCGGAGATTTCACGGCTTCGGATGGTAGCCATGAGCTTTTCCAGCTTGGGAATCTGCCCGATGTTGGCGCACTCGTCAATCAGGCAGCGCACATGCACCGGAAGCCGCCCGCCGTACACATCGTCCGCTTTTTCACACAGGAGGTTGAACAGCTGGGTATAAATCATGCTGATTAGGAAATTGAAGCTGTCGTCCGTGTCGCTCATAATCAGGAACAGCGCCGTTTTCCGGTCCCCCAGGGTGTCCAGCTCCAGCTCGTCATAGGCGGTGACTTCCCGCAGTTCCGCGATGTCGAACACCGCCAGCCGCGCACCGCAGCTCACAAGGATGCTCTTGGCGGTTTTGCCAGCCGCCAACCGATATTTAGCATATTGGCGGACGGCAAAGTGGTTGGGGTCCCGTTCCGCCAGCTCGTCAAACATCAGGTCCACGGGGTTCTTAAATTCCTCATCGTCCTCCCGGACCTCCATCGCGTTGATGAACTCAACGAGAGTGGAGAAATTCTGTTCCTCCTTCGGGGCCTCGTAGTAGATGTAGCCGATCAGGGCGGTGTAAAGAAGCGTTTCAGCTTTGACCCAGAAATCGTCACCGCCCTTGCCCTCCCCCTTGGTGTTGGCAATCAGGGTCGTTACCAGCTTCAAAATGTCCTTTTCGCTGTGCAGATAGGCAAACGGATTGTAGTGCATGGACTTTTTGAAATTGATAGAATTTAGAATCTTGATTCTATACCCCTTGCGCTGGAGCAATTTTCCGGTGTCGATTACGATGTCCCCTTTCGGGTCCGTGACCACGAAGGAGGTCGGGTAGGAATCAGACGTGCATTGCATGAGGTTCGGTTTCAGAAAAAACCGGGTCTTGCCGGAGCCGGAACCGCCAATCACCAGCACGTTTTTGTTCCGGGCGGTCTTGGGGTCCTTGGGTCGGCTGTTCATGGTGAGCCGCTCCGTCTGCGTCAGGATGATGTTGTCCTCGAATTTCGGGGCGATATAAGGGGCGATGTCTTGGGAACTGCCCCAACGCGCGGTCCCGTACTCCATGCCGTGGCGGTATTTCTTGGCGTTCTTGCCCTTCATGTAGACCGCCAGCCGGAGGGCCGCGCCGCACAGCAGCCCCACCACCAGATCGGCGGGGTGGAAGCTGGGCAGGGCGGACTGGAACGCGGCGGAAAAGCCGTCCATGATGTGCAGCAGCTTTTCAGAAGCATCCGCCCCCGCCGCCAGCCGCCACGCCTGCCCCAGCTTGGAGGCATACAGGCCGAGGAACACATAGGGCAGATTCAGCAGGACCAGCTTTTTCACATTGATCTGCTTCATCTCTCCAGCTCCCTTCGCTTCTCCCGGTTGACAACGGTATTCTTCACCAGCTCCTTAAAGTGGGCCAGCCGTTGCAGCACCGAGGGCCGGGAAGCCTTTTTGACCTTCTTTCCAACGTATTCATTGAACGCGGAGGTCAGTGCGTCCGCGTCCCGGCTTTTGAAGAACACCAGAAACTTGGGCGGGTTGCTGCTCCGGTCCCGCTTGATGGCGTAGTCCACGCCGTATTTCCGGGCGATGCGGTCAAACTGCCGGATGGAGGGGTCGGTCAGCTCAATGTTGGACACGCCCTGGTCCTGCCCGATGAGCTGCTTTACCGTCTGCTTGCCGTGAGGAATCACAGGGGCCTCCCGCTTCTGCTGCTTCTGGTGCTTGACCTCCTTCCGGTGGGCCATGTACTTGGCGATGGCCGCTTTGAACATCCGCCCGGTGAACTTGCTGCCGTTGACCATCAGCGTCAGCGTTCTGTTCTCCACTTCCTCCTGCATGGGCCGTCACCTCCCCTGGATCTTGACGGCGAGGATGCCGTCCAGGGTGGTGGCGGTGATCCGCAGGCGCTGGGCGGTGGCGATGTCGTTTTTCACCGTCTCGTCCACGGTCCGCCCGCAGACCACCAGGACGCGGGAGCGCCGGAGGTAGTCCCGCGCCATGTCGATGCCGTCCTTATGCTCCTGGGGGACCGCATCCTGGAGGAAACGGGCGGTGAGCAGGACGGGGCAGATGGGGGAATAGCCAGCCTCGTACACCTGACGGCAGTACCGGGCGGCGGTCTCAGCGTTTTCGTACTCGTTGCCGCTCCAGGCGGCGGTGATGTAAGCAAGGGGGCGCTTCATGGAAAGCTCCTTTCTCCTGTGCGGCTATCTGCCGCCGTAGAGGTCGTGGTTGACCAGCATCGTGTAGTGGTTGTCCGTAGTAGCAGGCGCATTGAACAGCGCCGCCAGCAAATAGGCCCTGGTATTCCAGACGCGGGTGGTGTTCTCCCGGATGCCGTCCAGAACCTTCTCAATGTGGCTGCTGTTGATAAGCTCAAACCGCTGTTGAACAAAGGCGGTGGGATACTCCGCATCCCGCCCGATCTTCATGGTGGGCGCTCTGCTCAGAGCGACCTCCAGCATGATCTCCACCAGCTCATTGAGCTGCTCCCGGTTGGCGCTGTCGGCAATCAGGTCATATTCAATCTGATCCCGAATCTCATCCCGCTTCTCATACACTTCCGTCATTCCTTCCGCCGCAGGCGCGGACACAGGCCCCGGAGGGGGCTGGGGACGGAATGAATGAGTATTTGCTTGATGAGTATTTTGTTTTTTACGGGGATTAGTTTTCTTAGTATTTAATTGCGCCGGGTTTTCCGTATCCGGCACATCCGCATCCGGGGAAACCGCGTCCGGCTTTACCGTATCCGGGAAACCCGTACACGGTGAAGCCGTATCCGGCGAACCCGTGTGCGGTGAGGGCGCGTCCGGGCCGGAGGGGTCCGGGGGCGGCGTTTGGGGCTTCTCATAGATGGTGTACTCCACGCTGCCCACGCGCCCATGCTCTCCCCGCAGCTGGCGGCGCACCACATAGCCCGCCTTTTCCAGCTCCTTCAAGGTGTTCCCGATGGCCTCCACGCCCTCCTTACAGATGGCGGCGAGGCCACGGGTGGAATAGTTCCAGTTGTCCGGGAGGGACAGCATGATTGCCAGCAGCCCCTTTGCTTTCAGAGACAGGCCGGGGTCCTTCAAGTGATGGTTCGACATCACTGTGTAATCCCGCGTCCGTTCTACACGATAAACGGCCATTCTTCACTCACTTCCTCAATAGATTTTGACTTATGCGGTGTCCGCCGCATCCTCGCGGGCAAAGCGTTCCTCCAGCCTCGCCACGCTCCAATTCTGCTTGAATTGTCCCAGGGGACCGGGGCCGAACATAGCCCGCGCCCGGTTGTCCATGTCCAGCAGCCGCGCCCATAGCTCCGGGTGGTGATGGCGGAGCTTCCGCAGCTCGTCTATGCGTTGGAGCGGACAGCACCAGCACGAGGCGCGGTGGTATATCTCATACAGCCCGCCCCAATCGCAGCCCCGGTTGTAGCAGATTTGCAGGGCCTGGGCCTCGGTGATGCCCCACTCCACCAGGGGATAGCGGTTATGTTCATCCGATTTGCAGCGATGTGCTTCATCGGCGGCGATGCCGATATGGTGCAGGGCATTTTTCTCCTTTTTCAGCCGGTTGACTTCTTTTGTGATGAGATGGGTTTTCAGCTGTCCGGTACACCAGCGCACTTTCATTCCAGGCCAGCCATAGCCAGTCAGAGGCTGACCCATAGCAATACGGCGCTCTATGGCCCGCTTCTGTTGCTGGGGAACATCGAACATCAGCCACTCAAAGCCGTGGGGATGCCGCAGGGTGGTGATGTGGATGCCGCGCTCCTGATAGAGAAAATCGTCCAGTTTGGCGATATGGGCCTCCATCTCCGGGAACTCCATGCCGGTGTCCGCGTAGAGTACGCAGTCAATGGGCAGGCCCTTCTCGATCATCAGCAGTAAAAGACAGGAGCTGTCTTTTCCACCAGAGAGGGAGACCGCCGAAAAGGTTTCGTTACTGTTTCCAGCTCCCATGCCGGGAGAACTGCCTTTTTTCGCTCCTTTCCCGCCGTTTACAGCTCGTAAACGGGAATCTCATTCTCATGGACGGGCCAGCACAGCTTGTCCAGCCGGTCCGTCAGTTCCTCCAGGTCCAGGCACATGCCGCTGGCCCACGGGTCGCCCAGGTCCTCCCGGTACTCCGCCACATACGCGCCGCCCTCGCAGACCACGGACACGCTGGCGACGGCGGTGACGGTCATATCCTCCAGCAGCCACAGCTCCACGCTGCGGGTGGTCAGGACGGCCTCGGCGGTACTCTGGTCGAAATCGTCATACAGCAGCGTGGCCCGCTGGCCGAACAGCTCCGCGCCCCGGTAGTTGAAGGACTTGGGCTGATTGCCCTGGGTGGCGAAGGCAAAGACGGTCTCGGCGTGATGCCGGACGGCCTGGAGCAGAGCATGGAAGTCAATGCCGTCCAGCAGCTCCGCCACCTCGTCGGCGGAAAGGCCGCTGTTCTCTCCGATGCCGGAGCGGTACAGCTCCCCAATGGCGTACTCCAGTGAATCCACAGAATACATGGTGATCTACCTCCTATCAGTTTTTGCGCCGTTTTCTCGGCTTGTCGGGCAGGATGTGCCCCTCGATGATGCTGGCGTGTTTACGGATTTGGATGCTGCCCTGCCGCGCACAGGCAAGGGCCTCCCCGTAACCGCCCTCGGTCAAAAAGCGCCGGATGTACTCCCCCGGCTTCCCCAGGGGGCAGTCGGCCAGCACCAGAAACTCAATCATGTGGCGGGTGTGGTCCCGGAACCGCTCCACCGCCAGCAGGTCATGCCCGGTGATGGGCAAGTGGAGGGGCTTCACCTCCGGCTCCTTTCCTTAATTTCCAGCACGGCGGGGCCGTACCGGGCCACCAGAAGGGCATTGACAATCAGGCTGAACGCCAGGGTGTCCACCACTTCGTTGTTGGCGAGGTCGGCCAGGGCCACGCCGGACCCCTCTGCGTAGATGTCCCGCGCCGCAGAAAACAGAGTGTAACAATGGGGGGAGATGTCTTTCAGCGTCCCATAGTCGAACTCAATGCCATGCCTGCAAAAGCAGTTGGCGGACCGGAGAAAGAGGTCATCGTTGGCGGTGAGCAGATACATGGCGGCGAAGTAGGCCGGGGTGTCCCGCTTCCGGCGGAAGCCCTCCCGCGCTTTCAGACGTTCCATACGGCCCTGGTGGGCGGGGGAGAGGAATAGGGACCCGGTGAAGCGCCGGATGGCCGTGTGCAGGCGGGCATCCAGATGGGCGCTGCGGGGGAACGTCTCCATGACGGCTTCCTCATACCCCACCACTCCGGCCTCAATCCGCTCCGCCAGCCAGGGACAGCCCTGGGCGGTGCAGCCCTTTTTCTTACCGGCATACTCGGTGCAGAGGCGGCAGTCCACATGCTCCGGCTTGTATTGAAATGTGTTGATATACAACGTGTGTCTCCTTTCCAGGACACGAAAAAAACGGGCAGAGAGATTCCCTGTCCGGTGTGCCTGTCCCGTATTTGATTAACGTTCCTGACTGCGCTGGCGCTTCTTCTGCCACGCCTCCAACAGTTTGATGATGGTCTCCTCCATCTTCCGAGGGGTGTAGGAGCGGGGGAAGTATTTGCGGAGGGTATCGCCAGTCAGCACGATTTTGTCAACCTCCGGCTTCTTCTCCGCCGACATGATGGAGAGCATGGTGTCCTCGTTCAGCTCCCCGGACTGGCTTAACTTCTTCATGCGCTGGGCCTGGGAGACGGAGGGGGTGGCTTGTTCGCTTTCGATGGTCTCCACCAAAAGCGCCTGTTCCTCCGGCTTCAAGGCGGCGATCTGATAGGCCGGGGTTACGGCAATCCGCTTATCATCCACCATCTGCTGAAGCTCCGGAACCAGCTGGGTCAGGGAAATGTAATTGCGGACGGTATCGCCGCTCATACCCATGGCCGCGCCGATTTCATCATCGCTGCGGAAATTCGCCGAATTATTCGGCGAATTATTTTCGGCCTCTTTTGTGCGCCTCCCGGCGCGGCGCTTGATGGCCTCCAGCTTCATCTTGTACGCCTGCGCCCTCTCGCTGGGCAGGATGTTCTCCCGCTGGATGTTGCTGTCCACCATCAAAATGGTGGCGGTGTCGTCGTCCAGATTTCGGACCAGGGCAGGCAGCGCGGCCAGACCTGCCAGCTCACAGGCGTGTTTGCGGCGGTGGCCCGCGACGATCTCATAGCCGCCAGCCTCGCGGGGGCGGACGATGGCTGGGGTCAGCACACCATACTCTTTCACGCTCTCGGTGGTCTCCTTCATGGCATCATCATCCCTCACTTTGAACGGGTGGTTAGGAAATGGGTACAGCTCCGTCAGGGGGATGGAGACGACTACCTCACCCTGGGGCTGCGGCGCGGTGGCAGGGGCCTGCTTCACCTTGGGCGGTCTGCCCCGCCGCTTGGGGGTCTCCGCTGTGGACATATTAGTTTCCTCCTTTTCCGACCGGCAGGAAACAGAAAAAGGGAGAATGTGGCCGCGACCTACATTCTCCCTCTGAAAGCAATATGCAATTTGTCGGTTTCTGTCGTTTTTCGATTCTGAGGGCCGTTTGCGCTGGGAGCCATCCCGCCGCAAACCCGCATGATTACTGGCTTTTCTGCCTTTTTCAAAAACCTTCCCGAACAACATCGGTTCAATGAGTATTATGCCCGGGATATTTCAAAGAAGCGGAAAATCGTAAACAAGCTGAAAGGAAACTCGGGTATCCCGCTGTCTCCGCCGCCTTACGGTTATATCAAAGACCCAGATAATCCGAAATTCTGGATCATCGACCCGGAACCCGCCGAGGTTGTGCGGCGCATCTACCGAATGGCTCTGGACGGTTACGGATTGGCGGAGATTGCCGCTGCGCTGGAGCGGGATGGGGTGTTCAATCCCACCTACTACTGGCGGAGCAAGGGCACCAGCCGGGGCGGGTCCAAGAGTACCGTAGAACCTACCAAGTGGGGCCATACCACGGTCAAGAAAATCCTCACCTTGCAGGAGTATTGCGGAGATGTCATCAACTTCAAATCCTACTCCAAATCGTACAAGATGAAGAAGCGGATTGAGAACCCGGAGGAGAACCGGGCAATCTTCCTCAATGTCCATGAGGCCATTATAGACCGGGCTACTTGGGAGAAAGTGCAGAGTATCACGAGAGGAACACGCCGCAAACGGCCTACTGTCAGCCAGGAACCCAGCGTTTTTTCCGGCTATCTAAAATGCCCGGAGTGCGGCGGCAACCTCAATTTCCACTTCAACCAGGGCAACCACGCAATCAAGTTTTTCAGTTGCCAGAACCACAATTCCGGTCTGCGCAAGTGTTCCAAGACCCATTATATCCGGCTGGAATTTTTGGAGCGGGTGGTGCTGTACGAGGTGAACCGGCTGGCCTGTTTCGCCAACGAGTACGAGGACGATTTCATCAAGGCCATGATGGGCCGCTCCGCGAAAGTGACGGAGAACGAGCGGGCCAGGAAGCAGCGGGAGCTGGATGGGCTTCTGGCGAGGGACAAAGAGCTGGACGGGCTTTTCGAGAGGCTTTACGAGGACAACGTGAGCCAGAAGATCAGCGACGCCCGGTTTGCGAAAATGTCCCAGCGGTACGAGCAGGAGCAGGGGGAGAACGCCAAGCGGATCAAGGCGCTGCGGCTGGAGCTGAAAAAGAGCGAGGGCCAGCGGATGGACATTGACACGTTTCTTGAAACGGTCCGGCGGTACACCAACGCCAAGGAGATCACCCGGCGCATGGTAGCGGAGCTCATCGACCATATTGACGTGTACCATGTGGAAAAACAAGGCGGCGTCACCACCCAGCACATCACTATCTACTACAATTGTATCGGCCCTTTTTCCGTTCCGGACCGTAGAGCAATCCCAAAGGCCGAAATCACCATGGACACAAGAAAAGGAGTAGCAGTCAGCTACTCCCCGGAGCGGGCTGGTTGATGCAGTTTTCCACACAAAAAAGCGGAGTGTCCTTCCAGGATACTCAAATCCTATAAGGACACTCCGCATGGTCCGAGTGGCGAGACTTGAACTCACGGCCTCTTGACCCCCAGTCAAGCGCGCTACCAACTGCGCCACACCCGGATTTCTCTTTTTCCAACACGTCAA
Organism: uncultured Oscillibacter sp.; assembly: GCA_910588005.1. Classification (GTDB taxonomy): domain Bacteria; phylum Bacillota; class Clostridia; order Oscillospirales; family Oscillospiraceae; genus Oscillibacter. Next base: position 19,454 of record CAJUQM010000003.1, read on the forward strand.
TGTCAGCTTGTATATATTAGCACAGCTTCCTGAAAAATGCAACCCCCAAAAATATCTTTTTCAAAAATTTTTTATCCAGGGCAGACAGCGCTAAAATCCAATCTCTTCCGGCGCACACAAGACAGGAGCCTCCGAAAAAATGCAGTCAACTGTCCCCGGAAATCCATATGATCTCCGGGGACAATCAAGCCGGCTATTTCCAGACCTATGCCCTTCATTTGGCAGATCCCATAAACGCCCCAAACACCCAATTATCCGGTCCTTTGTTACAGAGGCATCCAACTGCCGCTGGCAATGGCCAGCAGTTTTCCCGTATCCCTGTCCACCAACTCACCCCTCTGGCGGATTAGACTGCGCCCAGCTTTGACAATGTAGACCTTTAACTCCACATTCATCCCATATTCTACGCCCCGAATGAAGGAGACGCTCATGTCTGTGGTAGTAGCCTCATTGGGTCCGGCGGTAAAATTGGCCACCACACCAAAAGCACAGTCAAACATCCCAAGAATAGCGCCGCCGTGGATCCCTCCCTTTTCATTGATCTGCCACTTCTGTGTCTCAAAAGCGTAGGTAACACTCTGCGCATCGTAGTCGCAGTCAACCAGGCGGGCATGCATCTTTTCATCAAACCCGCCATCCCCAAGATTCAGGTAATGGGCTGACTTCTCCTCTACCAGCTTATTCCAAGCCTCCCGTTTGTCCATGGTCCCTCTGTCCCCTCTCTATCGTCTTAATCCTGTCAAGTCCTGATCTCCGCCAGGTCTCCGTGTTGCGGACTCCGCTTTAGTATAGCAGGAGTCTCCAGTCCCCCAGGAATTTCTTCAGCGGCAACATCACTGGTTTTTCCTCTGGCGCCGGCGGTGCGCGATGCGGCAAACGGTATAAATCACCGCAGCACCAGCCAACAGAATCATTGCTAACACCAATAGGGTGATCCAATTGGGATTTTTCAGTATCTCCACGGGACTCCAGCTCCGGCTAACCTGTTTGCGGCCATCCGGGGCGGCATAGCGGTCCGGAATTCCCTCCCCGCCAAAAAATTGGAGATACCTCGCCAGAGCATACCACTCTTTGATCTCACTGCCGTTCTCGTTCCGAAGAATACAGTCGTTAAAATCCGTTACCGGGGAACCGTCAGCCATCTTTGGCTCCAGAGAAAGAAGTCCCATGGACTTGGATTTCACCGTTCCCAGCATTTGGGCGGAGTACATTCCGGTAACCACCCGGTAGAGGCGGCGGTCGTCAATCTCACTGTGTGTGACATCCCGATAGGTCACAACATAGCCAAACTCCTCAGAATCACCGGCGGAACCGGCGGCAGAGGCCGGTTCCGTGCGGACGGTCTCCTCACAGAGCTGGGCACCTGTCACCCGGTTGAAAAATATCCGGTGGGGATTGAAGGCATACCGCACCCCGGCGCAGTACAGCTGAGCCGCCGGCATGATGGGGGCGACAGAGGCATCCACCTCCAGTGCGTCCCGCAGTTCCGCCCCAGTGAGATACACCGCCACCAGTGGAAAACCGGAGGTTCCGTCGCTGCCCACCCCCATGGACAGCACGTCGAAGGCCTGGGAAACAGTAATCTCTCCGGCGGCCAGGCCCGCCCGCAGCACTCCGTCCGCCGTGACCGCCACAGTAGGCTGGTACTCCCGGCCCACCGCCTGGTCCACGGTCTTTGCAGCATACAAAAAAGCGTCAGCCACCAACTCTCCCAGGGAATTGCCCTCCTGAACGCCGGACCGGGGAGTGGGGAGGCCAAAACCAGAAACCGTCAATACCTGGTCGTAGGTAAGGCCATATCCCTTCAGATACGTCTCACCCACCTGTTCTTTCCACCCTTCCACCAGCGCTGCGATGGCGGGATCCTCCGGCCGGGTCTCGTCGATGGGAATAAGGCGGTAATCCTCCAGGGTCTTGCCGCCGCTCTCGCTCCAGCTCAAGGTGATGGAACCCAGATTCCGGCAGTAAGGCCCTGCGGAGACAATATAGGTCCCATTTACCACGATGGGCTGGCCCAAGGTGGTATGGGTATGGCCGGAGACGATGAGGTCAATTCCATCCACAGCTCTGGCCAGCTCATAATCCTCTCCCCTGCCCTCAAGCGTACCGGAGTGGGATAGGCAAATGACGAATTGAGCACCTTGGGCTTTCAAATCCGCCACACAGCGTTCCGCCGCCAGAGCCATATTCTCCAGCGCAAATCCGGAGGTGGGAGCACAGTCATGGGAGTCCTCACCCATGAGTCCAAAGATGCCATACCGGACTCCGTCCCGCTCTAAAATCATCGCCTCCCGAACGCCATACCGATCCATGGCCCCCAAGATCCGCCCCTGATCCGGATTGCCCTCTGCGGGCCTGTAGTTGGCGTTCAGCAGAACCGGAAGAGGACCGCCGCTGTCCGCGGCCGCCTCCAACATGGAAGCCAAGCCCGTCCCCGCGTGGTCAAACTCGTGGTTGCCCAAAGCGGCGGCGTCATATCCCAGAGCGCCCATAGTCCGCAGCTCTGCGGCCTGGGTGGTATAGAGCGTCTGGATTAACGAGCTGATGGAAAAATCGCCGCCGTCCACCAGGAGAGCACCGGGATGCTCCTCCCGCTCTTCGTCAATGGCGGTCTTCAGCCGGGCATAGCCTCCAAACGTCCCTCCGTCCTCCTCTGCCTGCGGCATGAAATGGGAGTGGAGATCGTGGGTAAAGAGGATGACGGCGGTGTGGGTCCGCTCCGCCGCCGGAACAAACGGTGCCAGGGAACAGACAATCAACGCCGCTAAAATCAAAGCGGAGAAACGGAACAAGTTCTTCCTCACGAAAAAGCCTCCTCTGCATTGCCGGTGACCGGTGGGGGATCTTCGCATATAAGGCAGCCCCGCCGTCCAGCGGGGTTGTTCCAGTTCCTCCGGCCAGACCGGAGGAATTCCGGTTAATTTTCCGGGATCTCCCCCACTCCGTTCAGGATAAACCGGGGCCGGTATGGATACTGCCCGCATGTCTCCCTGGTCGACACGCCGGACAGTACCAACACGGTGTCAAGGCCGGTCTCAATACCCGCTATCACGTCGGTATCCATACGGTCTCCGATCATAACCGCGTTTTCAGAGTGAACTCCCAGCATGCGAAGACCCGTCCTCATCATCAGGGGATTGGGTTTTCCCACAAAGTAGGCCTTTTTTCCCGTGGCAAGTTCAATCGGTGCGATCAAGGCCCTGCACGCCGGCACAATTCCCATCTCCGCCGGCGCCGTTAAATCCGGATTTGTGCCGATCAGCTTTGCCCCGCCATTCACCAGGCGAATGGCCTTGGTAATCTGTTCCAAATTATAGGCGGACGACTCGCCCACGACAACGTAATCCGGATTCACATCATTATAGGTGATACCCTTGTCATAAAGCGCGTTCATAACGCCGTGCTCACCTACTACATAGGCGCTGCATCCCGGTGCCTGGTTATCCAGGAAATACGCCGTCGCCAAGGCGCTTGTGTAAAAGTGGGATTCATCCACATCAAGCCCCATCCGTGCCAGCTTCTGCTGCAGCTCCTTAGGCGTATACTGGCTGGAGTTCGTCAAAAACAGGTAGTTCTTTCCCGCCTCCGACAGCCAATTCACAAACCTTTCGACCCCCGGCAGAAGCTTGTTGCCGTGATAGATCACGCCGTCCATATCGCAGATAAATCCCTTTTTCTCGCTTAGAAAATCCATAAGCCTCTCCCCTGCCGGCACAGACGCACAGCGCCCCATGCCATATTTATTTTCTCGGTTTCATCGGACCGGACTCCCCGTTCTCTTTGACGCGGCAGTCATAGGGACTCCGTGAAATCCCCGGCCGCCGGACAGCAGATCGCGGCGATTTCAAAACATTTTCCCAGTAGAGTATCCCACATTTCATGGGATTTGTCAAAGCTCTTTCCAATCCAGACCAGCAAAAGAGCGGAACCCTCCGATTCCGCTCTTTTCAACTCTATTTGACTATAGCTTCTCACTCACCCCAGCGGACATCCACAATGGTGCCGTCGGCAAACTCGATAAACTCGCTTTTGAGAATATAGTCCGTCTTGCCAATACGCACCTCCTGGTCGCCCACCTTAGTGGTCATCACCTCCGCCGTGGGGGTCTCCGTCTCGGCGGTAAAGAGCAGCGTAATATGGGTCTCATCCAAAACCCAGTCCCCATTTGCGCTGAGAACGTAGTAGGGTTCCTGTTCCACCTCCACGATCTCGCCGCCCACCAACGCGCCGGAGGCCATCAGAGGCGAGGGCATGTGGGAGGCGCAGTTCTCATACAGCTCCGCCGGGACCCCCTCCACCTTCACCACATACGTGACTTTGGTCATATTCCGGGGCGCGCCGGCGGTGTCGTCCGGCCCCAGCAGCTTCCATCCCACAAAGGCCAATACCGCCAGAATCAAAACAATGGCAATTACGTCGATAATATTGAACTTTCCAATCCGCTTTGCTTTTTGTTCCATGTGTCTCCTCCATATCTTCTGGACAAGGTTCCTAAAGTATTATATAATATTTTCCTGCAATACACAAGGAAATCTTTTATGAAAAGCAGCGGGGCGGGATCATATTTACCGCCCGCCTCCGTATCCACTCTCCAAGCAAAGTGAGGTCTCTATGAAAGTTATTCATCTCATCAGCGGCGGCGACTCCGGCGGGGCCAAGACCCACGTACTCAGCCTGCTGCAAAATCTGAATAAAACCATCACCGCCCAACTAATCTGCTTTCGGGACGGTCCCTTTGCCCAGGAGGCCCGGGCAATGGGGATTCCCACGGAGATTATGGCGGGCAACCAGATCTTCCGCATCCGGCGGCAGCTGGCGGCGTATATCCAGGACGGCGGCTACCAACTCATCCACTGTCACGGCTCCCGGGCAAACATGATCGGCGCCATGCTGCGAAAGCCCACCGGACTGCCGGTGGTCAGCACCATCCACAGCGACTACCGCATCGACTATATGGGCCGCCCTCTCAGCCGCCTCACCTTCGGCACCATCAACGCCCTGGCCCTGCGGCGGCTGGATTACCGCATCGGCGTATCGGACGCTATGGTGGAACTGCTAATCTCCCGGGGGTTTGCCCCCGACCGGTTTTACGCCATATACAACGGCATCGACTTCACCCCGCCTCCGGACCAGGGGGACCGGCTGGAATACCTGCGGAAGCTGGGGGCGGACGTGGACGAGGACTCCGTAGTGGTGGGCATCGCCGCCCGGCTGAATCCCGTAAAGGACATGCCCACCTTGATTCGGGGCTTTGCCGCCGCCTACGCGGAGTGTTCCCGCCTGCGGCTGATCATTGCCGGAGACGGCGAAGAGCGGGGCAAGCTGGAATCCCTGGCCCGGGAGCTGGGCGTGGACAGGCAGGTCACTTTCGCCGGGTGGATCTCCGGCGGTATGGACCGCTTTTACAGCGCCCTGGACATCAACACCCTCACCTCCCTGTCAGAGACCTTTTCCTACGCCCTGACAGAGGGCGCCCGCTTCCGTCTGGCCACTGTCTCCACTGCCGTGGGCGGCATTCCCAACCTCATTGATACGGATGTCAACGGCTATCTCTTCTCCCCCGGGGATTGGAAAACCCTGGGCCGCCATTTGGCAAATCTGGGCAATAACGACTCCCTGCGGCAGGAGATGGGGGAGAGACTCTATCAAAAGGCCTCCTCTCAGTTCTCCATTCAAAAAACCGTAGACACTCAGCTGCATATTTACAGCGAAATCCTCCGGCGGCACGCCCGTCCCAAAAGAAGCCGGGACGGTGTGGTCATCTGCGGCGCCTATGGCCGGGGCAACGCCGGAGACGACGCCATCCTGGAGGCCATTTTGCAGGAGATGCGCTCCATTGACCCCGACATGCCGATAACCGTGTTGTCCAAGAATCCCAGGGAGACCCGCCTGACCTACCGGGTGCGCTCCGTCAGCCGGATGAATTTCCCCGGCTGGCTGAGCGCCATGAAGCATGCGAAGCTCTATCTCAACGGCGGCGGCAGCCTGATTCAGGACGTAACCTCCCGCCGCTCGCTGTGGTTCTATCTGATCAACATCCGGGCCGCCAAACGGGCAGGCTGCACCGTGCAGATGTACGGCTGCGGCATCGGACCCGTCACCCGGGGAAATCACCGTGCGCTCTCCGCCAAGGTGCTGAACCGGTATGTGGACGCCATCACCCTGCGGGAACCGGATTCCCGGGATGAACTGAAGTCCATGGGCGTGACAGAGCCGGAGATCCTCCTGACGGCGGACCCGGCCCTGACCCTGCATCCCGCGGGAGACGACGAGGTGGACAGCGTGCTGCTGCGCGCCGGCATCCCGCCCCGGGGACGTTATATCGGTTTCGCCCTGCGGCAATGGCCCGGTTTTGCGGAAAAGGCCCCCCTCTTCGGCCAGGCCGCACGCTACGCCTACGAGACCTATGGCCTGACACCGGTATTTGTGGCGGTGGAAAAAGCGCCGGATTCCGCAGCAAATCTAATGGCCACCCAGGGGATGGACGGCATCCCCCGCTATTTTCTGGACAATGCCGGCAGCGCGGGCGCCATTATTGGGGCGCTTGCCCGGATGGAGGCACTGGTCTCCATGCGGCTCCACGCCCTGATCTTTGCCGCCGGGCAGGGAATTCCTCTGGCAGGGGTGGTATATGATCCCAAGGTCTCCTCCTTCCTGCGGTATATCGGTCAGGATCTGTTTACGGACCTGGACGCGCTGACGGCGGAGAATCTAAGGGCCATGGTGGATCAGACGGCCGCCCGGGCCGCCCACCCAGAGACCCAGGCCGCCGCAGTGGCCCGTCTCCAGGAGATTGAGCACGGAAATGTATCCACCGCCAAACGCCTGCTGGGGATGTGACGGCGGATAGCGCAGAAAAAGTCCCGGAGGCGGCACAGCCGCTTCCGGGATTTTCAAAACACGCTCTAGTTCCCCGCCGGAGAATACCGCTCCCGCTGGACCGCAATGGTCGCCAGCGTATCTCCCAGCTGTGTCAAAATTGCCGCCATAAGCCCCAGATCCGCATCGTTCAGCTGGGCGGCAATGGCCACCGCCAAGGTGTTGACAGAAGTAGTGAGGGCCAGGGAATCACGGCCGCGGTTTTCCATAGCATCACCCGCAACAGCATATGCGGAAACGGGCCGGATGGTGTGCGCAAGGCAATTCCCCGCCTTTACAGCTTTTTCTCGCTCATGGGAAATACCGTCAGCTTATCGTTTCCGTCCCATACCGCCAAGAAAACCTCCCGCTCGTTCTGATACCCCTGCCGGAGCAGTGATTGCTGCACCCAGGATTCCTCCTTCCCCGCCTGGTGGATATTATCCCGCAGCAGCTGTCCATCCATGACAAAGGGCGTTTGCAAGTTGGACTGCTTGGGGGACAAATCCAGGTCTGTGGGCGTGGCGGGACGGTCTTTCTCCTTGGGCAAAAAGCTGACGGAGCCATTATGCTCCAGTACCGCCGTCTGGAGCTGGCTCAGGTCAAACCACCCGCCGATGCGGCAATACGTGAGAAATTCACTTAAATCCAATTTGGCCTTTTTCAGATTCCTCCGGTAAATGACGCCGTTCTCTAAAAGCACCAGCGGCTTTCCGGTAATCCAAGAGCGCAGTTTTATGGATTTGCAGGTGGCAATTGAAATCAACACCGCCACCAGACCGTAAACCACCATGGCGGTGAGAGGCTTCACCGGCTCCTCCAGTTCTGTGGCCAGCTCCGCCGCAATGGATCCCACCGTGATTCCGGTAATATAGTCGAACATCGTCATCTGGGATACCTGCTTGGTTCCCATCAGTTTGGTCAAGAGAAACATCACGGCAATGGACAGAAGCGCCGTTAAAACCGTCAGTCCGATTTGGGGCAAAAACATAAAAAATCCTCCCACGACAATTTTCCTTAGCTTTGCCGTGGGAGGATATTTTATTACTCTGCAAGTAAAAACTCTGCCGCGTGACGCGGACCGGGACTTTCGCCCTGCCCGAAACAGCCCCAGATCTCCTTTATGTATGCTCCGCCGTCTCCCTTTCCCGCTCCTCTCTGTCCGGGCCGGCGGGATGGCTGTTGACATGGACATTGATATATCGGGCTTTCAGCTTTGAATACAGGATGGTCTGACTGCTGTATAGGCCGCTGTACCCAGAGAGCATATAGCTGATGCCGCAGGCCAGAGCAAAGTACCACAGTCCCTCCGAGCCAAACAGCTCCACGGACAAAAACACAGAGGCCACGGGACAGTTGGTAGCGCCGCAGAACACGGATACCAGCCCCAGGGCCGCGCCAAACCCCGCTGGAAGTCCCACCAGAGGCGCCGCCACACACCCAACGGTAGCCCCCACAAAAAAGGAGGGAACCACCTCTCCGCCTTTAAAGCCCGCCGCCAAGGTAATGGCAGTGAAGAGAAGCTTCAAGAGAAACGCGGCGGGATGAGCCGTCCCCTGTTCCACAGCGGCGGTGATGATCTCCATCCCTGCGCCGTTATAGTCCCGGGTTCCTACCAAGTATGTCAGAGCGATGATCGCAAGACCTCCGGCTACCACCCGAACCCATGGGTTGGAGATTTTCCTCTGCATCCAGCGCTCCACGTTATGAATGAAATTACAAAAAAGAATCGACACCAGGGCAAAGAGAACCGATAAGATCAGCACCCGAAAGAATCCGGAGGCCGCGATCTCTGGCACCGCCACAGTAAACCGGGTGGGTTCCACCCCCAGAGCCAAAGAGACTCCAAATGCCGCCAGCGCCGACATCAGGCACGGCAGCAACGCCGTGTGATACAGTGTGCCAATACTGATTCCCATGACCGCAAAAATCACGGCGGTCAGCGGCGTACCAAAGAGGGCGGAGAAGCAGGCCGCCATACCGCTGAGCGTGGCCACCCGCAGGTCCTGGTCATCTAACCGCAAAAGCCGCCCCACCCGTTGGCCGATGGTACCGCCGATCTGCAGCGCCGCCCCCTCCCGTCCGGCGGAGCCGCCGCACAGGTGAGTCAGCAGCGTTCCCAGAAAAATAGAGGGCAGAAGCAGAATCGGGAGCCGCTTATCCTCGTGGACCGCATCGATGATGTCGTTGGTTCCCATGCCCTCGGTGCCCATCAGCTTGTAGGAGCCGACAATGGCAAGTCCCGCCAACGGCAGGCACCACAGCAGCCAGGGATAGGACAGCCGTGTCTGTGCCGCGTAGTGAACGCCCAGGTGAAAAACCGCTCCGATACCGCCGCAGAGCGTACCCACAGCGATGGACAATACCAGCCACTTTGCCAGAGCGGCAACATACAGCCCGATGTGGCGAAGCCTCTCCCGGATCTGGTCCCTTTCAAACATGCCGCATCCCCCGCTTCATGCGCCCACCGGGACGGCCTTCCCATCCAGACGGTCCTCCAGCAACTCCGGGCGCTTTAAATACCGCTCAAAGGCAGCGAAGAAGCGGGAGTATTCAATTCCGGTAGCAATACGCTCATCCATAACCACCCCTAGGGGCATATGTTTTTTCCTACTGCCGGCCGGAGCCAGAGGGTCCGGCACCGGTTTGCCCATGCAGATGAACACACTGGTGGTGCCAAACTCATAACAGTGATGAAAGATGTAGCTGGTGTTGATGGAGGCCAGATTGGTGATAAACAAGCTGGTATGAAAGGGGCTGAGATCGATAATCTTTCGGGGTAGCAGTCCATGGAGATCCAGATGATAGGCCAGGCCAAAAACCAACCGGGCAAGGCCGGGAACCCGAAAAGCCAAATTGGCAAATTTATCGGTGTTGTTATTGTGGACCCGGTTCTGGTTCAAGTCTACGTTCTCTTTGATCTTCCGGCTGATGGAGAACACATCATCCTCCGGCTCCAGAAAAATTTTCAGCGTGGTCTCATCCGGCATACCGTCGGCCCGGGTTTTTAAAATAACAAAGCTGAAACAAAAATGATTCCGCTTGTAAACTTTGCGGTTCATGATGAAATAATTTACCTTGGGGTGCTCCAGCGCCGCCTTGTAATAGGCGGCTACCAGCACACTCATATGGGTTACGTGCTGTCCCTCCCGCCGCTTCCGGCGGATAAATCCCTTGACAATTTCTTCATCCACATAGTCGCTGGCCCAGTTCTGGGCGTCAAAGCGGCGGGGCATAATATAGGGTAGCGCCTGTACGATAGGACTCAGGCCCGCCACCCGTGTTCCGTCCGGTCTCATAAATATTCCCTCGCTCTCTCCCAAACTTGGAGGAACCCCTCCGTTTTCTCTATTATAGTTAAGATGACGTTAAAATTCAACTCATTCCATAAATTTGCGCAATTCTGCACAGTAATCTGTTCCTTCGCCTGTGCCAAGCCCTCCATCAATTTCCCGCTGCGGCCCTCCGCCGTTCCCCCTGGAGGATGAACGCGCCTATCCTCCAGAGCCTCCGGCGCTCCGGCTATATGTGCCGCCCCTCCGGCGGTATTTTCACTCACCTGTGCTTTGGCAGAGGATACCGTTTGGAAGTCATCACCCGGCCCTGACAGACAAAACTGCGGTTTCCCCCGGGCAGAAGCACAAGGTCCGCATCCCGCCGTTTCCGATTCAGAGAGAACAGGTATACGGCGCCGCCCTCCTGATGGTACTGTTTGCAGACCGTCCCGCCGTCCACGCTGAAAATGCCGACGTCCCCGTCCCGCAGAGCGTCATGGTTGACAAACGCTACAGAGCCATCCGGAAAGTCCGGTTCCATGGAATCCCCCTGTATCCGCACGGCGTAGGCCGCCCCCTGCGGGTCCTCCGGTTTCAACTCATAGGGTTCATAGTCCCGGCCCATGGCAGGTACGGCAATCCCGGCGGCGGATGGCTCAACAAACAGGTTGATAACTTTGGGTTCCTCCTCCAACACGGCGTCCGCCATAAACCGCGCTTCATCCCTGCACCGCGCCGTCTCCGTCTCCACCAGTTCCCGCACGGCCTGCCGTCCCCACTTATCCAGGCTCTGGTAATCCCGGGCTATTCTCATCGCCTCGCTCGATAGAGACGGGGATTTTTCTGTCTCCCTGCTCCCTTCTCCCCTGTCGAGTACCAATTCCACCAGCTGGGCTACCGTCTTACTCCGGGTACTGATGTTGTGCTCCTCTTTATACTCTTGAATCTTTTCAAAGGTTTCCTCTTTAAAGCTAACAGAAAACCGCGGTTTCTCAGTTGCCATAGACGTTCCTCCTCTCTTTGCCCTTATAGTAGCATAAGTGATTCACTCTGTAAAGCAAAAATGAAAATAACACAAAAAAACGATTCACTTTTGTCAAATTTGTCAATTGAAATGGATCACTTATTTTGATATTTTAAAAGTGAACCATTATATAATTAGTGAATCACTTCTGAAAATAGACTTAGCCAGAAGATCCGGAGCGTGCATCGGGTTTCCTGCCGCCGGAGCCGGACGGCACCGCCCTCTTCTGCGGAATGACGGCCGCTTAATCCGCCACACCTGTTCCAAGCCTATCCCCTATACCGGTCCAGCGCCGGCTGGGTCTTGGGCAGCCTCATTCGGTCCATTTCCCCAGTCTGCCGCTCACTCCCGCCGCGGAGGAGACGGCAAATTTTTGAAGTTCTAGGGAATCATAGGAGGCCGTCCGCACAAGCGTGCGGACTCCACATAAAAACGAGTACAACAAGGAGGAGCATCTTAATGGAGTACGGAGCAAAATACAGCCGGTGGGCACCCCTCGCGGCAGAGGAGACGGTAGCGCTGCCCATATGTGGCCAGGGGCAGCGCTCCGGCCAGCACACCGAAGACGCCAGCCACATAGGTTGAAAGAGGCAATCAAAATTAAGGAGGGATTTCGATGCGCACGATTGGAGAGGCGGGGCTGGCCCTAATCAAACAGTTTGAGGGCTGCCGTCTAACGGCGTATAAGCCTGTCAGCACAGAGAAGTACTGGACCATCGGCTGGGGCCACTATGGCCCGGAGGTAGAGGAGGGCCAGACCATCACCCAGGCGGAGGCGGACCAACTATTGCTGGCGGACTGCCAGCGGTTTGCCGACGCGGTGGACAATCCCCAATACTGTCCCCCGACAGACCAGTTGAACGGCAACCAGCGGGACGCGCTGATCTCGTTTACCTTTAACTGCGGTGTGGGACGATTAAAGACACTGTGTAAAAACCGGACTCTGCCGCAGATCCGGGATGCCATGGCCCTGTACAATAAATCGGGCGGAAAAAAGCTGGAGGGACTTGTCCGCCGCCGGTCGGCAGAGCAGGCCCTGTTCGATACACCTGTCCAGACAGTGTCGGTGCTGGACAATACCCCAGCCCCCGCCCACAAGGCGGGTGTGGACTGGTGCGTGGAGCATGGAATTCTCACCGGAACCGCGGATGGGGATCTCATGCTGACCCAGCCCGTAACAAGGCAGCAGCTCTGTACCATGCTGTACCGGGCGTTCCAGGCACTTGAAGTGGAAGGGTAACATTTTACTCACTCATTACCGCAGAACAAGAGGGCGCGCAGGTCCCCTCTTGTTTATTAGGCCTTGTTTGATAAATGGCGAAATGCACAGCGGCGAGAGATTTTTTCGCCGGACGGGGCAAATATTTGCGGGAATGCTTGTGTATTTCAAAAATTTATACCGCGGCACAGTGGAATAAGATCCGCTGTTTGGGCGTTTTGTCATTTTTCAAACTGGGCCTAGGGAAACCACGGTATTTCGCAGCCGATCTCCAACTGTCAAAGCGGTATTCAAAACAGGAGGATTTTTCGGTCTTAACCGGAACCCGAACCGAAATCCCACCTGAAAATCGGGCGTATCCTTGGATATGCCCCATTTTTCAGACTGCTTCTCTGCGGCCATGATTCTGGCACCCCACTTTAATTGAATCATGAACACCTTCCAACAGCGCCCCACGTCAAAGTCCCGGCGGCCCAAAGGCCCCCGGGACTTTCTAGCCGTCAACGGCTCCGCTTTAAGAATTCGCACACCAGGCGGTATACCCGCTCCGTGGAGGCCACGCCCAGCCGCTCCCGGGGAGAGTGAATGTCCCGCAGCTCCGGTCCCAGAGATACCGCGTCCAGACCGGGGATCTTCTCGATGAACAGACCGCACTCCAAGCCGCCATGGGTGGCTTCAATTACCGCGTCCTTGCCGTTGAGTTCCCGGTAGACCTCCATCAGCCGCCGGCGCAGGGCGGAATCCCGCTGGTACTGCCAGCCTGGGTAGCCGCTCCGCTCCTCCGCCGTGCCGCCGCCGCTCTCCACAATTGCCCGCACCCGCTGGCACAGCATTGTCTTTTGAGAGGCGATGCAGGAGCGCAGGGAGAGCGTAAACCGCAGCCCCTCCTCCTCCATTTTCATAACGCCCAGGTTCAAAGAGGTCTGCACCAAGCCGGGAAAGTCCACATTCATGGCCTGAACTCCCTGGGGCAGGGCCAGCAGCGTCCGCAGGACCCGGTGTGTATCCTCGGGGGACAGCGCTGTTTCCACCGCCGCCTTTTCACACGTCAGCGCAACACCCTCATCACAGCCGGCGTATTCATTTTTGAGAATCCCGCCGAACTCCGCGATAAAGCCCTCAAACTCAGTCTCTTTCCCCGCGGGAACGGCGACCCTGGACTCGTTAAAGGGGCAGATGACATTGTCAAATTTCCCACCCCGGATCTCCGAAATCCGCAGGCCCGGGATTTGCTCCATGGCGCCGTACAGCATCCGGCCCACCAGTTGGTTGGCGGAGGCACGGCCCTTGTCAATGTCCGCACCGGAGTGTCCCCCCTGAAGACCGGAGATGGTCACGGCATAGCCCGTCTCCCCTGCCAAAGGCCTCTGCGTACCGGGCAGCAGACAGTCCATCCGAAGGCCGCCGGCGCAGGAGACGGTAAATACCCCCTCCTCCTCAGAGTCCAGATTCAGAAGCTGGCGGCCCTTGAGATCGGAGCAGTCCAGAGCAAAGGCCCCATCCATGCCAACCTCCTCGTCCACAGTGAACACCGCCTCCAGCGGCGGGTGCGGCATGGTCCGATCCGCCAAAATCGCCAGGGCCATGGCTACGGCAATGCAGTTATCTCCCCCCAGGGAGGTCTTCTCCGCCCAGACATACTCTCCGTCGGTGGCCAGGTCCAACCCCTCCCGGGCCATGTCCTTGCCGCAGTCCTCCGTCTTGGCGCAAACCATGTCCATGTGGCCCTGGAGAATCACGGGAGCCGCGTCCTCATAACCGGGAGTGCCGTCCTTCCAGATCACCACGTTATTGAGTTCGTCCTGCCGCCACTTGAGACCCAGCTCCTTGGCAAACCCCACGCACAGGTCGCTGATGATCTTTGTGTTGCCGCTACCGTGAGGCACCGCGCACAGCTTTTCAAAATACTCAAATACCGCCTTGGGTTCCAGGTTTGATAAAACCGCCATAAATAGGCCCTCCTCTAATGGTACAGCCTGCCGAAATCATCCGGCAGGCTGTAGAAATTTTTTGCCGTCTTCCAGTATCATACCACTTTTCAACGGTTTTGTGCGCTGTTTTTCCGGAAATTCAGACGCCCAGGTCGCCTTCCAGGCCCATATCGCCCTCCAGGCCGAAGCCGTCGCCCTCGCCGGGGAGATCCTCCTCGCTGGGTTCCTCCTCCACCATGGGAACGAATTCAGAGAACCACGCGTCCTCCGGCAGGCCCGCCAGATAGGCGGGCAGGTTGATGACAACGCCGTCTACGCCGTAGGGCAGCTGGATTGAGATTTCCTCAATCCGCGGCTCGTCGCCCTTCTTTTCGGTGATCTCCAGGACCATCTTGAAATCCTGACCGATCCAAGTGGCCATTCCGCGCTCCCGCTTGCCCAGCTTGGCCACCTCTTCGCCCTTGACGGTGACTACCACCCGCTCAAAGGCCTTGTACTCCTGGCCCTGATAGTCCTCGATGGTCTTGTTGTCAAAGTAGAGGGTATGGCCCCGGCCGATGACCATCATAACCGCCGCCAAGGCGGCGGCAACCGCCAGCACGGCAAGGCGGATGATCAGTGTCTTTCCCTTCATGACTGGGTGCCTCCTTCCCTCTGGGCCTGGGCCAGCAGCGCGCCGCCCAAGCTCCTGCTGCGGCGCTTCTTGATCTCATACATGACCAGAGCCAGAGTGATGACGCCGTAGGACACAAAGACCCGGAAGTATTCGCCGATCATGGCGTCGCCGGTAATGGTAACACCCGCCTTGGGCGCCACAATGAACATGGTGTGGAACAGGATGACGCCCAGGAACACGTTGCCGATGGACGCCTTCTCCACGCTGGCGCCTCCCACCAGCAGCGCGGCAATGCAGAACATACCGATCTGGGAGTGAGCGGTGTAGGTGGGGAAGTTGCCGATGTTCTGGAGATAGATGATCTGGCCGAAGCCGGCAAGGACCGTGGACATGATGATGGCGACGATCCGGGTGCGGTCCACATTGATGCCGGCGGCCTGAGCCACCCCCATGTCCTGGCCCACAGCCCGCATATCCTGACCCAGCTTTGTCCGGCGGAACCAGACGACAAACAGGCACAGCCCCGCGATGATGATGAAGTTCAGCACGGGGATCTTCACGCCCTTGAAGAAGATGGCGAACTCATTGTCCAGGCACTGGCGCAGGCTGGTCAGGTTCACGGTGGTGCGGATGCCATAGCCCCGGGGCAGGCGGATGGAGGTGTGCTTGATGGGGATGATGAGTCCCATGAGGTAGAGCACGATCAGCTGGTAGAAGCCGGTGCCGGTGTAGTTCATCATGTAGCCCACGATCATCTCGCGGCCCTTGGCCATATTCATGAGCTTGCCACACACCAGCCCAAAGAGCACGGACAGGGGCACGGACAGGATCATGGCCAGCACCACGCCGGGGATCCCCCAGATCTGCCAGTCGGTGACAAAGATCAGCGCGATCTGTCCCGCCATGGCCCCCAGGGTCATGCCGAAGTTCAATCCCATGCCCGCCATGATGGGGATCAGCAGGCTCAGAATCAGGAAAATGTTCCGGCCCATGCGGGTGACGATCTCGTTGAGCAGATAGCTGGGGGAGAGACCGGAGAGGGGGATGCAGATGGCGCAGATAATGATGAACATTATAGGCACCAGGTTGTTTTTCAGAAACTCAATCACGTCAAAATTCTTTTTTAGTTTCATGCGCTCTCCTCCGTCTTTCTCGTCAGGGCATAGACCACCATGCCGTTGGAGACGATGATCCGGATGACCTCGCTCACGTCCGTGTGGATCAGGGCGGTGATCACGGTAGGCGTCATGGTCACAAGGCCCTGGAAGAGCAGGGTGCCGATAATGACGTTGGGGATGGAGGCCTTGTTTACCGACGCGCCGCCCAGGAGAATGGCGGCCACCGCCGGCATGGTCATATTCATGGGGGCCGTGTAGAGCTGCACGAAGCCAAAGCCCTGCTGATAGACCAGGACGCCCACGGCGCCAAGCCAGGTGGACAGGATCACCGACAGCATCCGGATCCGGTCCACGTCAATGCCGGAGGCCCTGGCGAAGGTGGGGTTGGAACCCACGGCGGTCATGGCCGTGCCGGTCTTGGTATGGAGGAAGGCCCACATCAAAAGGGCCAGCAGGGCAAAGAACAGCAGCGATCCGGTGGGGATCACCAAATTGATTCCCAGGGGATTCAGGTCGATCTGCGCAAAATTGGAAAGGACCTTGGCGTAGAAGCTGTCCAGGGCGAACATGTTCCGCAGCCCCACGCCGGTGTAGGCCATGACGATGGAGGGGTTCTTGTAGGGGATCAGCAGCCACATGATACACATGAAGGACACGGAGGAGAGTCCCACGTAGGTGGCCACCATCATCTCGCCGCCCTTGATCTTGTTCAGGAGGATCCCGTAGCCGCCGCCGAAGAGGATGGCGAAGGGGGTGGACACCACAATGGCCATCAGGAAGCTCATGGTGCCGGTGAAGCCCATCTCAATGGCCAGGGTGCCCCCCAGCAGGCCCGCCAGAACGCCCAGGGGAATGCCAAAGTTCAGTCCGCAGCCAGAGTGGATCATGGGCACCATAGCCAGCACCAGCACAGCGTTCCAGCTGAAGCGGTTGATGACATTGGTGATCTGGGTGGGCAGGTCGGACCCGGTGATGGGGGCCATGATGAACAAAAAGAGGAGAAAACCGGCAATGATCAGTCGGGGATAGCCCATCTTTTTGAGCCAGTATTGCAATGCGATTGCAGTCGCAGGTGCGTCCATATCGTTCCCTCCTCCTTATATGACCTTGCTGACCATCAGCAAGCCGAATTCCTCCGAGGACGCCGCCGCAGGAAGAATCCCCGCCACCTGGCCGCCGGAGATGATGGCGATGCGGTCACAGGTCTGCCGCAACTCCTCCAGCTCGGAGGAGATCATGACCACGGTAACGCCGCTCTCACGGTTGAACTGCTTCAAGGCATCCAGTACCAGGGCCTTGGCGCCCACGTCGATGCCCCGGGTAGGTTCGGACACAAAGAGGAACTTGGGTTCCAGGGCAAAGGCCTTGGCCAGGCACACCTTCTGCTGATTACCGCCGGAGAGTTCCCTGGCGTTCTGTTTGGAGCTGGTGCACTTGATCTGCAGCTGGTCAATGTATTTCTGCGTTACAGCGTGGATGGCCTTCTCGTCCCGCCACTTGACGGCGCCGCCTAAGAGCTTTTTCAAAAATTTGTTTTGGATCTGCATGGCCGGAAAGGCCACATTCCACTCCAGCGTCTCGTCCAGCAGCAGTCCCACCTCCCGCCGGTCCTCCGACACGAAGGCCAGAGAGGAATCCAGGCATCTTCTGGGATTGTTCAGCGGGATCTCCTGGCCGTTGAACACCACGGTGCCGCCGGCCTGATAAAGGCCCATGACGCCGTTGGGAATGCCCAGCTTGCCCTGTCCGGCCAAACCGCCGATACCTAAGATCTCGCCGTCCCGGATATCCAGGGACACATCCCGGACCGTCTCGCCGGGCATGTCCACCCAGAGGTTCTTGATGGACATGATGGTTTTAGCGTCGGGCTGTTCGGCCTTCGCCTCCACAGCGGCGGAACCGCTCTGCACATCCCGGCCCACCATCCAGCGGGTGATATCGTCCACACTGGTCTCCTGGGCCGGAACGTCTCGAACCACCTGCCCATCCCGCATAACCACCACCTTGTCACACACCGCCAAAATCTCGTGAAGACGGTGGGTGATGAAGATCACGGAGATTCCCTGGGCAGACATGCCCCGGATAGAGGCCAACAGGGCATCGGCCTCCTTCTCCGTCAGCACGGCGGTGGGTTCGTCCAAAATCAGCAGCTTAAGCCGGTCCTTGCTCAGCTCCCGGGCGATCTCGGTGAACTGCTTGTGGCCCACGGGCATGCTGCTGATGACCATCTTGGCGTCGATCTCCACGCCCATCTTCTTGATGGCCTCCTCAGAGCGGCGGTCCATCTCCTTGTAGTCCAGGGTATTGAGGCGTTCGCCAAAAATCTGGGAGACCACATTTCGTTTCTGCGGCTCCCGGTTAAGCAGAATATTCTCGGTAGCAGTGAAGCCGGGAATGAGGGAGAACTCCTGGTGGACCATGCCGATACCAGCCTTCAGCGCGTCAAAGGGGGTGTTGAACACCGCCTTTTCGCCGTTGATGAGGATCTCGCCCTCATAGCCGCCGGTCTCCCGGATCACATCCATGCCGAAGAGGATCTTCATCAGCGTGGACTTGCCCGCGCCGTTCTCGCCGCACAGGCCCAGAACCTCTCCCGCACCCAGCGTGAAATTGATGTCGGTGAGGACCTGATTGCCGAAGAAGTCCTTTTTGATGCTGCGCATCTCCAGCAGAGGAGCATTTGAATTACCTATTGAAATCACACCCCTTATCTAAAGTCCTGTATTCACAACCGCAGACGCCGTCCGGCTTTTTCCGCTGCCGGAAAAGCCTCGTCTTTCCGCCGTTTCCAGTTGTGAATACAGGTTGTAAGAAACGGGGGGAGGATGAACCTCCCCCCTGTTCCCATAGTCGATTCTCTACAAAATGACTGCGCCGGAATTACTTCACGGTGTAGTACTTCTCGGGCACCTCAACATCGGTGGCGCCCATGAACCGGCCAGGATTACCCATGATATAGGTATCCTGATAGATCAGGAACACGTTGTCCTCCTTGACGCCGGTGTCGGCGTTGGTGTAGCCGGAGCCGTTCCAGGCGGCCTTGGGAGAGTACTCCTGCAGGGCGGCGGCAACATCATCCATATTGGTGATCTCGCTCTTGCCCTCGATGACGTTGATGGCGTGCTGGGCAAGGCCGGCGGACAGGCAGTAGCCGTAGGAATACGCCCAGGTGCCGAAGCGGCCCTCGCCGCCGGCGTCCACAACGGCCTGCTCCACCTTGGCCAGGATGGCGTCGAAGTCGCCGGCCTCGGCGGTCAGGTCCAGATCACCCAGAGCGTTGGGATAGCCCATCAGCGGAGAGGGCAGGTCGGCTTCGATGAAGTAGCCGCCCAGCTCCAGCAGGCGCTGCAGCAGGGGAGCGGTGTGGGCGTCGTTGGTGCAGAAGTAGGCGGAATTCTGGCCGTACTTCTGGATCCACTCGGGGGCCTTCTCCAGCACGTAGGCCTGGGCGCCGGTGACACCCACGTCGGTGGTGGGATCGGGAGCGGTCTCCAGGACGAACTCCATGTTGAACTCCTTGCAGGCCTCCTCCATGACGGCCACACGGCGGCTCATGGTCTCATAGGACATGTGCCGGGGGAAGGAGATGTGGACGAAGGTGTCGCAGCCCAGCTCGTGGGCGGTGCGGATGATCAGGTAGCCGCGGGAGACGAAGTCGTTGTTGCACACCAGGTCGGCGGAGGCGCCCACCACGGGCAGGTCCTCATGGGCCTCGCCGGCGATGCACAGGATGTCGGGGCGGCGCTCCTTGATCTGGGTGAACGCCTCGGCAGTGCCGGGGACGGACTGGTTGACGATGATGGCCTTCATCAGAGGATCGTCGGACATGTTGACGATGGTCTGAATCGTAGTCTCCAGCTCCTCGGTGAAGTTGTCGGGATAGGTGGCCAGCTTGACCTTATCCTCGCCGTACTTGGCCTGGATGGCCTCGGCGCCGCGCAGGTCGTCCTCAGACTGGGACACGGTACCGGTGATGATGCCGATGTGCCAATCCTCGGCAGGAGCAGCGTCGCCGCCCTCCTGGGGCTGGTCGGTGGTGCTGGGTTCCGGAGAGGGCGCGGGTGTGTTGTCCTTGCCGCCGCAGCCGGCAAGGGCCAGAACCATCACCAGCGCCAGCAGCATGCTGAGAAACTTCTTCATTGCAAACCTCCAAAATTTTTTGTGATCCCGGCGCACTGAACAATCCTCATGGTTTGTACACAAACCATGAAAAAAGGCGTACGCCTTTTGAACCTTATCTATTTTAACAAAAATCCTAATTTTGTCAACCTTATTTTCAATATTCGCCACTCCGCGTTTGAACACCCCCCTGCAAAGCTCCCTCTTGAAAAGAATGGTTTTCTCTGGTATAGTGATTTAATTATAGTATACGAAAAGCCAACGAGGTGAAACTGTGTATTTAAAAGCATTAGAGATCCAGGGTTTTAAATCCTTCCCCGATAAAACCGTGCTGAACTTTGGAGAGGATATCACCGCCATCGTGGGACCCAACGGCTCCGGAAAGAGCAACATCTCCGACGCCATCCGCTGGGTCATGGGTGAGCAGAGTGCCAAGGGCCTTCGAGGGGCCAAAATGGAGGACGTCATCTTCGGCGGCACGGAGAAGCGGACGCAGGTGGGGTTTGCCCAGGTGACGCTGGTGCTGGACAACACCGAACAGATCTTCCCCTCCATGGAGGAGGCGGAGGTCGCGGTGACCCGCCGCTATTACCGCAGCGGCGAGAGCGAGTACTACATCAACCGCCAGTCCGTCCGGCTCAAAGATGTAGCGGAATTGTTCATGGACACCGGTATGGGAAAAGAGGGCTACTCCATCATCGGGCAGGGCAAGATTGACGAGATCCTGTCTACCCGCAGCGGCGACCGCCGGGAGATCTTCGAAGAGGCCGCCGGCATCTCCAAATTCCGCCATCGGAAAGAGGACTCGGAGCGGAAGCTGGAACGCACACAGGACAATCTGGTGCGGATCAACGACAAGATCGCAGAGCTGGAATTACAGGTGGAGCCTCTGCGGGACCAGGCGGAGAAGGCAAAAAAATACTTGGTTCTCCGGGATGAACTCCGTCTTTTGGAGATCTCCGTGTGGCTGGAAAATCTGGACGCTCTGAAATCCGCCGCCCGGAAACTGGAGACGGATTTCCACGCCGCCCAGACCGCCAGGGACGAGGCAAGGACCACTCTGGACGCCCTCTATGCCGAGGGGGAACAATTTGGCGAACGAATGCGCGCAAAGGACTTGGAATCTGAGAGTATCCGGGCGGAGGCCGCCTCTCTCACCGGCAAGGTTACCGAGCAGGAGTCCGCCGTGGCCGTGCTGGAGAGCGCCATCGTCCACAATGAGGAGAATATTCAGCGGGTACGCCGGGAGCTGGAGGAGACGGACAGCCGGGCCGGAGGCCTTCAAAGGCAGGCGGAGGAACAGGAGTCCCGCATGGCCGAGATCGACAGGGCCTTGGCATCGCTGAACGAGGCCTTGGAAAAACTGCTAACCCAGGCACAGGCCGCCGCCGACAGGGCCGGCGGCGTTCAGGACGAGGCGGAGGCGCTGCGGGCCAAAGAGGCCCTCGCCGTGGCCGCCGCCGCCGATCACCGGGCCGCCGCCGCTGCCCTGGCCGCTGAAAACAGTCAGATCGCCCAGCGGAAAACCGCTGTGGAGACGGAGACCGCCTCCTTTTCAGCCCGCCTGGAGGAGGCGGAAAAAGAGGCCAAGGCCAACCGTCGCGCCCTGGAGGACGCCCGGGATGAAGCGGAGGCCGCGGCCAATATCATCGCCGGCCACAGCCTGCGGATGGAGGAGCGGAAAAAGAAGGCCTCCGCCGCCGCGGAATCACGGGTAAAGCTGACGATGGATGCCGGCGCCCTGGACAACCGGATCCGCCTGCTGACGGAGATGGAAAAGGAATACGAGGGGTTTTCCAAAGCCGTCAAGACCGTGATGCAGGCCAGGGGCAGTCTCCGGGGGCTGCACGGCCCGGTGGCTAACCTGATGAAGACCGACGGGAAATACACCCTCGCCATCGAGATCGCCCTGGGGGGCGGTCTCCAGAATATCGTGGTGGACCGGGAGGAGGACGCCAAAAGCGCCATTAACTACCTAAAGCAGAGGGATGGGGGCCGGGCCACCTTCCTGCCTCTCACCGCGGTCCGGGGCGACGAACTGCGGCAAAAGGGCGTAGAGGGAGAGTTCGGCTTTGTGGGACTGGCCTCCCGTCTCATCACCTTTGACGAACAATACCGAAATATCTTTCAGAGCCTTCTGGGCCGCACGGTAATTGTAGAGGACATGGACTGCGGCATCGCCATGTCCAGGAAATACCAAAACGCCTTTCGCATCGTCACGTTAGACGGCCAGGTCATTAACCGGGGCGGCTCTATGACCGGTGGCTCCACATCCCGCTCTGCGGGCGTGCTGAGCCGGGCTGCGGAACTCCAGAAGCTAAACGGCCGCGCCGGGGCAATGCACCAGGCACTGGCGGACGCCAAGCAGGCGGAGGAGGCCGCGAACCGGGAACTGGCCGCCGCCCAGTACGAGCTGGAGACGGCGGAGAGCCAGCGCCGCCAGGCAGAGGACGAGGTGCTTCGGCTGGAGGGCATCAAAAACCACTTCGATATCCTCCTGCGGTCCCTGCGGGAAAACCTTGAAAATCTGGCCGGTGAGCTGGAGAGCCTGTCCGGACGTCTGGAGGACAACACCCGGCGGGCCAGAGCCGCGGAGGAGCAGATTGCCGCCCAGGAGGCCCAGGCCGCGTTGTACCGCTCCCAGGCGGAGGCGGGACTGGACCGCCAATCGGAGCTGCTGGCACAGTCCAACGCCCTGTCGGAGGAGATTGCCGGAAAAAAAGAGGAGGCTGCCGCCTTGACCGCCGAGCGGGAGGCCACCGCCGGACGGGCGGCGGACCTGCGCCGCCTTTCTGCGGATCTCAGCGGCGACCGGACCCAAAAGGAGGAGGCTGTCCGGGTCTATCAGGACCAGATCAGCCAAGCCGCCGCCGAAATCGCCCAGCGGCGGGAGACCATTGCCGGTCTTACCGCCCAAAGCGAGTCCTTCCATGCGCGGCTGGCAGCTCTGAATGAGGAAAAACTGGCTCTGGAGGCCCAGCGCACCGCCCAAAACCGGGCCAGCCAAGAGATGAATGAAAATCTTTTGAATCTGGAGCGATCCGTCTCCAAGCTGGAGCAGAAGATCGCCACCTCCGCCATGGAGGAAAAGCAGATTCTGGACCGCCTCTGGGAACATTACGAGCTGAGCCACAGCGACGCCCAGGCCCAGCGCCTCGAGCTGGAGAGCGTGCCCAAGGCATCCCGCCGCATCGGCGAGCTGAAACGGGATATCTCCGCCCTGGGCGCCCCCAACATCGGCGCCATTGAGGAGTACGAGCGGGTCAACACCCGTTATACCTACCTCACCGGCCAACGGGATGACGTGGAATCCGCCAAGGCGGATCTGGAAAAGATCATTGGGGAGATCACCGCAGAGATGACCCGCATCTTCGCCCAGCAGTTCAAACTCCTCTCTGAGAGCTTCCAGACCACCTTTGTAGAACTCTTCGGCGGCGGACAGGCCAAGCTGGAATTGGAGGATGAGAACGACATCCTGGGCTGCGGCATCGAGATCAAGGCCCAGCCCCCGGGGAAGACTTTAAAAACCATCTCCCTCCTCTCCGGCGGCGAGAAGGCCTTTGTGGCCATCGCTCTGTACTTCTCCATTTTAAAAGTCCACCCCACCCCCTTCTGTGTCATGGACGAGATTGAGGCGGCTTTGGACGATGTGAACGTCACCCGCTATGCCCGATACATGCGGACCCTGGCGGGGAAAACCCAGTTTATCGTCATCACCCATCGCCGGGGCACCATGGAGGAGGCGGACGTGCTCTACGGCATCACCATGCAGGAACAGGGCGTCAGCAAGATTTTGACCATCAACCTCAACGACATGGCGAAGGAATTGGACATCGAATAAAAAGGATGCTCTCCCATGAAGCTGCGTCATAAGATATGGATTTCCCTGGCGGTTTTCGCCGTGGCCACTGTGCTGATGATCGCCGGCCTGTTTCTGACGGAAGAGACGGTGACTGCCATCGGGCTTGCCGGATCAGGGGCCGTCATCTATTGGGTAGGGATCATGCTGGCCATCTCCTGGTGGCGCTGCCCGGTGTGCGGCAAGCGGATTGACCCGCCTTTTAAGAAGAAACGCTGCCCCCGCTGCGGCCTGGAGATCGACTACGAGATCCGGGGCCGGAGAGGGGTCAAGGGAGAGGATTATGACCGTCGCCCGTGAGGGAGACGGCGGGAAGGAGGCGGCCCGTGTGAGCCTGTGGCAGAAGAAGTGTACGGTGTTTGCCCTTATGCTGGGGGTGCCGGTGCTGCTGTATCTTATCGCAATGGCGCTGGAGCACACTGGGCTGGCCGTTTATGGGGAGATCCCCGCCATCGCCCTTTTGGGTGTCATCCCCGGATTTTTCCTCCACCTCTGCTGGATGCGCTGCCCTCATTGCGGCAGGCATCTGGACCGGAATAACGGTCAGTACTGCCAGAACTGCGGCAAACCGATCGACTGGGATACGAAGCCCGGAAAGGAATAGGATTATGAGTTTACGGCAAAAGGACTATATCATCGCCGCCCTGGCTATTGGGGGGCTGTTTGTGTCCCCGTTCAAAGGCTGGCTGGGGGCCGTCATGCTGCTGGCCGCCCTGGCGCTCTACAACATCTGGTGGCGGTGCCCCCACTGCGGCAAGTTCCTGGGCCGCAAGCACGAGGTCCACTGCCGGTACTGCGGCAGGGCCGTGGACCGCACCGCGAAAAATAAGAAAAAGGATCAGGACGAAGCCTGATCCCGGGAGGACACTATGGGTTTTTTTGACAAGCTG
Source organism: uncultured Oscillibacter sp. (assembly GCA_910588005.1). Lineage (GTDB taxonomy): Bacteria > Bacillota > Clostridia > Oscillospirales > Oscillospiraceae > Oscillibacter. The sequence continues at coordinate 44,363 of CAJUQM010000003.1, forward strand.
AAAAAGATCACCACCAATCTCTTCTCCACCTTCACCGAGGCGGACGAGGCCTTTTTCGAAGAGCTGGAAGAGACGCTGATTCTGGCGGATCTGGGGGTGGAGACCGCCACGGAGGCCGTGGAGCGCCTGCGGGAGACCGTACGCAAGGAGAAGCTCCAGGATCAAGAGGAGGTCCGGGCGGCCCTGCGGCGGGTGCTGGTGGAGCTGCTGGACGTAGGCGCCGTGGAGCTGGATGCCTCCACCGCTCCCAGCGTCATGCTGTTCATCGGCGTCAACGGCGTGGGCAAAACCACCTCCATCGGCAAGGTGGCCCACCTTTTAAAGCAGCGCGGCAAACGGGTGCTTTTGTGCGCAGCGGATACCTTTCGGGCCGCCGCCGCAGACCAGTTGGAGATCTGGGCGCAGCGGGCCGGGTGTGAGATTGTCCGCCAGCACGAGGGCGCGGACCCCGGCGCGGTGCTGTTCGATGCCCTCCAGGCTGCCAAGGCCCGGGGAGTAGATGTGGTGCTGTGCGACACGGCCGGACGGCTCCACAACAAGCAAAACCTCATGGCGGAGCTTGCCAAGCTCTCCAAGATCATCGACCGGGAGTGCCCAGGCGCAGCCCGGGAGACCCTGCTGGTGCTGGATGCCACCACCGGTCAAAACGGCTTGATCCAGGCCAGAACCTTTAAAGAGACGGCGGGACTCACCGGCATTATCCTCACCAAACTGGACGGCACCGCCAAGGGCGGGATCGCCGTGGCCATCGCCCGGGAGCTGGGAGTGCCTGTGAAACTGGCGGGCGTGGGCGAGGGTATTGACGATCTGAAGCCCTTCGACGCGGGAGAGTACGCCGAGGCCATTATTTAAGAGAGGCGGCGCTGTGTCGGGCCGCTGTCTTCGCTGCGGAGAGGTTGTAAAGCCCGCCTCTTTGCAAGCCAGGGGGACCTTTTCGGTTTCTCCCTCCGGCAAAGAAAAGGAGGATATCGAACTCTCCTATGCAGGAGAGTTGACCGTCCCTTTCGGGAAGAACATGCGGAGCGCCCGGCACTGTGAAAAACAGGATCTGATGTTAATTGAGACAAAAAAGGAGGAATCAACTTGACCAGAGCAGACGGCCGGACCTTGGACGGGCTGCGCCCGGTGAAGATCACCACGGGATTTATCAAATTTGCCGAGGGCAGCTGCCTCATAGAATGCGGAGATACCAAGGTTCTCTGCTGCGCCAGCGTGGAGGAGAGAATCCCGCCCCATGTGCCCTGCGGAGAGGGGTGGGTCACCGCCGAGTACTCCATGCTCCCCCGGGCCAACCGGGAGCGGAGCAGGCGGGACGTCTCCAAGCTAAAACTCTCTCCCCGCAGCGCTGAGATCCAACGGCTGGTGGGCCGTTCCCTCCGCTCCGCCGTGGACATGAAACGGCTGGGTGAGCGGACCATCACCGTTGACTGCGACGTGCTCCAGGGGGACGGCGGCACCCGGACCGCCTCCGTTACCGGCGGCTTCGTGGCGCTGGCTTTGGCCTGCCGGAAGCTGGTGGAGGAGGGCATCTTAGCCGCCAGCCCCGTCCGGCACTATGTCACCGGCGTATCCGCCGGCATTGTGGAGGACACGGCGCTGCTGGACCTCCAATACAGTGAGGACAGCCGCGCCCAGGTGGATTTGAACTGCGTCATGAACGAGCGGGGCGAACTCATTGAACTCCAGGGCACCGGTGAGGGCCGCGCCTTTACCCCGGCGGAGCAGCAGGAGCTGGTGCGCCTTTGCGCCAAGGGCTGCCGGGAGTTGCTGGCTGTTCAGAAAGAGGCTTTGGGAGGAACATTGTAATGTCTGAAAAATTTGTCATCGCCACGCATAATGCCAACAAACTGAAGGAAATGTCCGATATTTTGTCCAAATTAGGTGTTTCGGTGCTCTCCCCCGCCGATCTGGGCATCACGGTGGAGGTGGAGGAGACGGGAACCACCTTTTCGGAAAACGCCATGATAAAGGCGAAAGCCATCTGCGCCGCCGCGGGCCTGCCCGCCATTGCCGACGACTCGGGTCTCTGCGTGGATGCCCTCAACGGCGGCCCCGGGGTCTACTCCGCCCGCTATGGCGGCGAGGGACTGGACGACCGCGGGCGGTACATGCTGCTGCTGAACAACATGCGGGGACAGACCACCCGGGCGGCCCACTTCGCCTGCGCTGTCTGCTGCGCCTTTCCCAGCGGGGACGAGCTGACGGCGGAGGGGACCTGCGAAGGCGCCGTCGCCTTCGCCCCCATGGGGGAAAACGGCTTTGGCTACGACCCGGTGTTTCTGGTGCCGGAGAAGGCCAAAACCTTTGCCCAGCTGACGGCGGAGGAGAAGGCGGAGATCTCCCACCGGGGAAAGGCCCTGGCCGCCTTTGTGGAAAAGCTGGGAACCTATTTGGGAAACCCCGCGTCTAATATTTAAGCTGTTTAACACCTCTCCGCACACGTCGAGATATTAAACCGGCTCTCAGAGCCGCCTGTCCCGGACAAAGATATGGAGGAAAATTTATGAGAAACGGCCACCCGTGTCCCAAATGCGGCGGCACGGACGTTGTACGCTGTCAGGCCAAGGGTCTCGGCAAATACGATGAAATTCCCGTGGGGATCTTTGGCGGGGCGCAGATGAACCGCTGGGTGTGCTGCACCTGCGGCTACTGTGAGCTGTGGATGGACCCGGCCCGGCTGGAGGAGATCAAAAAGACCTGGGGCGGGCAGACCGCAGGACAGGCGGACAACTCCTGAAAACAGAAAGGCAGAAACTATGGAACTGACAAGCAAACAGCGGGCCCAGCTGCGGGGCCTTGCCAACACCATCGACACCATTCTCCAGGTGGGAAAAGACGGCATCGGGGAAAATCTCGTCAAACAGGCGGACAACGCCCTGGAGGCCCGGGAACTCATCAAGGGCCGTGTTTTGGACAATAATATGGAATACGACGCCCGCTCGGCGGCGGCGGCGCTGGCGAGCGCCACCCGCAGCGAAGTGGTGCAGGTCATCGGCACAAAGTTCGTGCTGTACCGGGAGAGCCACTCAAAACCGAGGGAAAAAAGGATTCAGCTTGTAAAAAGCAGCCGGAAAGCGATTCGATAAGGGATCAAGCCCGTCTCGCCGGAGGAACCGGGACCGCTTCGCCGGGGACGAACTCTAAAACGCCTATCTCTATGTTGATATCTCGGACAAAGGGGGATTTGCCTTTTTGAAAATCGGAATCTACGGCGGCACCTTCAACCCGCCTCACCTGGGCCATATCACAGCGGCCCGGGCGGTCTTTGAGACGCTGAAACTGGACAAGCTTCTCATTGTTCCGGACGGCCAGCCGCCCCACAAGGACTTGCCGCCGGACAGCCCCTCTCCGGAGCAGCGGCTGGCGCTGACCCGTCTGGCGGCGGACTACATGGGCCTGGGAGACCGGGTAGAGGTGTCGGACATCGAACTCCGCCAGACGGCAGGCAAAAGTTATACCGTCCATACTCTGGCCCGTTTACATGACCTGTATCCGGAGGATGAACTTTGGCTGCTGATGGGTGCGGACATGTTTTTGACCCTCCACCTCTGGCGGGAGCCGGCGGAAATTCTCTCCCTGGCGGGCATCGCCGCCTTTGGCCGTACGGAGGCGGACACCGAGGAGCTGTTCGCCGTCCAGCGGGATTATCTTTATCAAACATTTCCCCAGGCGCGGCTGTTCACCCTGACGATTCCCGGCGTGGTGGACATATCCTCCACGGAGCTGCGGGAAAAGCTGGTCCGCGGCGAGGGAGCCAGCTTGCTGGCTCCGGCGGTATACGGTCTGATTTTGCGGGAGGGAATGTACGGCACAGGCGCGGACTTAACGCACCTGCCCCTGCGACAGCTGCGGCCTGCCGCCCTCAGCTATTTAAATCACCGCCGCATCCCCCACGTGCTGGGCACCGAGCAGGAGTCCATCCGCCTGGCGCGGCGCTATGGCGCAGACGTGGAAAAAGCCCGCAGGGCCGCCCTGCTTCACGACTGCACCAAAAAGCTGAACATGGAGGAGCAGCTGGCTCTTTGCCGCCAGTACGGCATACCGCTGGATGAATTGGAGCAAAGGGCGTTAAAGCTGCTCCACGCCAAAACCGGCGCCGCCATCGCCCGGAACGTGTTTGGGGTGGACGATGAGATCTACAGCGCCATTCGCTGGCACACCACCGGCCATGCCGGTATGACCCTTTTGGAAAAGATCATCTACCTGGCGGACTATATCGAACCCAGCCGGGACTTTCCGGGAGTGGAAAAACTGCGGCGCATGTGCTATGAGGATTTAGACAAGGGCCTGCTGACGGGTCTGGAGATGACCATTGAGGAAATGCTGGGCATGGGAAACCCAGTACACCGCGCCACCCTGGAGGCACGGGACGCTTTGAAAGGTTTGAAAGGATAAAGATCAGTGGAAAGAGAACAGAGACACACGGGTGGAAGCCGTCTGGAGCAAAAACCCAAAAAGCCGAAAAAAACCAGCCGTTTCACCACACAGCAGAAAATCATGATCGCCGTGGCCATTGTCCTGGCGGTAATTTTGGCAGCGGTGCTCGTCTGGCGGTCTATCTTTGTCCGCCCGGACCTAAATAACCGCCGGGGCGGCGCCATCTTCACCAAGGACAGCGAGGGCAAGGATCAGATCGAAGAGATTGACTACGGCGAGGGGATCCGCCCCCGGGCGGACGGCGAGCGCAAGAGCGAGGACTTCTACACCGTGCTGATCCTGGGCCTGGACACCGGCGGCGGCGGCCATACGGACACCATGATGCTGGCCAGCTACGACGTCACCAACCAGAAGGCCACCGTCATGTCCATCCTCCGGGACACCATGGTGAACGTCCCCTGGGACGTAAAGAAGATCAACTCCGTCTACCTCCGCTACGGCGGCGGGGAAAAGGGAATCCAGGCCCTGTACAAGGAGATCTCCCAGCTGGTGGGCTTTGAACCGGACTACCAGGTGGTGGTGGAGTGGGACGCCGTTGGCAAGCTGGTAGACGCCATCGGCGGGGTGGATTTTGACAACCCCTATCCCATGGACTACCACGACCCCTACCAGGATCTGGTCATTGAGCAGGCCCCGGGCCTGCGGCACCTCAATGGCGATGACGCCATGCAGATCATCCGCTGGCGAAAGAATGACAAGGACAGTCCCTACGGCTATCGTAACGGCATTGGAGACGACGGCCGCGCCAAGCTCCAGCAGGCCTTCCTGAAAGAGGTCATCAAACAGATGCTGACCATTAAAAACGTGGGCAACATCAACAAGATCGCCAAAGTTTTTGACGAATGTGTGGAGACAGACCTGAGCTTTCAGGAGGTGTTCTGGTTTGCCCAGAAGGCCATCCTTGGGGGCCTGAAGGTGGAGGACGTGGAATTCCTCTCCATGCCCTGGCGAGGTGCCGACGTATGGAGTCCGACGGTTGGGAATATGCAGAACTATGTGGTACCCATCGCCGGACAGCTGCTGGACATTGTGAACAACAAGCTCAGCCCCTATGTGGAGGTCTTTACCCGCAGCGATCTGGACATCATGTCCGTCAACGCCGACGGCTCCATCAGCTCCTCCACCGGCTATGTGGAGGACCGGCGGGCGGCGCTTCCGCCGGACATCCCCTCGGATGAACCGGAGGACGACTGGCCTGTGGATATGAACGGCAACCCCTACGACCCGGAGACCGGCTTCCTTATCGACCCGGAGACCGGGGAGATCATGGAGGGCGTCTTGGCCGTTCCCCCGGCGGTGACGGACCCGGAAAATCCCGGCGCCGCTGATTCCAACAACCCGGGAACCGCCGGTTCCGACAGCCCCGGCACCACAGTCCCGGGGACGGCTGTTCCCGGTGACCCCAACGTCACAAATCCAGGCGGAACTGATCCCGGAACAGCGGACCCCAATAATCCCGGCACCACGGACCCTGGCACAACGGCGCCGGTCAACCCGCCGGATACCTCCTTCCCCGATCCCGGGACGTCCGGCGACCCTGTCACTCCCCCGCCCTCCGAACCCGCGGACCCTGGCTTTGTCATCATCGATCCGGTCCCCGCGGAATAAGAATCATTAACTATGAAAGAAAGAGAGGACTGCGCCATGACACCGAAGGAACTGGCAATCACCGCGGTAAAGGCCCTGGATGAAAAAAAAGGCAAGGAGATCTCCGCCATCGAGATCACAGACCTCACCACCCTGGCAGACTACTTTGTCATCGCCACCGGCACATCCAACACCCAGATCAACGCCCTGTGCGGCGCCGTGGAAAAGGCCCTGAAGGAGGAGGCCGGCGAAGCGCCCCTTCACCGGGAGGGCCACCGGGACGGCACTTGGGTGCTGCTGGATTACGGCTGTCTTGCCGTCCATGTATTCTCCCAGGAGGCCCGGGAATTCTACGACCTGGAGCGGTTGTGGCAGGACGGCAAACCCCTGGATCTCAGCGGCATCCTCACCAGGGACTGACTTGCAGCGGGCCGGCGAAAGCCGGCCCGCTGATCTCTTTCGGAAGGCGGCTCCGCAAATGGTATGACCTTTTTCGCCATTTTCCCTTGCCTTTTTCCAAACGGTGTGCTATCCTGTTTCCCATGGAACCGTATGAATTGATCCGCTCCCGCCGGAAAACCCTGGCGCTGGAGATTACAGGAGACTGCCGCGTGGTGGTGCGCGCCCCCATGCGTCTTTCGGAAAAGCGCATCCGCGCCTTTGTGGAAAGTCACGGAGACTGGATCCGGCAGCATCTAGAACGCCAGCGCCAACGGGCGGCGGCCCTTCCACCTCCTCCCACGGCGGAGGAAATTGCGGCCCTGAAAGCCAGGGCGCAGAAGCTTTTGCCTCCAAAAATCGCCTTTTGGAGCAAAAAAATGGGCGTGACCCCCACCGGCTTTCGGGTCACCGCCGCCAAGCACCGCTATGGCAGCTGCAGCGGGAAAAACAGTCTTTGCTTCTCCTGCTTTTTGATGAACTGCCCGGAGGAGGCCATCGAGCTGGTGGTGGTCCATGAGCTGTGCCACATCCGGGAGAAAAATCATGGTCCCCGGTTTTACGCGCTTCTGGAACAGTACCTTCCCGATTACCGGGAGCGAAAAAAACTTTTGAAATGAGGAGATCTGCCCATGGAACTGCTGGACCTTATCAAGCTGCTGGAGGAAAACCCCTATCCCGGCCGGGGCATTGTTCTGGGCCGGAGCGCCGGCCACCGCTGCGCCATAGCGGCCTACTTTATCATGGGCCGAAGCGAAAATTCCCGGAACCGGGTCTTCGTCCCCACGGAGGACGGGATCCGCACCCAGGCCCACGATCCCTCCAAAATGACTGACCCCAGCCTGATCATCTACCACCCCGTCCGCCAGGTAGGCCGGGGACTGGTGGTCACCAACGGTGACCAAACCGACACCGTCCGGGATGGACTGCTGGCGGGCAAGACCTTTGCTCAGGCCCTGCACACCCGGGAATTCGAGCCGGACGCCCCCAATTACACGCCTCGCATCTCCGGCCTGCTGTCTCCGGACGGCAGCTTTAAGCTGTCCATCCTCAAGAGCGCCGACGGGAATCCCGCCTGTTGCTGCCGTTTTTTTTATACCTATGACCATCCCCTCTCCGGCGAGGGCCGCTTCATCCACACCTATACGGGTGACGGAAGTCCCCTCCCCTCCTTTGAGGGGGAACCGAAGAGGGTCGTCCTGGACGCTCCCACGGCGGAGGTTCTGGCAGAGCGGATGTGGGCGGCGCTGAATCCGGACAACAAGGTCGCTTTGTTTGTGCGGTATATTGACCTTTTGGACGGCAGCTGCCAGGACGCCATCCGCAACAAACGGAAGTGATATTGAAAGAGGTCCCGGCCAGACAGCCGGGACCTCTTTTGCGTTTATGTATTTTCCACAATCCAAAACCAAAACCTTATTCCATGGGCGCGCCGCAGTGGGGGCAAAACTTACTGTCGCTGACAGCGCCGCAGATGGGGCAGGCCTTCTCTCCCACGGGGGCGGCGGCAGCCGGCTCCTCCCGCACGGGTTTGCTGGCCTCCAGATCCGCGATCTTCGCCTTAGACGCGTTCACGGCCTCCACCAGGTCCCGCACCGCATCGGGAATTTCACCCTCGTACTCGCTGACAAACCACTCGCCGATCGTGCGGTAATTTTTGTCCATCTCCCGCTGCTCTCCTGCAATGGCCAGGTTCACTTTTGCCAGCCCCACGGTATCCTTCGCCTTATCTGCCGCCACAGCGGCCATGTCCTGCGCCTTTTTCGTCAGTTCGTCAAAAGATAATGCCATATTTTGAAGCCCCTTTCCGTATATTACGCCTTTGTTTTTCCTGAGATGGTATCAGTATACTCCACCTGTTGGTCAAAAGCAACAGAATTTCAGTTTATTTACGGTTTGTTCTCACCTCGTTCACAGACGGGAAATTGAAAAATGGCAAAACAAGTCTGGCGCTTTTCTCTCAAACATGGTATCATAACAGATAAGAATTCTATATACAGGGGGGCCATTCGATGGTGCGCAATGAATTTACCTTCCCCTCCGCCGACGGAAAGACCGCGGTCCACGCGGTGGAATGGCTGCCGGAGGGCCAGCCCAAGGCCGTGCTGCAGATCTCCCACGGCGTGGCGGAGTACATTCTCCGGTACGAACCCTTCGCGGAATATCTCACCGTCCGGGGCTTCGCGGTGGCGGGGCACGACCACTTGGGCCACGGCAGTTCCGTGGCTCCCGGCGGAGCACGGCTGTACTTTGGTCCCAAAGGCAGCTGGCACTGGGTGGTGGATGACATCTACACCCGCCGGGACCTGCTGGGAAAGCGTTTTCCCGGCATCCCCCTCTTCCTGCTGGGCCATTCCATGGGTTCCTTCCTGGCCCGCACTTACCTCATTCGCTACCCCGGCACCCTGGACGGAGCCATTCTCATGGGCACCGGGCAGATGTCTTCCGCCCTGATTGCCGGCGGCAGGGCCGTCTCCGCGCTGGAACGGCGGAAAGTTGGTGCAGACCATGCTTCCCCCACGGTGGATAAGCTGGCCTTTGGGTCCTACAATAAAGTTTTTGCCCCCAACCGTACAGATTTTGACTGGTTGTCTCTGGACCCGGAGAACATAGACCGGTACATTGAAGACCCGCTCTGCGGCGGCAACGTCTCCGTTGGACTCTTTCGAGAGATGCTGAGCGGACTTCGCTTTATCGCCAAGCCGGAAAACCTGAAAAAGATGAACGCCAACACCCCTATCCTCTTTATCTCGGGAGCTATGGACCCGGTGGGAAACTGCGGCAAGGGCGTACAGAGGGCTTACCGCAGCTTCCAAAAGGCTGGGGCACGGGACGTGTCCATCCGCCTCTATCCGGAGCTGCGCCATGAGATTTTAAACGAGGCCTGCCGGGAGGACGTCTACCGGGATCTCTATCAGTGGCTCAGCGAAAAGCTGTCCAACGGCACTAAATACTCCAGCCGGTAACCCGCAGCTCCTCCACGTCGTGCGTCACCCACAAAAACCGGGCAGAACACACCGCATCCACGGAGAACAACAGCAAAAACCCAAAGGTGGCCCATGCCGGAATCTCCGCCGCCAAAGCCGCCACCAGCGGATGGACATACCAGACGGCCAGCGCCGTCAGCACCCCCCAGGCCAGGGTGAACGGCAGACAGACCCGCCCCTGCAAGTTGCCGGCCATCTGGGAATAGTCCCAAAACCGCACTCCCAGGAGGAACTCATAGGCCCAGTGGACGGCATACTCCACCGCCGTGGTCACCGCCGCTCCGGCGGCCACCATCCAAACTCCCTGCCGCCATGACTCAGGCAGGGCCAGCACCGCCAGCATCCCCAGTCCATACACCGGGCACAGCGGGAGCAGCAAAAAACACTTGCGTTCCCGGCGCTCCGCCCGGGTGGCCGCCGCAAAGGCACGCTCCACCAGATATCCCCCAAAACTGTAGATCCAAAAGAACCAGAGTAAATCTGTCATATACCAAACCTCCTGCCTCCCATTCTTTCCCCAGGGATGGCGGAATATCCCGTTTCCCCGCTGGCAGATTTTTCGTGGTATCACCAGAGAAAGAGGTTGTTTATATGCCGGATACATGGGAATCTCTACAGGCGGAATGCTTACAGTGCCGGGGCTGCGCCCTGGCGGAAACCCGCACCAACGTGGTCTTTGGCGACGGAGCTACGGACGCGGAAATCCTCTTTGTGGGCGAAGGTCCCGGACAGCACGAGGACGAACAGGGCCTGCCCTTTGTGGGCCGGGGCGGCCAGCTGCTGGACGATATGCTGGAGATGATCGGCCTGGACCGCACCAAGGTATACATCGCCAACGTGGTCAAATGCCGTCCGCCCCAGAACCGGGACCCGCTGAACGTGGAGGAGGACGCCTGCATCGGCTACCTTCAGCGTCAGATCGCCCTTCTGCAGCCCAAAATTTTGGTGTGTCTGGGGCGGATCGCCGCCAAAGCCATTATCAAAGAGGACTTCAAGATCACCCGGGAGCACGGCCAGTGGTTTGAGCGGGACGGTATCCAGATGACCGCCGTCTATCACCCGGCGGCCCTGCTGCGGGACCCCCGAAAGCGGCCGGAGACCTTTGAGGATCTCAAGGCCATCCAGGCCAAGGCCCGGGAGCTGTGCCGCCGCACGAAGATCTGATCCCGGCCGGAAAGCGCCCCGCGAGATTTTCGGCTGGATTGTACTCATGTCCCCTATCGGACAGGCCGGAGGGGGAAGCTGAGATCAGCTTCCCCCTCCGGCCTGCCTTATGTGCCACTAAACTGCGCTTATCCGTTGATATAGTGGTTCTTTTATTCAGAAAGCCCCTTTCCTCCCGCGGGGCTGAGGATGATGGTCGTATCGCCGTCCTCCGTCTCCTGTCTGTCGGCCTCGTAATCCTCCATAGGAGTGCGGTCATTGGTCCACCCCATATCATATTCGCTCAGGAACGCGTCAACCGCCGATGGATCCGCCTTGTCCGGGTCCAGAGGCAGCGTGAAGAGGGCTTGGACGCCGGTAAAATCATCGCAGAAGGCAATGGTCCCGTCGCCATTGACGGTGAAGACCGTGTTGTTGGGAACGCCGCCCTCGTAGAAGGCCATATACACCGTGTGACCGGCAAACTTCTCAATGCTCTCCGTGTCCAGCAAGTAATAGTAGACGCCGTCCTCAGCAAAACCGCTGGCAAAGGCCCCCAGGGTCCAGTTGTTCACCGCAGTGGGGCTGCATCCGGCCACCAGGGGGGTCATCGTATAACTGCTAAAATCAAAGGTCTCGTTATCCAGCGGTTCTCCGTCCAAGCGGCGAAGAGACAGCACCGCGTAGGTATGGGCGGTGTCCAGGTCCTGATTCTGCACATCCAGATTCTCTCCGGAGACCAGACCCAGCAGAGTGACGGCAAAGCCCCCGGTTTCCACGGTCTCGTTGATGGAAATGGCATCTTCGCTCTCAAAGGCCTCCGCCAATAAGGGCTGGTCATGGTGTTCCGCCACCTGGGCGGGTGTCAGCCACACCATGGCGGCAGACACGGATACAGCCAAAAGCGCCACGGCGGCCGCCAGCGAAACCGCCAGCTTTTTTGTCTTGCTGAAATTCATAGATCGATTCTCCTTTTCCAATTCACGGGCGCGCTGGCGCAGCAGGTTCGCCGTCCGCTCCTGAAAGCCGGCGGAAAAGGGGATCTGGTCAAAGGCTTTACGGTACTCTTCCCGTTTCATCACACATCCTCCTTCAGTATCTGCCGCAGCCGCTCCCGGCCACGGGCCAGGCGGGTGCCCACCGTGGCGGCGGGCAGGCCCAGCGTCTTTGCGATTTCTTTGATGGAATACCCCTCGTAGTAGTAGAGGTGGATAACAGCGCTGTACTTGTCCGGAAGCGCCCGGACAGCGGAAACGAGAGAGAGCGTATCCTCCTGGGCCGCCGGCTCCGCCGCCTCCTCCAGGGGGAGGTTCCGGTGCTCCGCCGAGCGGCGGATGTCGCTGGCGCGGTGGAGCGTGGTCCGGATCAGCCATGCCTTTTCATGCTCACTGTCCCGGAACACGGGGCGGGCGGTCAGCAGCTTTAAAAACACCTCCTGCACGGCGTCCTCCGCGTCGGCGGGGGAGTCCAGCCGGGTAGCCGCTAAGTGCAGCAGCATGGAACTATACCGCTCCACGATGCGGGAAATGATTTCATCGGTACCAAATGAAACCACGTTCTCACTCCTTTCACCCATAACACGGATAAAACCCGGGATATTTTTCAAACGGCCAAAAACTTTTTCTCACTGACTGCAAATACCGCCGCGCCCGGAGGCGCGGCGGCAGTCTTCTCTATGTACGGATCAACGGATGGAGCGGATTGCCAAGGCACAGCCCTCCGGCAGGGCGGCGGACAGCAGCAGCCGCACATTCGCCTCGGCCTTTGTGGCAGCCTCCTCCAAAAGGCCGCTCTCCAGGGCCTTTTGCTCCATGGCGTCTTTCTGCTCCGCCTGGAACGCGGCAAAGTCCTCCACTGTAAAGGGGTTGAAGATGCTGGCCTTTTCGTCGAAGATCTCCACGCTTCCCTCGTCCATCTCATGGGAGAGGATCTCCGCCTCCGGCAGCCGGACGGTGACACCCCCCTCTCCCACCTCCACCAGGGCCTTTTCCAGGTCAATACCGGCCTTGATCTCCCCATCGTAAGTGAGGATAAAGCGCTTGGTGGTAAAGGGAAGCCGCACGCCGTAAAAGTCGCTGCCATTTTCAAACTGGGCCATATTGGTGTAGTGGTAATTCACCACGGCCAGCTCGCTGATCTCCGTCAGCTGGGACCGGAGCACCACAGCGTCAATCTGCGGCGGTTGGGCTGCAGCGTCCGCCGCGGCCCGCCCCGCAAAAAAGCACCCCAGGCCCACTGCGGCACAGAGGATCATCCCCAGCACCAGCGTCCGGACAAATTTCAAGGGATGGAGTTTTGTCTCCTGCATAACGGCTCCTCTCTGCCCAGGAGGCGGGCGTGCGGAGTTTTTCTCCATGATACCCGAAACCACCGCAAAAAGCAAGAGGAAGCGTCTTCCGGCCAAAGTGCGGGCCGCCCTTCGGGCGGCCCGTCCAAATCCGGTCTTATCACTTCTCCGCGGAGATGCACACGGCGTGGCAGATCCCAGGGATCGACTCGCCCTGAAAGCTGGACGTGGGGGAGAGCAGCGCCCCGGTGGGGGCAAACACGATCTTCTTCCAAACGCCCCGCTGCATCTGCGTCAAAAGATACCCGTTGAGCACAGAGGCAGAGCACCCGCAGCCGGAGGCCCCGGCATGCATGTCCTGACTCTCCCGGTCATACAGCAGCAGTCCGCAGTCCTGGAAATTGTCCCCCAGCTCCACGCCGTCCCGGGAGAAAAAATCCCGGACGATTCCGTGGCCCAGCTCCCCTAAATCACCGGTGACAATGAGGTCATAGTCCTTTGGGGCCGTCCCCGTGTCCCGGAAGAACGCGGCCAGGGTATCATAAGCGGCCGGGGCCATGGCCGCCCCCATGTTATTGGGGTCGGTGATTCCCTTGTCCACAATCTTGCCGCAGGTGACATGGGTGATATAAGGACCGGCCCCCTCCCGGCCGAGGACCGTACAGCCGGATGCGGTGGCCGTCCACTGGGCGGTAGGGGTCCGCTGGCTGCCGTAGGGCACCGGCATGCGGTACTGCCGTTCGGCCGTGCAGAAATGGGAGGACGTGACAGCAATGGCCCGCTCCGTAAACCCTCCGTCGATCAGCATCGCCGCCAGGGACAGTGACTCCCCCATGGTGGAACAGGCGCCATACAGCCCGTAGAATGGAATCCCAAGCTCCCGCAGGCCGAAGGAGGAGCCAATGCACTGGTTCAGCAGATCGCCCGCCAAAATATAGCCGATATCCTTTGGCTTCAGCTTGGCCTGTTCCAGCGCGCGCCGGACCACCTTTTTCTGCATGGCCGACTCCGCCTTCTCCCAGGTCTTCTCTCCAAAAAAGGAGTCCTGGCTCAACTCGTCAAAATATCCCGACAGAGGACCCTGCCCCTCAAATTTTCCGCCGATATTGGCAAAGGACAGCACGGAGGGGGGATTTGACAGCGCGACGGTCCGCTGGCCAATTCGCTTTTCGTTCATGAGCGCCACCTCGTTTTGATGGATTTTTCATAGGATGCCCCAAAGATCCCCGGAATATGACTTGATCCCGGAACCGCACAGCCTGTGCCGCCCCACAGATCCGGCACGGCCGCCTTCCGGAATTTGACTTTTTTCTTTGGGAGTGGTATGCTCCAGACGACATCAACAAAGAGGAGGCAATCCATGTACCGGATCTTTATCGTGGAGGACGACGCCGTCATCGCCGGAGCCATGCGGCGTCATTTGGAGAGCTGGGGCTATCAGGTGGCCTGCGCGGAGCGGTTTGACAACGTCCTCGGGGAGTTCGCCGCCTTTGCCCCGCAGCTGGTGCTGCTGGACATCTCTCTGCCCTTTTTCAACGGCTATCACTGGTGCGTGGAGATCCGCAGGATCTCTAAGGTGCCGATTATCTTCGTCTCCTCCGCCTCCGACAATTTAAATGTAGTGACCGCCATGCAGATGGGCGGGGACGACCTGCTGCCCAAACCCTTTGACCTCCAGGTTCTCTCTGCGAAAGTCCAAGCCGCTCTGCGCCGGGCCTATGACTTCGGCCCCACGGCCCAGCTGCTCTCCTGTGGAGGAGCGGTTCTGAACGTCTCCGACGGTACGCTGACGGCGGCGGGCCAGCGGGTGGAACTGACCAAAAACGAGTATAAAATCTTGCAGCTTCTGCTGGAGCACAAGGGGGAGATTGTCAGCCGGGAGGCTATTATGGCTGCCCTGTGGGCCTCGGACAGCTTTGTGGACGAAAACACGCTGTCCGTCAATGTCAACCGCCTGCGGAAAAAGCTGGACGGCGCGGGATTGGCCGGCCTGATTCGCACCCGCAAGGGCGCGGGCTATCTGGTGGAGGAGCCGTCATGAGTCTGCTTGCGTCGTATCTGCGGCGGCAGTATAAACTGCTGCTGCTGTTGGCAGGCTTTTTCTGTATCTTTGCGGCGGTATTTTCGCTGTACACCCTGCCGGTAGAGGCGGTGGCCTACGCGGGGCTGCTGTGCTTTCTTTTGGGGCTGGCGCTGTTCGCCGTGGGATACGCCTGTTTCCGCTCCCGGCACCGGGAGCTGCAGCGGCTGCTGCGGCAGGTTCAGGAAAAAGTTCTGCCCCTGCCGCCTGCCAGGGGGCTGCTGGAGGAGGACTATCAGTCTCTGGTCCAGGCGCTGTGCCGCGACCGGGCAAGACTCGCCATGGAAAATGAAAACCGCCTGCGGGACATGACGGATTACTACACGCTCTGGGCACATCAGATCAAAACCCCCATCGCCGCCCTGGGGCTTCTGCTTCAGGAGACCGGGGAAAGCGGTCCCTTGGAGGTGGAACTCTTAAAGATCGAACAGTATGTGGAGATGGTCCTCTCCTACCTGCGGCTGGACAGCGGCTGGACAGCGACTCCACAGACTACGTCCTTCGGGACTGCCAGCTGGACGAAATCCTCCGTCAGGCGGTGCGGAAGCTTGCCAAGATGTTTATTTTGAAAAAAATTACGCTGGATTTTCAGGAGACGGGAAAAACGGTTCTGACAGACGGAAAATGGCTGGCTTTTGTGGTGGAGCAGGTTCTCTCCAACGCCCTGAAATACACGCCGGAGGGCGGGACCATCCGCATCTACGGAGACGGAGACACCGTTGTCATCTCCGACAGCGGCATCGGCATCCAGCCCGAGGATCTGCCCAGGGTGTTTGAAAAGGGCTTTACCGGGTACAACGGCCGGACGGAGCGAAAATCCACCGGCATCGGCCTGTACCTCTGCCGCCAAGTTCTGCAGCGGCTGTGCCACGGCATTACCATCACCTCCCGTCCCGGTCAGGGCACCCTGGTGCGTCTGGACCTGAGCCGGAGGCAGCGGGTGATGGAATAACGGGTCGTCCCCCGTAAGGAGAGTGCCTGTCTTACAAAAATGTAAGAAACCGCGCCGGACTGTAAGCCAAATCGATGGCTGGCGGTCCGGCGTGTCTGGTATACTGGACCCAGAATCAATTCCAAGGAGGTCTTTTCCATGCCATTACTGGAAGTACAGCATCTGCAAAAGGTCTACACCACCCGCTTCGGCGGAAACCAGGTAGAGGCGCTGCGAAACGTGAATTTCTCCGTGGAGTCCGGGGAATATGTGGCTATTATGGGTGAGTCCGGCTCCGGCAAGACCACCCTCCTGAATATCTTGGCGGCCCTGGACCGCCCCACCGCGGGGGAGGTCTACCTAAACGGCAAGGCCCTCTCGGATATCCGGGAGCGGGATCTGGCGGCCTTCCGCCGGTCCCACCTGGGCTTTGTGTTCCAGGACTTCAACCTGCTGGATACCTTCTCCCTGCAAGACAATATCTTTCTGCCCCTGGTACTGGCGGGGCAGGACTTTGCGTCCATGGACAAAACACTCCGTCCCATCGCCAAACAGCTGGGCATTTTGGATATTCTGGAAAAATATCCCTATGAGGTCTCCGGCGGGCAGAAACAGCGCTGCGCCGTGGCGCGGGCCTTGGTCACCGCTCCCCAGATCGTTCTGGCGGACGAGCCTACCGGAGCGCTGGACTCCCGTGCCTCCGACAACCTGCTGGAGCTGTTTGGAGAGATCAACGGAGAGGGGCAGACCATTTTAATGGTGACTCACTCGGTAAAGGCTGCCAGCCACGCCGGACGGGTGCTGTTCCTGCGGGACGGGCAGGTATACCACCAGCTCTACCGGGGCGGAGAAACCCAGGAGTCCCAGTTCCGCCGCATCTCCGACACACTGACGGTATTGGCACAAGGCGGTGAGTCCCATGCGTAAGTCCGGCTTCTTTCCCCGGCTGGCTCTGGTGAATCTGGCCCGGAACGGGCGGTACTACGGGCCTTACCTTCTCTCCTGCGGCGGCGTGGCAGCTATGTACTACATTCTCCGCTTCCTCTCCGGACATGAGACCCTGAAGACCGTCCGGGGTGCCATGTACCTCCAGTCCCTGAGCGACGTGGGCTGCTTTGTGGTGGCCCTCTTTGCCGCTGTGATCCTGCTCTACGCCAACAGCTTCGTTATGAAGCGGCGGCAGAAGGAGCTGGGCCTGTATAACATTCTGGGCCTGGAAAAGCGCCACATCGCTCTGGTGATGTGCTGGGAGACGCTGCTGTGCGCCGCCGCAGTCATCGTGGGGGGGATCCTCGCGGGCATTCTCCTGTCCAAACTGATGCTGCTGGTGGTTTTGAAAATGTCCCGCCTGCCCGTGCTGTTCGGCTTTTCCATCAGTCTGCCGGGGGTCTGCCAGACGGCCGTCCTCTTTGCCGCGCTGATGTCCCTGACGCTTTGCCGGAACCTCTTTCAGCTGTACCGTTCCAAGCCGGTAGAACTGCTTCACAGCGAGCACACCGGAGAGCGGGAACCCCGGACCAAGTGGCTGCTGGTGCTCATCGGCCTCGCGGCCCTGCTGGGGGGCTACGGCCTCTCCTTTACCATGAAAAGCTCCATCGTGGCCATGGCCTTTTTCTTTCCGGCAGTAGCTCTGGTGATGGTGGGCACTTACTGCCTGTTTACCGCCGGGTCCATCGCTCTGCTGAAACGGCTGCGGGCCAACAGGGATTTTTACTACAAGACAAATCACTTTACCGCTGTCTCCGGACTGCTCTACCGCATGAAGCAAAACGCCGTGGGTCTGGCCAATATCTGCATCCTCTCCACCATGGTTTTGGTGACGGTGTCCACTACCATCTGCCTGTACATCGGCCTGGACCGGGCCATGGATGAGATGTTCCCCTACGACATCGAGTTCCTCCAGGATCTGGACCGGCAGCCCGGGGACTCCATGTCTTACCTGGAGGAGGTGCGGCGGGAGGCGGCCTCTGAGGGAGAGATCCAGGACCTTCAATATTATAACCGCTACTGGGTGTACTGCGGGTGGCGCAATGGGGTGCTGTCTTTGAATATGAGTCCTGGTACCCAGCGGACGCTGCTGGAGATTGTGACGGCGGAGGACTACGCCCGCCTGACCGGCCGGGCCGTCAGTCTGGCTCCGGGTGAGGCACTGGTTCATGTCGTTGGCCTGGAGAACTTTCCCGCGGACTTCCGGATTGCCCGGTTCAACGACGAACATCCCGCCTCATATATCGAATCCCCCTCTGACCTGGAGGGATACTCCTTCCACGTCCAGGGCGAGATTACTGACCCCATCCGTCACGCCACCACCATCCTGCTGAGCAACGAAGAGGCGGAGCTGTTCCTGGTGGTGGCGGACCAGGAGACGGCGGAAAATCTCATGGCCATGGACCGGGACCGCACTGGCCGCCAATTCCGTGTCCAGATGAATCTGCCCGGGGAGGATTACAGGGAAAAGCTGGCCCAGACCGAGGACCTGGTGTACCGCTTGAGCCTGCGGGAGGGCGGCATCAGCTTCGTCAGCAAGCAGGAACAGGCCGTGGAGTACTACGCCATGTACGGCGGCTTTTTGTTCCTGGGGGTATTCCTTGGCATCCTCTTCCTCATGACCACCGTCCTCATCATCTACTACAAGCAGATCTCCGAGGGCTACGAGGACCAGCGGCGCTACCACATCTGCCGCCAGGTGGGCATGACGGAGAAGGAGGTCAAGGCCTCCATTCACAGCCAAATTCTGCTGGTGTTCTTCCTGCCCCTGGGGACGGCGGGGGTCCACGTGCTGGCGGCCTTCCCCATGCTCTCCCGGATGCTGGAGCTGTTTAACCTCCACAATGTAAGGCTGTTCGCCCTCTGCACGGCCGGGACCATGCTGGCCTTCTGCGTCATCTACGCCCTGGTCTATGGACTCACAGCTCACGCCTACGACCGGATTGTGGGCAGCGAGGCGGGACGCTGATTCCCGGTGTCCCCGGCGGTTTGAGAACCGCCGGGGACATATTTCTTTCAAAACTGTTAGATTTCAGAAAGATTGCAGACAGATTTCGGTGATATCTTTAAAAACGGGGACAGGGAGCCGCTTGGAGATGCAGAGGAAAATGCAGCGGCTCCTCTTGACAAACTGTATTAACTGTATTATTATATCTAATACACTAGTACAGTGGTACACAGTAGACATAAATTTTTTGTCAGTCCTTGAAGAAAAAAACTCCGCCATCTCGTATAGATGGATAGAACAATGCGAAATGAGGGACCCTACATGAAAATATTAATCACTTCCGACTGGTACAGCCCCGCCGTCAACGGGGTGGTCACATCGGTGAAGAACCTGCGCCGGGAGCTGGAGCGGCGGGGGCATGAGGTCCGGGTGCTGACCCTCTCCCAAAACCGCCGCTCCTGGGAGAAGGACGGCGTGACCTATCTCGGCTCCATTGCCGCCGGCCTGGTATATCCCGGCGCCCGCCTGCGCACGGCCCTGGCCGGAAAATGGGTGCGGGAGCTGATCGCATGGCGTCCAGACGTGGTCCACTCCCAGTGCGAATTCAGCACCTTCTTCCTGGCCCGCCGCATCGCGGAGGAACTGGACGTCCCCTTGGTTCACACCTACCATACGGTATATGAGGACTATACCCACTATTTCTCCCCCAGCGTCCGCTTCGGCAAGCAGGCGGTGGCCGTGTTCTCCCGCTGGGTAGCGGCCCGGACGGACTGTCTCATCGCCCCCACGGGCAAGGTGCGGATGCTGCTCCAGGGCTACGGCGTCCGGCAGCCGGTATTTGTCGTTCCCTCCGGCATCGACCTGACCCCCTTCTCCGGAGAGGCGGACCCTTGGCGCACGGCGGTGCTGCGGGCCAGTTTGAACATTCCCACAGACCGGACTATTTTGGTCTTCGTGGGCCGTCTGGCAGAGGAGAAAAACATCGACGAGCTGCTGCGCTGCCGTGCGGCGCTCGGCAGCGCTCCGGTAACGCTGCTGCTGGTAGGCGACGGTCCCGACCGCCCGCGGCTGGAGCGGGAGACCGCCGCCCTGGGACTCACGGCTCCGGATGTGATCTTTGCCGGTATGGTGGCCCCGGAGCAGGTGGCGGACTGGTACCGCCTGGGGGATCTATTCGTCAGCGCCTCCACCAGCGAAACCCAGGGCCTGACCTACATCGAGGCGCTGGCCGCCGGCGTTCCGACCCTTTGCCGGGCGGATCCCTGCCTCACCGGCGTCATCCGCAGCGGGGAGAACGGCTGGCAGTATCAAAACGAGGCCGACTTTCAAAGCAAACTCGCGCTGTTCCTCTCACAGCCCCATCACCGGGGACGCATGTCCCGAAACGCCCGGACCACGGCGGCGGAATTCTCGGCCCAGCGTTTTGCGGAGCGGGTGGAATCCATCTATGAAGAGCAGATTACCCGCCGGGCGGCAGCCTTTTGCCACGAGGTCTCCGCATGACCCGGCCCGTTGAAAAAACCGTGCTGCAAGCCGTGTCCGTGGCCGGCTTTCTTCTGTGTGTGGCAGTGGCGGTATGGGGATGGCACACCGGCGTGCTGACCTCCCAGGAGCGGCTTGCGTCCCTGGTATCAAACCTCGGCTTGGCGGGCATGCTACTGTTCGTGGCCTTTCAGGCGGTGCAGGTGGTGATCCCCGTACTGCCGGGGGGATTGGGCTGCCTGGTGGGCGTGATTTTATTCGGCCCGGTGTGGGGTTTTATCTATAATTACGTGGGCATCTGCCTGGGGTCTCTCATGGCCTTCGCCGTGGCCCGGAACTGCGGAAAACCTCTGCTGTTCCTCTTGTTCTCAGAAAAGACCATTCAAAAATACGGCCGCTGGGCGGAAGAGGGAAACCGCTTTTCCCGGCTTTTTGCCCTGGCCATCTTCCTGCCGGTGGCGCCGGACGACTTTCTCTGTTATCTGGCGGGCACCACGGACATGACCTGGCGGCGCTACACCGCCATTATCCTGCTGGGCAAGCCCTTTGCCATCGCCCTGTACAGCCTGGGCCTGACGGTGGCCTGGCAACATATTGTGCCGATGTTTGGATAAAGCCAAAAGGAGATAAGCTATGCGAATCTATATATACGGCGGCGGCGAAAAGATCGTGGGCAGAAGCGGCGTGGGACAGGCTATTCGCCACCAACGGGAGTGTTTGCGGCGGGCGGAGATCGAGACCACCTCCCGCTGGACCAAGGACACCGCCGCCATGCATGTGAACACCGTACTGCCGGACTCCGTGCTGGCGGCCCTGGGCGCCCGCCTGCGGGGGCGGAAAGTGGTTTGGTACGGACACTCCACGATGGAGGATTTCCGGGGTTCCTTCAAGGGTTCGGATATCCTGGCCCCGTTGTTCCGGCATTGGATCAAATTCTGCTACAGCCTGGGTGACGTGGTGTTGACCCCGACGGAATACTCCCGGCAGCTGTTGGAGGGCTATGGTCTGAAACGTCCGGTATACAGCATTTCCAACGGGGTGGACACCTCCTATTTCCGGCCAGATCCCTCCGTCCGTTCCGCCTTTCGGCAGCGATACGGCCTGCAGGAGACAGACCAGGTTGTGATCTCGGTGGGCCACACCATCGCCCGAAAGGGCCTGCCGGAGTTTTTGGAGCTGGCCCGGCGCATCCCCTACGCCCAATTCCTGTGGTTTGGCTGGACAGATCCCCGCCTGATCCCCCAGGAGATCGTCCAGGCCATGGAAAATGCCCCCGCCAACGTCCGCTTTCCGGGCTTTGTAGACCGGGACCAACTGCGGGAGGCCTACTGCGGCGCGGATGTATTCGCCTTTATGAGCCGGGAGGAGACAGAGGGCATCGTGGTGCTGGAGGCGCTGGCCTGCGGAATCCCCACCGTAGTGCGGGATATTCCTGTGTACAGCGTTTGGCTGGAGGATGGCAAAAACATATACAAAGCGTCAAATACCGAGAAATTTCAACAAAGAGTTGAGGGCATTCTTGCAAATTCCCTGCCGGACCTGACCTCTGCCGGACAAGCGGTGGCAGAGAGCCGGAGTCTGGAGGCTATCGGATCGCAATTGCGGGATCTCTACCGCAGGGAGCGGATTCTCCCCCCGCTGCCCGCTCCTGTACGGCAGAGGCATGCCCGGGCATAAATCCAAAAGAGGATGCACAGCCGGTTGGCTGTGCATCCTCTTTTACAGTTTTCGAAAGATATGGACGCGGAAAGAGATTGTGGCCTCCAGGGACTCTAACGCCAAAAGGCGTTCCGCGCCAGACCTTGGCGTCTTCCAATAGTAAGGCGTCATACAAAACAGATTTTGAATGTCCGCCTGATTGGACAGGGTGATCTCTGCGTCCACGGGGACAATCCTCTCATAGGCAAAGCCCTCATAGGGCGTCTCCCGCTCCTCGTTGAGATATGGGCGGTCATACAAAACACGTTTCAGCTCCCACAGGTGCTTTGGACCGGGCACCACATACAAAAATACGCCGCCGGGACGCAGCACCCGCCGGAACTCCTCCAGCGCCAAGGGGGAGAAGCAGTTCAGCAGGAGGTCCACACCGCCGCCGGCCAGAGGCAGGCGGTAGGAGGAGGCCACAGCGAATTCCACCCCGCTCTCCCGCTTGGCGGCAGCGCGGAGAATGAATTTGGAGATATCTACCCCCGCCATCCGAAACCGCCGCCCCGCGTCCCGCAGGGTACGATAAATCCCCGCAGTATAGTAACCCTCGCCGCAGCCGGCATCTAAAATCACAGACTCCTCCCCACACCGGGTCAAAGTCTCACAACAGAGGGTATTCAAAAGCGGTTCATAATACCCTCTGGACAGAAATTCCCGCCTTGCCCGCGCCATCTGGCGGTCGTCGCCGGGGGCTTGGGAGTGCTTTTGATTGGGAGGAAGAAGATATGTGTATCCCTCTTTTGCGATGTCGTAGCTATGGCCCGCAGGACAGGCGCAGGCCCTCTCCCCCCGCTCCAGCGGCCCACCGCAGACGGGGCAGCAAAACAAACTCATGACGCGCCCTCTCTGGTCACATCGTTGATCCATTTCCGGCTCCGGAGCCGCCAGACCCCCAGGGGCACCTTGCAGAGGCCCTCCGCCTGTATTCCCAGGCATACCAAAGCCACCGGTGCGTCAAACACCAGTGCCGTCAATGCCGTGATGGGCACCGATACCAGCCAGACGGAACCTACGTCAAGAACAAACGCCATACGGACATCTCCTCCGGCCCGAAGGATTCCGGTGATATTGGTAATGTCAAACGCCTTGGTAGGCATCATGATAATAAAGACCACGCACATAGTGGCCGCAATCCGCAGGGACAGCCCTTCCAGGTGAAACAGCGGATAGAGATAGGGAATAAATATCGTGGGAAGCAGCGCCGCCAGAGCAGCGGATACGATCACGCCAATCAACAGCGACACCAGCAGCAAACACCAGCTTATATCATAGATCTCCTCTTTAGAGGCCCCTTCACCGATGCGCTTCCCCACGATCACCGCCGCCGCTCCGGAAATACCGTAACAGGCCACAGTCGAGAACTTCTCGATATTACCCATAATGGCATAGGCCGCCAGCATCTCCCCGGAGATCGCCATATGGCCGATAATAGCAGTGATCATTGTAGTGCCAAGGCCCCACAGAAATTCGTTAGCCAGCACAGGGGTGGAGTACTTCACAAAGTCCCCGATAAAGGCGGTTCCCGGGCGAAAGAGGGCAGCGGGCAGCAGCGGGATGCGCCGGTTCCACAGGGCATAGCCCACGGTGATGGCAAATTCCACTACCCGGGAGGCCAGCGTGGCGATGGCTGCCCCGGCAACGCCCATCGCCGGGGCGCCGAACTTTCCAAAAATGAGAATGTAGTTCAGCAGCGTGTTCAGCAGCATCGAAATGGTGAATACGGTCAGTCCCATGGCGGGGTTCTCCGTACTGCGCTGCATTCCCACATAGACGGAGCTGGCGGCGTTAAAGACGTAGCTGATCCCCACAATTCGGAGATACGGAGCGCCCAGCCGGATCAGCAGGACGTTGTCCGTCACCAATCCCATGACCCAGTGGGGAAAGAGGAACATCACCAGTGCCACCGCAGCGGTAATGGTCACACCGATGTAAAGGGCAATTCCCATACAGCTGTTGATGGCCTCTGTATCATGCTTCCCCCAGTACTGGCTCACCAAGACGGTCAGTCCACTGAGGAGGCCGAAGATGATGATCTGTACCAGAAAGACCGGGGTATTGGCGGCGGTAACAGCGGACAGCTCCGACTGGCCCAAAACTCCCACCATGAAGGTATCCACAAATCCCAGGGACGTGGTAACAAGGTTTTGCAGGATGATCGGCAGGGCCAGCATCCATGTGTGCCTGTAAAAGCCCGGCTCCCTGCGGAGAAAACGAAGCATATCCAATCCCCCTTTTCATCTGTACGGCGGCGCTCCCCGCCAAGCCGGCTCACAGCATCGGCATCCGTTGGTCGTGATGGCGGCGGAGCGCCGCCGCGCATTCATCGAGATCCGCCCGGGTGGTCTCCGGACCAAAGCTCAGCCGGATGACGCCGCCGGCGGTGCGCTTCGGCAGCCCCAGGGCCGCCACTACGTGACTGGGCTTTCCCTGGTGGCAGGCAGAGCCGGCGGAGATGCAGATGCCTTGACTCCCCAGATCATTGACAATATTCTGGCTGGGCCAGCCCGCCAGCGCCGCCGCCAGAATATGCGGCGCCCCGCCATCTCCAATCAGCTCCATGTCCGGGATGGCGGACAGCCGCTCCACGGCGTAGGCCCGCAGTTCCGCAAGACCGGCCAGTTTTTGAACAAGTCCCTCCCGCCGCAGTTCTACGGCCTTGGCAAATCCGGCGATCTGGGCGGTGGCCTCTGTCCCGGCCCGCAGCCCGCTCTCCTGCCCGCCCCCGGCCAGCAGGGGCCGCGGATTCCGGACCCGGGGTCCGATGTACAGCGCCCCACAGCCCTTGGGGCCGCCGATCTTGTGGGCGGAGATGGTGACAAAGTCCGCCCCCAGCTTCTCCGCAGAGAAGGGAACCTCCAAAAAACCTTGGACGGCATCGGTATGGAGCAGGGTCTTTGGGTTCTTTGCCCCAAGTCCCCGGGCGATCTCCGCAATGGGATAGACGTTCCCAAGCTCATTATTCACCATCATCACGGAGACCGCAGCCGTCTCCGGCCGCACGGCCTCCAGTACTTGGGCGGCGGCAATATTGCCCTTTTGATCCGGCCTCAAATATGTCACCTCATACCCCTGGCGCTCCATCCAGCGGCAGCTCTCCAGCACGGCGCTGTGCTCCACGGCGGTGGTGACGATGTGTTTTCCCACATGGCGGTTCTGCCAGCAGGCAGCGGAAATGGCCCAGTTATCCCCCTCGGTGCCGCAGGCGGTAAAGTACACTCTCTTTACATCACATCCCAAAGCAGCCGCCACAGTTTCCCGCCAGCTCTCCATCTGTCTTTTCATCTCCAGCCCTATGGAATACTGGCTGCTGGGATTGCCGAACCGGTTTACCAGCACCTCGTACATGGTGTCCGCCACGGCGCGGGACATGGGCGCGGTAGCGGCGTAGTCCAGATAAATCATGTTGCACACCTCTCAAAACTCCGATTGGGACTTGCCCAACAGAGAAAAAAACGCTATAATAGACGGTCAGAGAACTAAAGTTTTATTATACAGGTCTTTTCCCAAAAGTGCAAGAAGAAAGAGAGCGGAAGCGAAATGGCGGAATTGACGTCTATGGCGAATATCGGCGCGGAGATGGCAAGAAAGCTGAGAGCCGTCGGGATCAGCTCGGCGGAGGAGCTGACGGCGGCAGGTTCCAAGCAGGCCTTTTTTCAGCTGAAAACACTGTATCCCCAGGTCTGTCTGGTTCACCTGTACGCCCTGGAGGGTGCAATCCGGAATGTGGACTTCAACTGCCTTTCAGCGGAGCGGAAGCAGGATTTAAAGGCGTTCAGCGATCTTTTGAAGGGATGAGGAAAATACGAAAAAAGTCCGGAGAGTTTCCCCGGAGGCCCCGCGCGGTGATCGGGATCGTTGATGGAGAGGGGATCCTGTCAACGCCGCAGACCGTGTTCGGGCCTTTGGTGTTGATTTCCGGCACACACTTTTGGTATGGCCTTGAGCGTGGATAACCGGTATTTTGTCGCCCGCCGGCTGCCATATTTTTACGCGTTTCACGCCTGCCGCCTGAGAACCGCTTTGCCGGCGGCAATGACATTGGAATCCGGCGGGCGAAGACGCCGGAGAAATAGAGAGGACTCCCCCATGAAAATCGCCATTTACACCTTGGGCTGCAAGGTGAACCAATACGAGACCCAGGCCATGGAACAGGCCCTGCGGAGCCGGGGCCACGAGGTCGTGGCCTTTTCTGAAGCGGCGGACGCCTATATGGTCAACAGCTGCTCCGTCACGGCGGTCAGCGACCAAAAATCCCGCCAAGCGCTGCACAAAATCCGCCGGGAACACCCCAAGGCAGTGCTGGCCCTGTGCGGCTGCTATGCCCAGACCCATCCGGGCGACGTGGAGAATCTGGATGTGGATTTAATCTCCGGCACCGGGGATCGGAGGGGCTTTATCACCCTACTGGAGCAGGCCGTGGAAGACCGCCGCCGGATTATCGCGATCGATCGGGCCTTTGACCGCCGGGAATTCGAAATTCTGCCCGCCGGAGGGCTGGAAAACCGCACCCGCGCCATGCTGAAAGTGGAGGACGGCTGCGTCAACTTCTGCTCTTACTGCATCATCCCCTACGCCCGGGGACCGGTCCGCTCCCTGCCGCCGGAACAGGCGGCGGAACAGGCGGAAAAATTGGCGGCGGCGGGCTATCGGGAAATCGTGCTGACAGGCATTGAAATCTCCTCCTGGGGCAGAGATCTCAATAAGGGCCTGGATCTTACCGACTTGATCGAAACCGTCTGTCGGGCCGCCCCCGGGGTTCGAATCCGCCTGGGCAGCCTGGAACCCCGGACGGTGACGGAGGATTTCTGCCGCCGCTGCGCGGCTCTGCCGGAGCTGTGCCCCCAGTTCCACCTGTCATTGCAGAGCGGCTGTGACGAAACACTGCGCCGGATGAACCGCAAGTACGACACCGCCCGCTACCTGGAATGCGTAGAGCTGCTGAACCGGTATTTTGACCGTCCCGCCCTCACCACGGATCTCATCACCGGCTTTCCGGAGGAGACGGAGGATGAGTTTGATAAGACGCTGGCCTTTATCCGCAAATGCGGCTTTGCCAAAATGCACATCTTCCCCTACTCCATCCGCCCGGGAACCCCGGCGGCCAAGATGCGCCAGCTGCCCAAGGCCGTCAAGACGGCGCGGGCCGAGCAGGCCGCCGCCGCCGCCGCGGAGATGCGGGCGGCCTACCTGCGCGGATGTGTGGGGCAGATCTATCCCGTTCTCTTCGAACAGCCCCGAAAGGGACGGTACCTGGGCCATGCCCCCAACTATATGGAGGTGCTGGCAGAGGGGGCGGATCTCCACAATACCGTTAAAAACGTCCGCATTACCGGCACAGACGGCGAGGTGCTGCTGGGCGGGCTTACGGAGGACTGAACCATGAAAAGCCACTTTTTTGCATACATCTCCCGGATGCGCTTTATCCAGCGCTGGGCGCTGATGCGCAACACCGCGCCGGAGAATGTCCAGGAGCACAGCCACCAGGCGGCGGTGCTGGCCCACGCCCTGGCGGTGATCCGGAACGAGAAGTTCGGCGGCCATGTGGATGCGGGAGCCGTGGCGGCGGCGGCGCTGTATCACGACGCCAGTGAAATTCTCACCGGGGACATGCCCACTCCTATTAAATACGGCAATCCCGCCATCCGCAGCGCCTACAAGGACGTAGAAGCCCTGGCGGAGCGAAAGCTTTTGACCATGCTGCCCCGGGAACTGCAGAGCGCGTACACCCCTGTGCTGACAGAGGTCCCCCAGGAGGTAGAGACACTGGTCAAGGCGGCGGACAAACTGTCCGCCTATATCAAATGCGTAGAGGAGCTGAAGGCCGGAAACTCAGAATTCCGGGAAGCCGCCGCCCAGACCCGCAGCGCGCTGGAATCCTACGGCCTGCCGGAGGTGACATACTTTCTGGAGACATTTATGGATAGCTTCTCCCTGACCCTGGACCAACTGAAATAGAAGCCCGAGGGGGGGCCTGCAGGCGCCCCCCTTTCCCATGTCTAAACGTCCGTGCACAGCTGCATACGGATGTTCTCCGCAAACCGCTCCAGCCGCTCGTCAATCCCCGGCAGCCGGACTGCCGTTCCCGCGTCGTTGGCGGTCTCCAGCAAACAAAAGCCGGGCGGCAGCCAAAAGCCCTTGTTCATATTCATAGCGGAGACCACCTGGCTGGCCACAATATCTCCGCCGGAATAGCCGGAGACCACAATGGCGAACACTGCCGTGTTCTCAAAGGGCGCGGCGCGGTACAGGGCTGTCAGCCGGTTAATGGCCGCCGTCAGATTGGCGGAGAGCGCGTCGTTGTAATTGGGACACAGCAAAATCACCCCATCTGCCGCCCGGATGGCGGGATAGACCTCCCGCACCATCACGCCGCCGTAAAAACAGTCCCCACGCTCCCCAAAGTGAAGACAGGCGGTGTAGGGGCACCCGGCGCAATCCTCCAGCGTGCCGTTCCGCAGGCCGATCTCCGTGATCTCGCAGCTCTCCTCCAGCCGTTCCCGGCAGCGGCTCCACAGGGCCAGCGTGTTGGAGGTCCCATGGCTGGAGGCATGGAGCACCAGCAAACTTGGCCGCTTCCGCCGGGGCGGCGAAAACTCCAGCACCCGCCGCGTCAAACCGGCCGCAGCCATGCGGTAGGCCTCCTCTAAAGAACACCCGGCGTTTTGGGCCTGAACGGCAAAGTTCCGCAGATCCCCCACAGCCTCCACCAGAGGCCGGCCCGGGAAGGCACAGCCCGCCAAATTAGCCGCCAATACCAGCTCGCGGCCCACAGACTTGGTGTACAGCCCGCCGTCTCCATCCACCAGCACGCCGCCCACACACCCCCGGAGACAGCCGGGATGGGTGCGAAGCCGCGCTAAAAGATCGTAAAATCCACAGTTGATCCCGCTGGCGTCCAGCGGGACGGCAAAGAGAATCCGCCGCCCCTCTAAGGGTCCGTCCAGGCGGGTGAGAATCTGGGAGCGCCGTCTCTCCAGAACAAATTCCACCATGCGGGCATAGCGCTCCGCCGCCGCCTCTCCGGGACAGACGACGGTTACGTCCGGCAACATGGCCACTCCTCCCTCAAATCATCTCTTTTAACGCCGCCTCCGTCTCCCGGAGGCGGTTGAACAGCAGACCGGGCAGCTCCTGCGCCTCCAATTCCAGCCCCTGAGCTGTGAAGCGGTTCCGGCAGCCAAACCATACGCCGTCCAGCGGCACGGAGCCGCAGTGCCAGTCCCCTTCCAATGTCAAAAGCAGCTGCATTGCCCCGGAGGAGACGGCAGGGGCCACGTAGGGCTTATATCCCAAATCCCGAATCCGCAGGTTGGCCTCCAGCGTCAGGTCCGTCAACTCCCGGGAGAGCGCATCGTCGTACTGTCCAACAGAGTTGGCAATCACCAGCCCTTTCCCATGGGGACCAAAGCTCCGTCCCTCTGTCAAGAAAGAGGCAAAGCGGGAATCCCGCTTTGCAAAGTAGGCCGCCCGGGCGTTCATCACCCCCAGGCCAAAGCCCTGCACCTGCTCCGCCAGCAGTCCTAAGCCGTCCCAATTTCCATTCCCGTCCAGATTGGAGGCCCGCCAAACCGCCTGGCACAGCGGGTCCACCGGGTCGCTGAGGACGATGAAGAGGCCTCGGAATCCCGCCTTTCGCGCCTGTCGGGCAAAGGACTCCGCCAGGGGCCTGTTGGCCGCCAGCTGGGCCATCCGCACGTCCTGCACACCGCTGCCCACCGGCGGAACCGCCTTTGTGGCGGCAAACAGAAAGACGTCGCAGTCAAAAAGGCGCTCCGGCTCCACCGCCTCCACCTCCGGCAGTGCGCCGTACTCCCAGGGCCAGTCAATCTGGCCCATCTCCGAAACCCACCGGGCTACGGCGTTCTCGTTCAAGTCGCAGATCCCAACGGCGGAGAGCGTTTTCCCTCCCAGCAGTTTCAGCGCTGTCAGCAGTGTGCCCCCCACGTCCCCCACCGCCAACAGGTGAACCCGCTTCTTTCCCGGAACCGGAGCGGAGAACTCCAGCGCCTGCCGCCAGCGGGGATGGCAGAGGTTCACACCGGTGAGCCGGCCTCCCTCTAAAGCGGCGCAGACTTCCGGCGGCAGTTCCGGCACAGGTCCCAGCCGCCGCGGGTCCAGCCAGGCCACATTCACCGTCTCCGCCGTCAGCTGCCGGGCGTCCGCCACCCTCCAAACGGCGGGACCCATGGCGTCGTTCCGCCGGACTAAAAACAGCTCCGGTGGCCTGCCCCCGCCTGCGGGAAAAGGAAGCTCCGCCTCAAAGGAGACCGCCTCCCTTCCATCTACCAAATAGCGACAGCATTTACTCACGGCAATATCTCCCATCTACTCCAAAAGCTCCCGCATTCGCAGCAGCAGCTTCAAGTCGTTTTCCAGGCACATGGAGGCGGACTGGCTGGCGTCATACCGCAGGCAGTCCCCCTTGTCCGGAGACAGGGGCAAAATTACGGCCTCGCTGAGCCGGGAGAGCGTCAGGTTCCTGGCATACCGCTCCCGGTAGGCCGCCTCCAGCGCCAGAAGAAGGGCGCGGCTGTTCTCCAAACAGGTCCGTGAGAAGGCAAATACTGCCTCCCTGCCGCACTCCTTATAAAATTTGGGAAAGGCATAGGGCAGGATCAGGTTCACTGCCGGAGTCAATCCGGGGACAGACGCCCTGGCCCCGCCCACGGCGTCTCCGCCGATAAAGGGGTACATGGTGGACTCCACAAACCAGGCCCGCATATTGGGAATGAAATAGACGCTGTCCACCTCCCGCCCCCGGGCGGCCATCAAATCCCGTCCCCTGCCGGAGAGCAGGCCCACCACGCAGCAGTCGACATCCACGCCCTCCCGCCGGAGCAGAGGGTCCAGCGCCTGGATGCGGTTTCCGGAGTGAAGCAGGTCGTCCACCAGCATCACGGGCCGGCGGAAGGACCGGACCGTACGGATCTGGCTCTCCAGAGGCGCGTATCCTGGAAACGCCTCGATTGTAAAGGACTTTAGGTCCGAGGCAAAGACCTTATCGGTATGGACGGTCTTGGTGACGGTATTGGGCACGGCATTCCCCCGCAGGATTTTGCCGAAGGGCACGCACATCTTGGGTCCCAGAACCCGAGGCACCGTGGGTTCCGCAGGAACGCCGTTGAGCGCCGTCAGTTTCCCCACCAGCCGGTGGTAGATGACCTCGGCATTGAGAGACAACACCAGCGTCCCGGGATACAGGGCGCAGATGGCCCGCTGGAGCCGGTGGTGCGCCTTCCGGATGGCCGGGAGCACCTGCCGGTCGGAGGAAAACGGTTCTTTCAGCGTAGTGGGGATGTTCTGCAACAACACCGCCGGGGAACGCATATCCACCAGCAGCAAAGGCCGCTCCCCGGTCCCTGCAATCTGGACAAAGCCCTGCCGGAAGAACAGGTCCAAGGTCTCTTCCGCTGCCGGGGGACCGTACCAGACCGCATAGCCGCAGTCCTCGCTCATCGCCTGGGACAGGGCCTCCGTCAGGAGAAGCTGGCCCGCGTCGTAGCTGCGGCCCGGGGTCCTTGCCAGATACAGCCCTGTCAGCAGCCGCACCCGTCCTGCCGTGCGGCACCGCACCGCATCCGCCAGATCCTCGCTGCCCAGGGCGCCGTACAGCTCCCGGTCATTGACGGTACGCAGCGTCAAAAATCCCAGTATCCGGTCCCCGGACCGGGCATGGCGCAGAAGCAGCACTCCGTCTCCGGTGTCCGTCTCCGGAAGCGGACAGCGCTCCGCCGCTGCCTCTGCCCGGAGTTCCTCCCACACGGGCGCGCCGGGATGCTCCACCCACTCAAAGCGCAGGTAGCCCGCCCGGATGATCTGCTTGTACTGCGGCTCCCGCAGATAGAGGCTGTTGCGGTAGATATAGTCCTGCACCGACGGCTCGATGAGATTGGAGATATCCCGCCCCAGGTCAATATTCTCCCGGATGCGGGTGGAGCTGATGTCCTCCAGATGGGTGGGCAGCTGGAGCTGGAGCACATCTCCCCGGAGGCAAGAGAGGTCGGCATCGATCTCCCGGCCCTCCGCGTCGCTGGAGCGGCGGAAGACAATGTGATTCAAATAGTGGACGGAGCCAGGGGCAGGCCGGGCCTTATAGGACGAGGCGTTTGCCACCACGTCGGACCCCACCGCCAGATACAGCGCCTGACCCTGGAACACCTGCCGCAGCCGGTCCAGATCGGCAGGGGTGGCCAGGTTCACCGGAATATCGTGGGGAAAGAGGTACACGTCAAATTCGTCCGCCACGGACATGCTGACAATCTGCCTCCGGATAAGGGACGGCTGCGCCTTCTTGGACCAGGAGAACTCGTCCACCGCCAGATACACCTCAAATCCCATGTCCCGGATCGCCTGGACAATCCCCTTGTGCGAAAGGGAAAACGGATCGAACGTGCCGGGAAAAAAGGCGGCCTTCTCCGGAATTTTAAACTGGAAGGGACCGCTTTGGATCTTGTGGAGGACGATGAAGCGGTAGATGTGGGACAGCGACGCGGCGGTATAGAAAAAGGTCAGCTCCTCCTCCGGCTGTTCGCCGATGAGAAACAGCATCTTCTTGCCGATGAGGGTGAAAAGCGAGGTCTTTTCATCGTAGCCCAGGACTCTGGAGGCAAACAGCCCTCCCAAAATATGAAGGGCCTCCTGCCGCACCGCCTCCCGGCGGTCCGCCAGCCCCTTGAGCAGAAGTCCGGCCAGGGCCTTGCGGCGGGCGGAACATCCGTCCCCCTCGCCGAACCGGGCGGCATAGACCGTGTAGTGCTCCAGCATAGCTCCCACAGTGTCCAGCGCCGCCGCCACCACATCGGTATTGGGCGAGGAGAGGAGCACGGCCATCTGCCCCACCACCTCGTCCAGCTCCCGGGGCGTCAGCCACAGGACAAACTGCCCCAGGTACTCCGGGATATACTTGGAGATCTCCGCCTGCCCCGTCTCCAGCGCCTTGGACATCTCCACGGCAATCTCATTGCGGCGGTCCGGCGTCAGTACCGGGGCGATGGACAGCAGCGCCGCCCCCGCCATCCGCCGCACCACCACATGCTCGCTGACCTTGATGAGGTTTGAGAAGTGCGTGGCGATATGAAGTGCGTTGGACCCGCCGCGGCGCTCCACCTGATCCAGCAGGTACTCCACGCCGGCGGCCTTCAAAATCCAGGGTGTGGCAGTCTTGAGATTCTCCAAAGACACGCCGCTGACAGCGCCGGGGCGGCCCAGCGGAATCTTTTTGGACGAGACATCCAGACCCAGCCGCTGCCCCAGCTGGACCTGGAGGAACAGCAGCGGCACACTGGCGGCACAGTCCGCCGACGCTACAGCCCCGGCAATCATCTGCCGCTCTGCCGCCGTCTCCGGCAAAAAATTCAACAGGTGGCGGAACAACCGCAGCGCCGCCGCCTTTTGCGGTGCCTCCCCCCGGTCCAGCCACCAGGCGGCAAAGGATGTCAGCAGGCCATATGCCCCAGGATCCGCCCGCTCCAGCGGGGCGTTCATCACAGCGTCCAGCAGGGCGAAGGCCTCGTCCGGCTCCGCCGCAGCCGGGTCCTGATATTGGCGGAGCAGCTCCTGTGCAAAGCGGGGGGCATCCTTGCCGGAGCACTCTCCCAGCAGGGCGTCCACCGCGGTCTTGGCCTGATAGCGGATCATACTGATCTGGCGGGGCGTCAGCCGGCGGTCGGGATGAATCAGCTTTTCCAAATACTCCGCCCACAGCTGAAAGGGCCGCTCCTCCATGGGGTCCGGAGCCGTCCCGGCGGGCAGCTCCTTCTTGTACCCGGAGAGGAATCCCGCCAGCACCCGCCCGATGAGGGCGGCGGCGTGCCGGCGGATGTCGCCGTCCGCCGAGAGCAAAAGCTCATAGAGAAAATCCAGGGTCTGCTCTTTCTGCCCCGCGCTCCAATAGGTAAAATACTCGTCAAAAATGGCCACATAGGCCCGCAGGCGTCCCGCGTCCTTCTCACTGCGGGCTGCCTCCAAAATCCCCATAAACAGATGTTCCCTGCCGAGGCGGTGCATCAGGCGGATGTTGTGGTCCACAGCGGTATATCGCAGATAGTACACCACCTCATCTGGAGAGGCCAGGGCCGCGTCCCGCCGGGGAACCGGAGACACACCGGCGGACTCCAGCGTGGTGTCCACGCCGAAATAGGTCAAATACTCCTCAAAATCCCGGAGCTTGGCGTAGACAAACTGGTACCGCCGCCGCTTTGCGCCGTCCACGTTGTCCAGCTTGTTCAAAATCACATCGAAGGCGTCCTTCAGGGAGAATAGCTGGGCAATCTCCCGCCCGTCCTCGCCCCGGGACTGTTTTACCCGGAAGTCGGCGTACACCAGCACCAGCGATTCCGAGGACAGGTTCTCGATCTCCAGGTCCCACACAGAGTGATTGGCCGCGATATGGCCGATGGAGTTCAGCTTTCGCCGGGAACACCAGTCATCGGTGTAATAATAGTGGAGGTAGGGCACCCGCTCCCCAGGCCTGCAGCCGAACTTTCCGATATCGTGGGCCGCGGCGGCTCCGCTCATCAGTCCCAGGTCAATGCGTCCGCCGCCGGCCTTAAAGGCCCGGGCCACCGTCATGGCGGCGTGGTGGACGCCGGCGATGTGCTCCAGCGTTCTAAACGGCGTCACCTCCCGGCCCAGCCGCAGCAGCTCGTAGACATACTCCATGCGGAACCGCTTGAGAAACCGCCGGTACTCCGCCGCCACCGCGCTGTCCGCCAATTCCTCCTCCGTGCAAAAGGCAAAGTCCAGCCAGGGGTCAAAGGGCACCGCCTGCCGCTCCGCGTCAAAGAGTTCCCGGAGAAACTGCAAAAAGCACAGCGCTCCATCCCACTGGGCGGAGGTGTGGACCTCGTCCGCCTGCGGGTACAGCAAGGAGACCGCCACCTGATAGGCACAGCGGAGCCAGCCCTCCTCCGGCTCCGGCGCCAGATCATCCAGCAGGGGGCGGAACACCTCCAAGGCCTGGGCGCAGGAGAGGCGCTCCCGGATCGGAAACAGCGGCTCTAAAAGGCTCTTCCAATCGGCGGCACCGAAGACCCGCCGCATCTCCCTCCGGCTGATTCCCAGCTTACGCAGAAAGGCGTCTTCACAAAGGGCGTTTGCCAGCCGCTTATACGGCGAGTTGTCTCTTCCCATGAGGTCCTCCGATCCCGTTCATCCGTTCAAAAGATTGGGGTGCGTATACCCTGTTTTATTTTAACATCCGCGGCGGATAAATGGAATAGAAAATTATCGCGCTTCGGTGAGAAGAGACAAAAATAAGAACAGGCGGAAGGAATTTTCCGCCTGTTCTTAAAAATTATCAGCGCAGCACCGTATAGCGGTCAAAGGGAACAAACGCCACGCGGCATTGGGACCGTACTTCGCCAAAAGCCGGTCAAACACTTTTTGTACCTCCGCCGGTCCGCTGGCGGCAAGCTCAACGTCCTTGGCAAAGGCCAGATTTTCATTGAGCGTAATCTACTCTGCCGCCTTGCGCACCATCACCTCATAGACCTTATACCAGATGCAGCCGGCCCAGAGTTCATTTTTATGGCTGTAGAAATCCTTTAAGGCCTCTTCGTTGTGGGCGGGAGAGGGCGGCATATAGGCCTTCAGCAGATCCATCAGGGCAAACCCCTCCCAAGCGCCGCAGCCGGGGCAGGGACTGGCAAAGAGAATGGTGCCGTCGTCCTTGGTCACGGGGTCCACGTTTACCACCGCCCAGCTGGTGATGTGGTTCATCTCAATGGTCTCGTTATTGGCCGTGCCGGGAATGACCATGCCGGAGCCGCCGTATCCCCAAAGTGTGGCCTGTGCAGTGCCCAAGGTGATCTTTATCTCGGCCTCGTACACCCGCCTGTGAACCCAGATAGGAATGCCCCTGGTACTGACGCCCTTAAAGACATCGTCCTCCGGCTTGCCCACATCGTTGGAACAGACCGGAAGTCCATAGCCATACAGCTCATCTCCCAGCTTTGTACGGATCTCATCATCACTCAAGGGGCCGACCTTACCGGAGCCAATGATAATCTTCACGGCGCAGCCGGCAGCCCGGAGAACATTTCCCAATGGCAGCAGCAAAACTTCCGTGGGAGCGGCCCGGAATTGATTCTCAATCATGAGAACCACATTCTTTCCGCCCGCGATCAGCTGGGAGAGCTTTTGCCTCCACAGGATTTTCCACGGCCTCCAGCAATGCCTGGCAGGGATCGGACTGCGGGGCCGGTTCCTTGGGAACGAATTCCAGCAGCTTGCAGCTATCAGGGATCTGGAGCGGAAGCACAGTGCCGCGGTCCTTCGCCGCCTCAAACGGAATTTGAATCGTCTTCGCCATGGGAGTTCCTCCTCATTTGCCCCGTTGTCCGTTATTGAAGAACCACATTTTTCCATAAATGCGAACGCAGCATATCAATAGCGATCAAATAAGTCAATATCTGCGTCAGCGGCTTCCATTTTCTTGTGCTAAAAAGCCAAAGGCGCCTGCTGTCTAAAAAATGAACCGCCGCTCATAGGCGGCGGTTCATCTCCGTTTTCCTATCATCACTCCGTAAAATGTACATGGTCGAAAATATGATCCTGGCAGAAACAGTGGTATCCCTGGCAGCGGGAGCAATAGCGAAACTCCAGATCCGGCCACTCCGTATCCGTGCGGCCGCAGACGGCGCACTTATGGCGGTAACCCCGCTCCTCCTCCCGCCTCTTCTGCTGCTTGGCGGCGGCCTTAAACTGGATGGTCTGATGGGAGATCTGGTGTTTTGCCCGGCCCCGCCGCCAGGCGATCTCATCGGTGATGTTAGTCCAGAAAAAGACGATAAAGTTCAAAATAGCGATAACGGGCAGCAGCGCTCCCAGAATGTCCCCGCCCAGCAGGCTCAGCAGCACCTGGAAGGCAAAGTAGGCCGCGTCGATCCAGGCCAGCCATTTCACCTTTACCGGGATGAGGAAGAAGATCAAAAACCGGGTGTCCGGGTACAGCACGGCAAAGGCGAAGAACATAGAGAGATTGACGTAGTCTGCCCCCGCGATGTGCGCGCCGCCGGTGATCAGGCCGATGACGGCGCCGGTGATGACCGTCAGCACCACGCCGGAGATGTAGTACAGGCTGAATTTGGCCGTGCCCCACTCCCGCTCCAGCGTTGTGCCGATCATGTAGTAGAGGTGGAGAAAGAACACCAGCCAGATGGCCTGGTTCAGGCTGTAGTAACCCGGGAAGAAAATAAACGTCACCAGGCGCCAGATCTCCCCATGGAGGACGGCATACCAGTCAAAGGTCAAAAAGCTGACGGACCCAAGTCCGGCGAACACCGTCAAAAAATATACAATGGCATTGCCGGCGACGATGTATTTCATCAGGTTTGGAATACCGAAGTTTGGGTGGCTGTACGCAAAGCGGTCCACCGCGCGGTTGAGCTTTTTCAAAGGGAATCCCTCCAGAAGGCAAATTTCGATCCATCACACAGAGTAATAAATTATTATAACCGCCTTTTGCCAAAAAGTCATGTATAATTTTTGAACGTTGCCAAAAAGCGGTTTTTTGTAAAAAATCCAAAAAAGACATATTGACAAATCCCCAAAACTTGACTAAGATAATGATAACAATTCAATTATCCCTTATCAAGAGTGGCGGAGGGACCGGCCCTGTGAAGCCACGGCAACCTGTTTTTCAAGGTGCCAAATCCGGCGGATACCGACAGATGAGGAGCGGAAAGATGTTTTCACGCGTTTCACTGTCGAAACGCGTATTTTTTCTGCCTCTACGACAAACTGGAAAAGGAGAACGCAACATGGCAAGACACTATTTATTTACCTCTGAGTCCGTGACCGAGGGTCATCCCGACAAGATCTGCGACCAGATCTCCGACGCTGTGCTGGACGCCATTCTGGCCCAGGACCCCCAGGGCCGCGTGGCCTGCGAGACGACGGCCTGCACCGGCCTCATCCACGTCATGGGGGAGATCACCACCAAGTGCTACGTGGATATCGACAAGATCGCCCGGGAGGTCGTTCGGGAGATCGGCTATGACCGGGGCAAGTACGGCTTCGACTGCGACACCTGCGCGGTGATCACCTCCGTGGACGAGCAATCCCCGGATATCGCCATGGGCGTGGACAAGTCCCTGGAAAACAAGACCGGCGAGGATGCCGAGCTGAGCCACGGCGCCGGCGACCAGGGCATGATGTTCGGCTACGCCTGCGACGAAACCCCCGAGCTGATGCCCCTGCCTCTGGCGCTGTCCCAGAAGCTGTGCAAACAGATGACCCTGGTCCGCAAGACCGGTCTGCTCCCCTATATGCGGCCCGACGGCAAGAGCCAGGTAACGGTGGAGTACGATGAGAACAACCGCCCTGTCCGGGTAGACACCGTGGTCATCTCTACCCAGCACAACCCCGACGTCACCCTGGAACAGATCCGCCGGGACATGATTGACCAGGTGATAAAGGTGGTGATTCCCGCCGACATGCTGGACGGGAACACCAAGTACTATGTCAATCCCACCGGCCGTTTTGTCAAGGGCGGTCCCGCGGCGGACGCCGGCCTCACAGGCCGGAAGATCATTGTGGATACATACGGCGGCAGCGCTCCCCACGGCGGCGGCTGCTTCTCCGGCAAGGACCCCACCAAGGTGGACCGCTCTGCGGCCTATGCCGCCCGGTGGGTGGCCAAGAATATTGTGGCCGCCGGCCTTGCCCGCCGCTGCCAGGTGGAGCTGGCTTACGCCATCGGCGTGGCCCAGCCGGTGAGCATCCTGGTGGAGACCTTCGGCACCGGCGCCGTGGAGGACGGCAGGCTGGAGGAGGCTGTCCGCAAGGTGTTTGACCTGCGGCCCACCGCCATCATCCGGGATCTGGACCTGCGCAAACCCATCTACCGCAAGCTTGCGGCCTACGGCCACATGGGCCGGGAGGACCTGGGTGTAAGCTGGGAAAAGACGGACCGGACGGAGGCTCTGAAAGCCGCCGTGGCGGGCTGAGCCGTGATGGCAGAATCGAAATAAACTTTATCAGCCGCGAAGTTTCCACAGACCGGTGGACAGATTCTTTTATAGATCCATGGGGAAGGGGATCATTGAAACAATGCCGGCGAGGGGCATTCCGGGGACCGTAAACAGCTTAGTGGGTCCGCTTCTTCTGGCAAAGGGCTGGGAGAACAGCCGCAGCGCGGTTACCCGGATTGGCCCAAGTCACTACTTGCCCTTCAACCCTCAAGCCCATCTCAGCAAAGACGGCATCCTGCACATAGCCGAAAGCGCTTCTCCAGCAGATTTAACAAAATAAAACTGTTTTTTGAACATAGTATAACAACAGCGCCTCCTTTCGCACTTAGATAATAGGATTGTGAAAATCCTGTGGCTAAATGCGGAAGGAGGCAATTTTATTTTACGTTGACCGCCCTGACCGCCTTGGTACTGATGGTAGCCCGGGCGGCAGAGTCCCAAGCGCCGAATCCTTCGCCAAATCCATGTTTTGCCGGAACACCCGCGCATTGCTGGCCGGCGTTCAGCCGGTGCACAGCGGCAAATAAATTTAAGAGCGGCCAAGCCGCCCTCACAGCTTGACCGTTTGAAAACCAACAAAACGGAAGTGCATATGAAACGCTTTTTTATACTATCGCTCTTTTTGTTTTCGGCCCTTCTCTCCGGTTGTGCGCAGACCGCACCGCCCCTGCCCGGAGATCTAGGCAAGCCGGCCCCGCTTCCTGCGGGATTGACGTTTTCAGAGGATGTGTTCTCGCACAGCCGCATGACGCTCTCGCATCATGCGGCTGTCTGCCGCCAGAAAAACTCCTTGACTGGGGTCCCTGTGAAGTCCGCCCCTCTCTTTTATGTTTTCAGCGGCTCAATCGCTCAAAACAGCTTTTTCAGCCCCTCCAGCTTATCACCCAGATCCGACGCGGCCAGCTTCGCCTTAATTCCGGCCACCACGGGCTTTAGCTGCTCGTCCGGCAGATCCACGCCCACCAGCTTCTCTACAGTCTTGATGGGGTCCGCCTGAAAGCTTTTCAGCAGCGCGGGATTCGCCTGGAGTTTTTTTGCAATCTCTTCCACCTTTTCCTTAACATCAAACTTCAGATCCATGTTCCACAAATCTCCCTTTCTCTGTCTTTTGCGGCGGGAACTCTCTCCCTGAATCCGCAGCGTAGCCGAATCAGCATATCATGCCGCGGCGCGGCCTGTCAAGCCCTATGCCGCCGCTTCATCTCACTTCCCGGTCAGACCCAAGATCTCCCGGCCGTGGACACTGAGATAAGGGGAGATCCACTCATAGGACAGCTGGAAGATCTGCGGTCCCGCAGCATAGGCCGCCAGCTCATAGGGGGAAAACGCCACCGTCATTCCCGTCTCGTCAAAAGATACCGCATAGCTGCTCCACCCAGCAACGATCTCCTCATAATTGTTCCAAAACATCTCTTCCGCAGCCATGCCCTCATCCTTCGCCGCGGCATGGATCTTGCGGACAATCTCCTCCTGTACCATCAGGGAAAAAGTCCCGCTCTCCTCCGCCAACAGCTCCGGTGTGAAAAACTCCCCGCTCTCCAGGTCAAAATTCCACGCCATCAGCACCGTATTCGGGTGAGCGCCGCCGGTGTAGCTGTAGTAAGTTCCCGCCACGCTGACCATACGCTCCGTCTGATAGACCTGACAGTCCAGCTCCGTAAAGAACTCAGAAACCCACTCCAGCTGCTCCTCCTCCCGCCATGCCCGCTCCCACCGGGCCATCTCCGTCAGCTCCCGGAACTCCTCGCCACCCGTCCAAGCGGCAAACTGACTGTTAAACACGTCTGCCGCAGCCAGAGCGGCCGACTCCACCTCTGTTTCCGCCTCTTGAATGGCAGTTCCGTCCGCCCTGCGGGCTGTCAGCTCCGGCAGACAGAAGCGATATTTCGCCAAAACCGTGCCGTCGCTGTCCTGGGCGCTGTCCTCCCAAGTCACCGTGTCCACAGTGTAATAGCAGGATTCCTCCGCCGGGGGAGCCGCCGCAGGAGGCGGGGTTCCCTGCACCACCCCCAGATCTACCGCCGGGGCGGCGGTACATCCTGTCAGCAGGCACAGCGCCAGCAGCAGGGCGCTCCATCTTCTCATAAAGCACTCCTCTTTTCTAAAAAAGCGTCACAACATGACCGGTCCCTCTCTCCAGAGCGCCCCGCCCGCGGCGGCAGACAGATCCGGATAGGCCAGTGCGTACAGGTCTGCGGCGCGGGCCTCCAGGGCAAACAGATCCCGGGCGCCTTTTCCCAGGCGGCGCACCGCAGCGGGCTTTGTCAAAACCGGAACGGACGCCGTCCTCCGCATCCGGGCCAGAAGCTCTCTGCCGGCACTGTTGGCGGCCAAGGGCCGCAGATACAGGATCTCTTCGGGAAACTCTCTGGGCAGCAGCCCCAGATAGGCCCACAGCACCATCCGCCGCAGGCGGGCATAGGCGTACCGCTTCGTCTTCGCCGCCTTCAGCAGCTCCGCCACCGAGACGGCGGCGCGGCTGGCGTCATACAGCCGGCGGTGCAATCCCTCCCTGCCCTGGTCCAGGGCGGCAAAGTCCGCCGCCTCCATCCAGCGCAGCCGGGCCAAAACCGCCCGCTCACAGTTCTCCAGAAATACCGGCGCCCGGCCTGCCGCCGTCTCGGCCATGTAGACCTCTCTCATAGCGGGGGCCATGCGGCCCAGGGCCTCCTCCCGCCTCTCCTGCCGCAGCAGGGTCCGGATGGCGGAGGCGGAGGCGTTTTGGTCCGGCGGCGCGGCTTCCGCGTCATGCGCGGCCCCCACACGGGGGATGGTCAGCACCTCCACACCGGCGTTTTGCCGCAGGAGGCTCTTGCAGTACTCCACACCCAGGATATTGTTGGGCTGCTCCAGCAGTACGGCGTCGGCGGGGCACACCAGGCCGGAAACCGCCCGCTGGCGGGCAGCGGCAAAACTGTCCCCCCGCTCCAGCTCCCGCCGCAGGCGAAGAGAAAAGTCCTCTTCCAGCAGCGCCGCCGCCAAGCGGCGCAGCGCCGCCGCGTCACCGCACTCGCTGCCAAAGATCAGCGTGTCCACCACACCGGCGGCCAGCAGGGTCTGTACGCCGCCGTGGGCAAACCGCTCTGCCGGAGCCGCCGCCCATGGAAGAGGCAGCTCCAGCACCAGATCCGCCCCGCTTTGAACGGCGGCCGCCGCCCGGGCCTGCCGCCGCACCAGAGCAAAATCTCCCCTCTGGACAAAGTCGCCGCTCATAGCGCAGACCACGGCGGTGTCCTCCCCCAGCAGGCGGCGGGTCTCCTCCAGCAGATGGACATGCCCCATATGCAGTGGATTATATTCTACAATGATACCAGCCACCCGCAGAAAAATCACCTCAAAATGATGACAAAAAAATGACAGTCCGGTAAAATTAGAGGTTGTATCTGAAAAAAAACCTGCTATAATAAAGTCGTATGTGTGCTTATTATACCAAATGTGGAAAATTCTGCAAGTCTTTTCCCAAATGACGAAAAAGAGGAGTCGAGTTACGATGAACATTCTGGTTATCAACGCAGGCAGCTCTTCCCTGAAATACCAGCTGCTGAATCCGGAGACCGGCGTTCTGCTGGCCAAGGGCCTGTGCGAGCGTATCGGCATTGACGGCAAATTCACCTATAAGCCGCAAGCAGCGGGCAAGGCGGCTTTGGACGCCGTAGACGTGGCCATGCCCACCCACTCCGAGGCTATCCAGGCCGTGCTGGACGCCCTGGTGGACGGCACAAACGGCGTCATCGGTTCTATGAAGGAGATTGATGCTGTGGGCCACCGGGTAGTGCACGGCGGAGAGTCCTTCAACAAGTCTGTTCTCATTACCGACGAGGTGCTCAAGGCCATTGAGGACTGCATCCCCCTGGCTCCGCTCCACAATCCCGCCAATCTCACCGGCATCCGCGCCTGCCAGAAGGTAATGCCCGGCGTGCCCATGGTGGCGGTGTTCGACACCGCCTTCCACCAGACCATGCCTCCCAAGGCCTATATGTACGCCCTGCCCTACGCTTACTATGAGCAGGATAAAGTCCGGCGCTACGGTTTCCACGGCACCAGCCACAAATATGTGGCGGGCCGGGCCGCCGCCATGCTTGGCAAAAAGCCCGAGGAGGTCAAGCTGATCTCCTGCCACCTGGGCAACGGCTCCTCCATCGCCGCAGTAGACGGCGGGAAGAGCGTGGATACCTCTATGGGCTTCACCCCCTTGGCCGGTCTGCCCATGGGCACCCGCTCCGGCGATCTGGATGCCGGCATTCTCCAGTATGTGATGAACAAGCACGGGCTGGATATTGACGAGATGCTGAACGTGCTGAACAAGAAGTCCGGCGTGGAGGGTCTTTCCTGTGTGTCCTCCGACTTCCGGGATCTGGAATCCGCCGCCGCCAAGGGGGACAAGAAGGCGGAGCTGGCCCAGGAGAAGTTCGCCTACGAGGTGAAAAAGTATGTGGGCGCCTATGCCGCCGCCATGGGCGGGGTGGACGCCGTCATCTTCACCGCCGGCGTAGGCGAGAATGACAAGGCCATCCGCGCCATGGTCTGCCGGGGACTGGAGTACATGGGCGTGAAGCTGGACGAGGCCGCCAACGACGTCCGGGGCAAAGAAACCGTGATCTCCGCCGCCGATTCCAAGGTAAAGGTCCTGCTGATCCCCACCAATGAAGAGCTGATGATCGCCATGGACACCGCCTCCATCGTGTCCGGCAAATAAAGACCGTCTCAGTCTGCCTCTTAAAAAAGGAGTGTGCGCCGTGGCGCACACTCTTTTTTTAAGAATGCCATCCCTCCGCCGCCTATTTTAAACAGGCTCCAGCTCCTTTTCCAAACACACCAGGTAAACGCCGGAAATGCCGTTGAACTCGCAGGGGACAATCCCCGCCTCCCGATAGCCCAGGCGGCTGTACAGCCTGCGTGCGGCGGCGTTTTTTTCATTGGTGTCCATCC
Source organism: uncultured Oscillibacter sp. (assembly GCA_910588005.1). GTDB lineage: Bacteria > Bacillota > Clostridia > Oscillospirales > Oscillospiraceae > Oscillibacter. Next base: position 88,279 of record CAJUQM010000003.1, read on the forward strand.
GCAGATAGGGACAGCCCTGTTCCAGGGCGTACCGCTCATAAAAATTCACAAAGGCGGCCCCGTAGCCTCTCCCCTTATAGCGCGGATCTACCACCAGTGTGTGCAGCACCATGATCCGCTCCGCCGGCGCATCCGGCTGTGTCCAGGAGATCTGGCTGTATTCCGGCACCTGGACCCGGTTAATCCTGGCGGCGGCGACCAACGCGCCTTCCTCTTCCATGACAAACAGCTCCCCCGCCTCCAGGGCCTCCAGAGCGGTATCCTCCGTGGGATATACGCCTCGGATCCAGCCCACGCTGGCCTGCCCCAGCTCCTCATTGGTCAAAATACGGCCATAGATCTCCACAATCTCCGGGACGTCCTCCCTGGTCCCTTTTCGGACAGCTGCCATCGCCGCCGTTCCTCCCTTCCCGGAGCCTCCGGGCGCTGTTCTCCCTCCGGCTCCAAAATTCACTATTTTTCAGTATACATGATCTTCTATAGGAAGTAAAGGGCCGCCGCGCCTCCTGTCTCCCGCCCCGCGCCAGCAGGCGCCGTCCGGCTCCTTCATGGCCGCACGCAGAAAGGCGGTCTGATAGGTCCGGATTTAGCAGCTCCTTCGAATCTGAATCAGGCGGAGAAGATCTTCGTACCCGCTGCCCCCGTCCTCTATATCAACTGCAAGCCACCGTTGTCCGCTTCCCTCTCTGGTGCGGTGATACAGCTCCCGCAGCGCAGGTGCACACTCCGGCAAAATTGTCTCAACAGCTTCCCGCTCTCTTCTCCCCACCACGACTATAACCGTGAAATAGAGTTCTCTCGGATAGACCGTACACAGGGTCTTTCCCGCTTTTTTGAATTTGATATTCCACCCCATCTCCCAGCTGCACAAACTGAATTTGATCTTTTCCCCACATTTATATGTGCTCTTCATCTGGGAGCAAAATTGCATAAAGGCGGGGTTTCCGACATATTGTCCGATTTCCTCCAAAGCGGGGCAATAGCGCCTGTCCCGCAGATCAATCAACCCGGTCCCTCCTTTTCAAGATGCTTCAATTGACTGCCGGTATTGTACCCCCCCCCCAGTCCCTTGATTCAATGCGCCTGGATAATATCATAAAACTGTCAAAGCAAGTCCGGCGGTATGGAGGGAAATGTGCCGTTCTCTCTCCGGGCCGGAAACCAACTCCCCCTCCTTGGACCGCACCGCCGGGACCGGCGCTGCATAAAATAGTTCAGCACCATCTGAAAGGAGGATACCGGAACTAGAGTTCCGGTTGATCGCATATGGAACAAAACACCTTCAGCTATGTCTCCTCCCCCGCCCGGCAGGGCGGCGGGAGGACGGACCCCGGCCAGATCCCCGTCATTCCCCTGCCGAACCCCGGCGAGGGTGGTCCCGTCTATCCCGGCGACATGGACCCCGGCTTCAACGACCCCGGCCAGATCCCCGTCATCCCCCTGCCCAATCCCGGTGAGGGCGGTCCCGTCTACCCCGGCAATGACGGCGGCGAACCTGTGATTCCCCTGCCCAATCCCGGCGAGGGGGGACCCGTCTACCCCGGAAACGGCGGCGGCAATTCCGGCAGCAACAACTGGGGCTGCTCCAACGGCATCTGCGGCGGGGTGACCATCCTGCCGGGTATCATCGGCACGGTGTGGCCCAGCGCCTCCAGAACGCGCTTCCTGAACGCCGCTTACGGCTATCAGGCTTTCCGGGTGTTTGTCGGCAACACTCGGGCCGCAAATGTTTTGAACTATGCCTCCGTCACCAGCTACGGCCGCGTTGCCGCCGGGTACCAAACGGTGACGGTCACCGGTATGGACGGCTACATTTACATTCAGAAAACCATGCCCTTCCAGGCCAACGCCGTAACCACCATCGCCATCATCAACACCGCCGGCGGACTGGACCTGCTGCAGATCACCGACAGCTGCTGCCCGCCCACCAACGGCTATTCCAGCTTCCGAGTGGGCAATCTGGCGATCAACACCAGCCCTCTGGACGTGATCATGAGCGACGGACGGGTGGTCTATGCCGACCTGCGCTACAAAGAGGTCGGCGCTTTCAAGCGCATTATGCCCGGCGTCTACCAGTTCTTCTACGCGGATACCAACCTGATGCCCATGCCGGCCTCTCTGGATATCGAGACCCTGGACTCCGCGTGGCTGGGCGTCTACCCGCCCCACGAGACTTTCGGCTCGCTCTATCTGAACGTCGTCAGCAACGCAATCTACACTGTCTATCTGCTCCAAAGCGGAACGGGACACAACAATATCCAGAATCTGATTTTGATGGACCGGTAAATCCACTGGCTGCAAATCAAGAGGCGGCGCAAGCCGCCTCTTCTTTGATCCGCTTCCTCCCGGCGCCCCTCTCAAACAGGTGCACTTTTGATCCCTGGATGAACAGGGGATGATCCCCGACAGGAAAACGCGCATCCCAGGGATTCGGGAAAGCGCAAAAATCTCTTTACAAACAAAAACAGATGTTCTATACTCAATTTGAAATCATTGCCAAAGGAGGCGGTCATATGCGGGCAAGGCAGCTCTCCTGCTGTTTTACCGGGCACCGGCCGGCAAAGCTGCCCTGGGGAGACCTGGAGACAGATTCCCGGTGCGTTTCCTTAAAACAGCGCATCGCCGATGCCGCGGAGGCCGCTTACGCCGGGGGATACCGCCACTTTATCTGCGGCATGGCCCAGGGATGCGACTTCTACTTTTGCGAGAGCATTCTGCGCCTGCGGGCCGCCCGGCCGGAGATAACCCTGGAGGCCGCCATTCCCTGTCCCACCCAGGCTGCCGCCTGGCCCCCGGTTCAGCGGCAACGCTATGCCCGGTTGGTGGCGGCCTGTGACTTTGAGACCATGGTCTCCACCCAGTATAGTCCCTCCTGCATGCACCGGCGGGACCGCTACATGGTAGACCATGCCTCACTGCTGATCGCCGCTTTCGACGGAACTCCCGGCGGCACCCGCTACACAGTGGAATACGCCATGCGGCGGGGCGTCTCCGTTGTGGATCTTCCCATCGTCTTGGAATAATTTCAGCGGAAGCGGTCTTGCACAGTGAACATAGGCAAAACGGAAGTGGGGGAAATCGGGCACACCGCCAAATGCCGCGGAATCACCTCCTCTCCGGAACCCCCGTCCGGTAAAACTCGATTTATCGCTCTGATGACAGCGCAGCCTCTGGTTTTATTCCATTCGCCTTTTATGAAATCACCGGAAGACACAGGCGGCAGCGCCTTTTTAAAAAGGGACAACCGGCGTCTCCGCTTGACCGCACCGGAAAAATAGGGTAAAATGTGTTTGTTATCTTTTGGCTCCAGGACACAAACCCTTGGCCGTCTCAAGCCACGGCGGCCCGCGGTACTTTGAGGAGGGATGGCATGCCCGGCATTTCCGTGATCGTTCCCGTCTATCAGGCGGAGAAATTCCTGCCAGCGTGCGTGGAGAGCGTGACGAACCAGACCTTCTCTGACTGGGAACTGCTGCTGGTGGACGACGGCTGCACCGACCGCTCCCCTGCGATCTGTGACCGGTTTGCCGCGGCGGACAGCCGCATCCGTGCGCTGCACCAGCCCAAAAACGCCGGCGTCAGCGAGGCCCGGAACCGGGGACTGCGGGAGGCCCGGGGCGAGTTCATCGCCTTTCTGGACGCCGACGACGCCTTTGAACCCCAGACGCTGGAGATCCTGTGGAACCTGCGGCAGCGCGCCGGAGCCGACAGCGCCGCCTGCGCCCACCGGAACCTATTTCCAAACGGCAACACCTCTGTGGAACTGGTCCTGCCCGCCGGAGTCTATGACCATGAGGGCATCTTGGAGGGAATCGTCTATCCCCTGCTGGGGGACCGTCTGTCACAGCCCATCTTCAACGGCTTCATCTGGCGGTATCTCTTCTCTGCTCAGATCCTCCGGGAAGCCGGGATCACCTTTGAGGGCGCCTATTTAGAGGACGACATCTTTTTGATGGAATACTTCTGCAACGCCCGGAAGCTGGCGGTGACAGAGGAACCCCTCTACCGCTATCTGCTCAATCCCGCCTCCGCCACCCACCGGTATATGAGAGACTTTCAGCAGGTATTTGCCCGCTTCATGGAGCGCAAGGCCGCTCTGGCAAAAAAATACGGCCTGGAATCCGCCCGGCCCCAGTGGCGGGAGTACTCCAACTGGGCAGGCCTATTGATTGCCGTCGGTAACGAGTACGCTAAGGGCAATCCCAAGACGCCGGCCCAAAAGCAGAGGGCTGTGGAAGCGCTGTGCGCCTCCCCGGAGATGGCGGAGGCCATCCGCGCCGTGGCTCCCACAGGCATGAGCCGAAACAAGCAGCTGGTCGCCAAGCTGGTGCGGAACAGGCACTTTTTCCTGCTCACCCAGCTCTACCGCCTGAAAAACCGGATTTAACCGGAAGAAACGAGGATATTCTATGACCCTGATAAGGGAGAGCTGTGTTTACAGCCTTTTTCTGATGCTGGCCTCCGTTTATGAGGACAGTGCCCTGCACCGTATTCTGGCTGTTCTGGGCCGCTGGTGCACCCGCCAGATCGACGGAAGCGCCGTTCTCCGCCCCCTGTGCCGGGAGGGCGTGGCTGCCCGCGCCTGGGCGGGCAGCCGCCTGTGCCGTCTGCTGTCGTCTCTGGCGAACACGCCGGGCGTTCTGCTGCACAAGCTGTATGCCGCCCTTCCGGCAACCTTTGAGGACAGCTTTTTCGCCCGTCTGGCCTTCGCCATGGGCGAGGAGACCGCTGTGGCCCAGTCCTGGCTGATCATGCTGCTCTGGATCATCCCCTTTGCTTACTGGAACAATGCCTACAGCCTCATGGGCTTTTCGCTGCTTCTGGTCCTATTTTACGCCGGTTCCATGCGCCGGGCGGACTTTCAGCTGGATATCACGACAGTGGGCTTTTACCCCGTCGTGCTGTTTGGCGCTGTGACTCTGAGTGTATTTTCCTCCTATGCCCCCTCCTTGTCCCTGCGCTTTTTGTTCTACCATATCTCCGCCGCCCTCTGCGTGGTGGTCACTGTCAGCGCCGTCCGCCATGTGGAGGATTTAAAGCGGCTGGCCGCCGGAGGCGGTGTCTGCGTGCTGGTATCCTCGCTCTACGGCGTCTACCAGCGGATCCAGGGCGTGGAGGTAAACCGCTCCAATGTGGATCTGAAGGTCAACGCCGGAATGCCCGGCCGGGTGGACTCCTTCTTCGACAACGCCAACACCTTTGCTGAGGTGCTGATTTTACTGCTGCCGCTGGTGCTGGCCCTGATTCTCTGCTCCAAGCACCTTTACAGCAAGCTGCTTGCCGGCGGCACTCTGGTAGTGGGCGTAGCCGCTCTGGGCATGACCTACTCCCGGGCCAGCTGGGTGGGGATCGCCTGTGCCATGGCGGTGATGGTGTTCTTATGGCGGCCCAAGCTGATTCCGTTGTGTGGGGTGCTGTGTGTATTGTGCATCCCCCTGCTTCCCACCACCATCTGGAACCGGATCCTCACCATCGGCAATTTCTCGGACTCCTCTACGATGAACCGGCTGCCCACCCTTCGAGCGGCCATTGCGGTGATCGCCAGCCGTCCGGTCCGGGGCGTAGGATTGGGCACAGCCGTGCCCAAGGTATTCATTGCCGACTGGAACCTCTATCATGCCGACTTCCCCTACGTGCACTCCCACAACTTTTACCTGGAGGTATGGCTCCAAACGGGAATCGTGGGCGTTGTCAGCTTCATTGGGGCGATGCTGTGGAATATCAAGCAGGCGGCCCGCACCGTCCGCCGCTGCCAGAACTCCGCCGCCCGTACCATCACCTGTGCCTCCGCTGCGGCCCTCTGCGGCGCCATGGTCTGCGGTCTGGCAGATTATCTCTGGAATTATCCCAGAGTGATGGTGATCTTCTGGTTTGTATTTGCCGTGGCCTTGGCAGGCACAAAACTGTGCCGCCTGGAAGATATGAAAAAATAATCCTCCTCTCCAACTTGACTTTGAACGGAAAATCTGTAAAATAGAACAAGATGAGGTGCTCTTCATCTCCATTTGAGTGGAACTGTTGGGATTGCCCAAAATACTGACAGGAATGGCCGGTATGTTGCGATGCGGCCTCACCTCTATCACAGTATATGGAGAGCAGTCTCAACAGCCAATGGACAAAATCAAATGGCCGGGATTAGCGCAGTTGGTAGCGCGGGTGGTTTGGGAGCAGGAGGCCCGGGTTCGGGCCGCAGCACTCGGAAAGCCCGGAAGCCCTTGGGACACACGGAACAACAGCAGTTTTCCCCTCGCCGGTAACTGGCCAAAAATCGGCGTTGACCACATGTTTGACCACAATTGAAAACTTCATATCCGGGATTAGCGCAGTTGGTAGCGCGGGTGGTTTGGGACCATCAGGTCGGGAGTTCGAGTCTCCCATCTCGGACCAAAAGCCCTTGGAATCGCATGATTTCAAGGGCTTTTCTTTGTATGTACCAGCGCACACGCTGCTCTGAGGATAAGGGCTGATTTATGGTCATGAAAATCTCCATTATCTGTTTCAAACCTGCCATTTCCGCAACTCCTTTCGCCTGTCCATCAAGGGTGTTTACTCTCTGACCACATATTTGCCCACAGACAGAGAAAACCGGCCCACCGGGCTATTCCGGTG